>JAUMWV010000006.1 GCA_030529455.1 Propionibacteriaceae bacterium | reverse complement strand
GCATGTCGAGGATGTAGTTGGCCTGCACCTCGGTCAGGTCGAAGGCCCCCATGAGGCGTCCACGGGCCTCGGCGGCGTCGTCGGAGGAGCGGATGATCGCGATGACGTCGTCGATGTCGAGGATCGCGACCATGAGCCCCTGGACGATGTGCAACCGGTCGGTGGCCTTGCCCAGCTGGTAGCGGGTGCGCCGGGTCGTGACCTCCAACCGGTGGTCGAGGTAGACCTGCAGCATCTCGCGGAGGCTGAGCGTGCGGGGCTGCCCCTCGACCAGCGCCACGGCGTTGATGGCGAAGGAGTCCTCCAGCTTGGTCACCTTGTACAGCTGTTCCAGCAGGGCGTCCGGGTTGATCCCGTTCTTCACCTCGATGACCAGGCGGGTGCCGTTGACGTGGTCGGAGAGGTCCTTGAGGTCGGCGATGCCGCTGAGCTTCTTCGCCAGCAGGGCGGCCTTGATCTGCTCGATGATCTTCTCGGGCCCGACCATGTAGGGCAGTTCGGTGACCACGATGCCCTGGCGCCGCGCGCTGACCTTCTCGATCCGGGCGCTGGCCCGGATTCGGAAAGTGCCGCGGCCGGTGGCGTAGGCGTCCCTGATGCCGTCAAGGCCGATGATCTTGCCCCCGGTTGGCAGGTCCGGCCCCGGGATGAACCGCATGAGCTGCTCGACGTCGGCGTCTGGGTGCTTCAGCAGGTGCTTGAGGCCCTGGACGACCTCTCCCAGGTTGTGCGGGGCGATGTTGGTGGCCATGCCGACCGCGATGCCGGTCGAACCGTTCACCAGCAGATTGGGGAAAGCCGCGGGCAAGACGACGGGTTCGTTCTCCTTACCGTCGTAGTTGGGCCGGAAATCGACCGTGTCCTCGTCGAGACCGGCGGTCATGGCGAGCGCCGGGGCCGCCATCCGGCACTCGGTGTAGCGCATCGCGGCGGGCCCGGCGTCCAGCGAACCGAAGTTCCCGTGCCCGTCCACGAGCGGCAGCCGCATGGCCCAGGGCTGGGCGGTGCGGACGAGGGCGTCGTAGATCGCCCCGTCCCCGTGCGGGTGCAGCACTCCCATGACCTGGCCCACCACGCGGGCGCACTTGACGTGGCTCTTCTCGGGGGTGATCCCCATGTCGTCCATCGAGTAGAGGATGCGCCGCTGCACGGGTTTGAGGCCGTCGCGGGCGTCCGGGAGTGCCCGGGAGTAGATCACCGAGTAGGCGTATTCGAGGAAGCTGGCTTCCATCTCGGCGGATACGTCGACATCGACGATGCGTTCGGCGTCCTCATCGAGCGTTCGGTTGGCCATCGCGGCGGCTCCTGGGTGGGCTACAGAATCGCACGCAGTTTAGCGCCCAATTCGTCTCCGTCGGCGCCGCGCACCTCCGGCGCGGTGTCGGGCGTCCACTCCTGTTCCCGCTGGGTGAGGTCGCCGAGGCCGTGGGCGAGGAAGGATTCGGTGAAGGTGAGCTGGCGGATCGCGCGGGCGCGGACGTGTTCGGGCTGCAGCGAGGCGAACTCGGCGTACAGCGCCGGGTCGTGCTGCCCGTCGTCGCCGATGAGCAGCCAGCGGATGTTCGGGAAGTCCCTCGCGAGTTCGCGCAGCGCCCGGCGCTTGTGTTCGGCCCCCGACCGGAACCAGCCGGTGTTGGTCGGTCCCCAGTCGGTGAGCAGCATGGGCCCGGGCGGAAACCCGTAGCGGGTCATGAACCTGGTGAGGAACGGGTGGGTGTTCCACGAGCCGGTCGAGACGAAGATGAGCGGGGAGCCGGGGTGCTCGTCGAGCAGCTTCTGGTAGAGCCGCGCCATCCCGATGACCGGTTGGCGGGCCTGTTCGGTGAGGACGAAGGAGTTCCACGCCGCGATGAAGGGACGCGGCAGCAGCGTGGAGATGATGGTGTCGTCGATGTCGCTGACGATGCCGAAGGTCACCTCGGACGGCACCACCAGCAGCGGGGCCTCGACGGGTTCGCGTTCTGCCGTGACGAGGCTCACCGTGCGCCACCCGGGTTGCAGGCCCGGGTTCTTGATCCTGATGTCGATGTAGCCGCCCCGGTCGGTGACCAGGTCCAGGTGCTCGTCGCCCACGCTCAGCCGGACCGGCTCGCGCACCACCGGGACGGCCATGAAATTGCGCCACCCCCGCCGGTGCAGGAAAGCCTCGGCGGCGGTCAGCAGCGGCGGCTGCCCCTTCGGCCGCAGAACCACCCGGGCCAGTACCCGCAGCTGCTGGTCGGTGCCGTACCCGGTGAAGGGAATGACGGATGCCACCCAATCCCAGCGACGCAGCAGCGAGCCGCGGAACTGGTTCCAGCGGTCTTCGGCGCGGGCGGCAAAGAAGGGGCGGGTCCTCATGTGCACTGACTCTAGTGGGCGCTGTGGGGTGCGCGCTTCGGCCCGGCATGGAAGGATGGCTGGGTGCACTCTGATCGACATGTGACCGCGTGTGAGGAGAAGGCGAGGCGGCTCGCCCTCGCGACTGAGATCGAACAGTGCGGCTTCTACCCGGAGCTGGTGCTGGATTCCATCGAACTCGCGCTCGGTGGCCAGCCCCTGCTCGGCCACCTGATCCATCACGAGGCGACGTTCACCGGCAACGACATCCACCGCCATCTCACGGTGCTGGCGGTGACGCCGACCCGGCTGTTGCTCGGGCACACCGACGAGCAGCCCTCGCCCGGAGGCATGCAGGCGATCTCGTCCGTGGAGTCGGTGGCGCTGGAACGGATCTACTCGGTGGTGCTGACGAGGGTGCTGCAGCGTCCCGAACGCTTCGCTCAGGGCGAGGCCGTGCTGTTCGAGACCTGGCTGACGCTGGGCTGGGGTTCGATCCGGCGACTGGACCTGGAGCCTGCCGGGTGCGCCGACCCCGAGTGCGTCGCCGACCACGGCTTCACTGGGACGCAGACGGCCGACGACTTCACGCTGCGGATGAGCCAGGCCGCCGACGGTGCGGCGAGCTCCCAGGCGCTGGTGGACTTCGCCGCGCTGCTCCAGAAGCTGACCTGCGCGCCGTCATGAGCTCGCCGGTCCTGCCCGACTACGCCGGGCGCTGCCTGACCTCGCTGCTGCCCGCCATCGGGGCCCGCTGCGGTCTGGCGGGGCGGACCGACCGGCTCGGCCTGCCACCGGCCCGCGGCTACGTCGTGCTGCTCGTGGATGGCCTCGGCTATCACCAGCTGCGGAGCTATGGGGACAGCACCGCCTATCTCGGCGGCCTGCTGGGGGGCCACGAGCCGCTCACCTGCGGGGTGCCCTCCACCACCGCCACCTCGCTGACCAGCCTGGGCACCGGGCGCGCTCCGGGAGAGCACGGCCTGGTCGGCTACCGCTTCCGAAACCCCGGAAACGGGCTGGCCATGAACGCCCTGAGCTGGGAGAACGGCCCCGACGACGTCGCCTCCTTCCAGCCCTTCGAGCCGCTCTACGGCGAGTTCGGCCGGGCCTGCTGCGTGGCTCCCGCCAGGTTCCACGACACCGCGCTCACCCGGGCTGGTATGACCGGGGCACGCTTCTCTGGCATCGCGGACGAGTGTGACCTGGACGAACGGATCGACGCGGTGCGCGCGGCGGCCGAGGCCAGCCAGGTGGTCTACGTCTACGAACGGGTGCTCGACCACACCGGCCACGGGCACGGCGTCGGGTCGTGGCGCTGGCTGAATGCCCTGGCCTGGGTGGACGAACTCGCCGAGAGTATCCGCGCGGCGTGCCCCCGCGACGTGTGTCTCATCGTCACCGGCGACCACGGCATGGTCAACGTGGACGATAACCAGTACCTGATCGTCGAGGACATCCCCGAGCTGGGCGGCTACGACCTGCTGGCCGGAGAGGCGAGGTTCCGCCACGTGTACTGCGCCAGGCCAGCAGAACTGGCCGCCCGGTGGCGGGAGGTTCTCGGCGACCGGGCCTGGGTGGCGACGCGGGAGGACGCCCTCGCCTCCGGGTGGTTCGGCCCGCTGGCTCCCGGCGTGGGGGAGCGGCTCGGCGATGTCATGGTGGCCATGCGGGATCAGTGGGTGCTGATGTCGCGGACTCACCCGGTCGAGATGGGGCTGCGCGGCGTTCACGGGTCGCTGACCCCAGACGAGATGTGCGTCCCCCTGCTGATTGATGGTCCGCGATGAATGGCGACAAGCTAGCGATCGCGATCGTCTTGGACGACTTCTTCCCGTCTTCCGGCGGCATCGGCCGCTCGGTGCAGACCCAGCTCGAGGAGCTGACCGCGCTCGGCCACGACGTGACCCTGATCGCCCCGGACCGGCACCTGGAAAAGCCGCGCTGGGTGCCGGTGATCGAATGCCCGACCGTCTACCTGGAGGGCACCCCGGCGCACCTGTCGGTGCTGCACTGCAACGAGTACCGGGCGAAGCTGATTAGCCAGCGGGGACGCTGGGACATCGTCCATTCCCAAACCGACCGCGGTGCGCTGGTGCTGTCGGCCCGGATCGCCCGGTTGCAGGGCGTCCCGCACGTGCACACCTTCCACGCCAACATCGCGGGCACCCACGACACGCTGCCGGTGGCCAGCCTGTTCGGGACGCTGAGCTATGAACTGCTCATCACGCGCGTGCTCAAGGCGGCCGCCAAGCGGTCCAGCGGCTCGCGGGCCCGGATGCCGGGGCGCACGGACGAGCTGTCCCACCTCACGGCGCGGATGGACTGGCGGTCGTTCTCTAGGATCGCCTCCCTGGTCGACGCCTTCACCGTGCCGTCACAGTTCATGTACGACCTCATCCGAGAGGCCACCGACGGGGAACTGACCGGCTACGTGGTCCCGACCGGGTACAACCGGGGAATCAGAGAGGCCATCGCCCGGACGAAGCGCGAGCGCGACGACGGCAAGGTGAGGTTTCTCAGCATCGGCCGCCTCGCCAAGGAGAAACGCCTCGATGTGCTGATCAAAGCCTTCCGCTCCGCCGCCATCCCGGATTCGGAGCTGGTGCTCGTCGGCGATGGGGACCAGCGCGATGTGTTGCGCAGGCTCGCGGGGGATGCGCCCAACATCGACTTCCGGTGGCACCTGCGCAGCCTAGACGCGATCGCCTACGAACTCGTCAACGCCGACGCGCTGGTGCTCAGCTCCTACCGGTTCGACTCCCAGGGTCTGGTGATCAGCGAGGCCGTCGCGGCGGGGTTGCCGGTCATCTACTGCGACGACCGGCTGAGCACGGGCCTGACCCCCGAGAGCAGCCTGCTGACCACCCCCGATACCGAGGGGCTCGCCGACGGGATGAGGCTGTTCGCCGACCCGCAGCGCAGGGCACGGTACGCGGCGAATACCAGCAAACTCATCGATCAGGTGTCGCCGGAGGCGACCGTGAGGCGCTACCTCGAGGTGTACCGCAACACGATCAGGGGGAGGCATCCCCATGCCTGAGCTGACTTTCTTCACCGGCCCCATGGATTGCGGGAAGTCGACGCTGGCGCTCCAGGTCGACTACACCCAGTCGAGCCACGACCGGGTGGGGCGGCTGTTCACCTGCCAGGACCGGGCCGGTCAGGCGGTCATTTCGTCGCGGATCGGGTTGAGCCGGGACGCGATCGAGGTCGTCCCCGGGTTCGACTTCTGGCGTTACGTGGTGACCGAGCTGACCCAGAACCGGAGGATCGACTATCTCATCTGCGACGAGGCACAGTTCTACTCCCCGGAGCAGATCGAGCAGCTTGCCCGGATCGTCGACGAACTCCAGCTGGACGTGTTCGCTTTCGGCATCCTGTCCGACTTCCGCACCCAGCTGTTCCCGGGTTCCAAGCGGCTGGTGGAACTGGCCGACCGGATGGAATCCCTCCAGGTCGCCCAGCTGTGCTGGTGCGGTGCCCGGGGCACCCACAACGCGCGGATCGTCAACGGCGTCATGGCCACCGAAGGGTCGCAGGTGGTGGTCGGCGACACCGAGTCCGCCGACGAGTCCGTCGTGCGTTACGAGGTGCTGTGCCGCTCCCATCATCGCCGTGGCATGCCCCGCGAGCGCGCCATGGCGATCCTCTATCCCGACCCGCTGCCCTTCTCCTGAGAGGAACGACGAATATGGTGCTGATCACCGCCGCTGAACTGGCCGCCCGGCTCGATGAGTTCACGATCTTAGACGTGCGTTACTACCTCGGCGACCCGGAGCGGGGCCGGGCCGAGTACGCGCAGGGGCACCTCCCCGGCGCGGTGTTCGTCGACCTGGACGCCGAACTGGCCGCGCCCCCGCGTCCCGACCGGGTGGGAGGGCGCCATCCCCGTCCGGACGCGGAGGCCCTGGAGCGCGCCGCCCGCTCGTGGGGGGTGCGGGACGGCCGCACGATAGTGGCCTACGACCAGTCAACCTCACTGGCGGCGGGCCGGGCCTGGTGGCTGCTCACCGACGCGGGGCTCCAGGTCCGGGTGCTCGACGGCGGCTTCCAGGCCTGGGTGGATCAGGGTCTGCCGGTCACCGTGGACGCACCGGAGGTGACTCCGGGCGATGCGGTGCTGAGTCCCGGGCAGCTGAGGACCGTGGACGCCGACGGGGTCGCCTCCCGCGGGGCAGGAGTCCGGCTCATCGACGTGCGCGCCCCCGAACGCTACTCGGGCGAGGTCGAGCCGCTGGACCTGGTCGCCGGGCGCATTCCCGGCGCCGAGAACGTGCCAGCGGCATCGTTGCTGACCAGCCGTGGCGGTTTCCGCTCACCGGCAGAGATCGCGGCCCAGCTGGGTGAGCTGAGCGCCGAGGACATCCTGAGCTGCGGGTCCGGGATCACCGCCGCTCAGGTCGCGCTGGCGGCCGCGCACGCGGGCCTGCCCATCCCGAGGGTCTATCTCGGATCGTATTCCGACTGGATCTCGGACCAGTCTCGCCCGGTGGAACGCGGCTGAGCCGCTATTTCTTCGGTGACGGCCCGCCGAACAGGATGTCGTCCCAGGCGGGGACGCTGGCGCGGCGGCGCCGCTTGGAACGCTGCTCGCCGGGTGGGGACTTGATGAGCGCGCCCTGCCCCGCCTCCTCGGGGGCGTCGTCCGCGGGTTGTTGCGGCTCGGGGTCTGGTTCTGCCGTCCCGGACGGCGCCGGGGCAGGCTCAGGTTCCGTGGAGCTGACTGCCCCCTCCTCGGGCGGGTCGCCGACGGGCTGAGTCAGGTCGGCGTAGATCCGCACGGAGTCCTCGCTGATGCCGCTCAGCATCTCGTAGAGGACATCCATCTGGTTTTGTTTCGGGCCGACGATGTCGTACATGCCGTCCACCTCGGCCAGTTCAGCCGGGTGGTAGTCCTCGGCGAGGTCCTCCAGCTCCTCCTGTCCGGCGCGGCGGATCTTGCTGAGGATCGACACCGGAGGCTCGGGTTCGGCGTCCGGCTCGGGTGGGGTAGCCGGGCTCTCGGCGGTGGCCCGGACGAGAGCGAGCTCGTCGTTGAGGTCGACGGTGTTCTCGTCCCCGGGCGGAACCGTGCCGCGCGGCGCCTCCTCGCCGATCAGCCAGCGGGCGTCGGCGTTGGCGGTGACCGAGAACCTGCCGCGGGCGTCGTAGGTGAACCAGGCCTCGCGCACCAGGTCGCCGTGCTGCAGCACACCGACGACCCGCCAGGTACGGTCGGGCAGCCGGTAGGCGTCCCAGACGATTTCGTCGGCGTCCAGCCGCCGGGCGCGCAACCGCTCGGTGACGACGGTGAATAGGTTGCGATGAGAGGCTGCATCGCCGCGGCGGCGCACGAGACTGGTGCGGGCCAGCCCGGCGATGTGTTCGCGTTCGGCGATCACTGGTGAGGCGAAAACCTCGATCTTGTCCTCGGGCATGCCAGCAGCCGCGGCCACCGCAGCGACGGACTCGCCAGCGCGAATCCGGCTTTGGATCTCTTTCGGGCTCAAGGCAGGTTCCATCAACATCTCCAACATCATGTCCAGGTGGACGCCACGCGGCTAACCTACCCTCCATTGTGCTGCCTCGTGGCTAACCTCAAGTGTCACTTGCGGTTGGTGTCTTCGGGCTGATCTTGCATGAACCGCAAAATGTGGTACGAATGGCGGGCAACGGACACGACGAAGGGACGCTGATGGCTACCGACTACGACGCTCCTCGTAAGAGCGAAGAGGAGATGAGCGAGGACTCCATTGAGGAGTTGAAGTCGCGTCGTCACGACAAGAACTCGGGGAAGGTGGACGAGGACGAGGTCGAAGCGGCCGAGTCTTTCGAGTTACCCGGGGCGGACCTGTCGCACGAGGAACTGACCGTCCGGGTACTACCCCGGCAGGCCGATGAGTTCACCTGTGGCTCCTGTTTCCTCGTGAAACACCGGAGCCAGGTCGCGGAGAGCCGAAACGGAGTCGACTACTGCGTCGACTGCGTGTAGCGGCCCCCGCGACGAAGCGGACGCTAGAGGCCGGGCTGGACCTCCTGGCGGCGACCCAGATAGCGGCTCATCAGCAGCTGGCTGACACCGACCCCAATGCCGGTGGCCAGCACCCAGGCGATGGCCTCGCCGGTGGGGACCTCGGGATCGTGCGGGTCCGGGGGCTGCTCTCCGGTGGCGAGCTGCCAGGCTTTGGAGACCGCCTTCTGGGCGATCACGGTGGTGATGGTGCCGACGGCTGCGCTGTACAGGCGCCAGACGAACTTCTCCGGCAAGTTCACGGGTTCTCCTTTCGCGATCGCACCATTATGACGCGGTAGGTTGTGCGGGTGAGGTATCGGGAACGTTTGGTGGCGCCGCTGTGGTGGTGGCTGGTCGCGGCCGGTTTCGTGGCGGGGATGACGACGTCGGTGTGGGCTTTTCTCGGTCCCGCGTTCGGTATCGGGTCCGCGCTGGTGTTCTGCGGGACCGCCGCGGCGCTGCTCACTGGTTACGGCTGGGCCTGGCTGGCGGTCGACCGGGACGGCGTCGATGTTTCGGGTGCCCGCCTGGAATGGGCTTGGCTGGGTGAGGTTAGCGCTCTGGACGAGCAGACCACTGCCCGGCTGCTCTCCCGGGAGTGCGACCCCCGCGCCTACCTGGTGACCCGACCCTACATCAAGACCGCGGTGCGGATCGAGGTCTGCGATGACGCCGACCCGCATCCCTACTGGCTGGTGAGCTCCCGGCGTCCGGATGAGGCCGTGGCCGCCATTGAGGCCTCGAGGAAGGGGGCGGGCCGTGACAGAGGTCGCCTGGACGCCGACGAGTGATGCCGGGCGCGCGCCGAGGTACGCGCTGCCTGGCGACGCGGGGGCCGACCTGTTCGCCGCCGAGCCCGTGGATCTCGCGCCGGGGGAGCGGGCACTGGTCGGCACCGGCGTGGCGATCGCGCTGCCCCCGGGCACGGCCGGGCTGGTGACGCCCCGGTCCGGCCTGGCGGCGCGTCGCGGGCTGAGCATCGTCAATTCGCCGGGAGTCATTGACTCGGGCTACCGTGGGGAGATCAGGGTATGCCTCGTCAACCTCGACCCACGCGAGACGATCCGCATCGACCGGGGCGACCGGATCGCCCAGCTGGTCGTCGTGCCGTTCATCCGTGCGGAGTTCGTCCAGGTTGACGAACTGGATGAGACCCCGCGAGGCAGTGGGGGCTATGGTTCTACTGGCGGTGCGTCCGGCTTGGGCGCCGCCCCAGGGGCGTAATACCGGGAGAGAGAAAGTGATCTTTGGGCGTAAGAAGCGCGATGCCGTCGTGGAGTCCCCGATCGAGGACGACCTCGACCCGGCCACCGGAGAACAGCAGGACCCCGCTGGGGACGAATGGGCCGGGCTGGACAGCCAGGACTGGCGGGCAGAGGGGCCGTTCGACATCAGCGAGGTCGACCTAGACGCCGACGATGTCGCGCGCATCGATCTCGGCGCGCTGGTGCTGACGCCGATGCCCGAGATGGGGCTCCAGCTCCAGGTCGACGAAGAGAGCCAGCACGTCGTGGCCACGCTGGCGACCAAGGGCGAGTCGGCGATCGAGATGGCCGTGTTCGCCGCGCCCAAGGCGGCATCTATGCTGGCCGAGGTGCGAGCGGCCATGATCGCCGAGACCGAGGCCTCTGGTGGCACCGCGACGGTGGCGCAGGGTCCGTTCGGCGCCGAGATCAGGCAGGTGCTGCCGCTGACGGGTCAGAACGGTGAGCGGCTGCTGCACGTATCCCGGATCTGGCTGGTTCAGGGCCCGCGCTGGCTATTGCGGGGCGTGCTGTTCGGTAAGGCGGCCCAACAGCTAGAGCTCGAGGGGGAGACCCTCGAATTGTTCGAGTTCTTCGCCAACACCGTCGTGCGGCGGGATTCCCACCCCGCTGCGGCCGGGGCCATCATCCCGATGCGAGTGCCGCAGGGAATGATGCAGGCGTGATGACCGCTGCCTCGAACACGAGTGGCTTCATGACGAGGCTCCGGCGCCTGCTGAGAAGGCCGGAGACTGAGCCCGCTGCCGTTGAGGACAGCGTGGGCGCCGAACCCCTGAACCGCTGCGCGGACCGTTCCCGGGTGGTGATCTGCGGCCGCATCTCCTCGACCGGGGTGGGGCGCGGCAGCGGCGGCGGCTGGCTGGAGGCTAAGGTCGATGACGGCACCGGCACCGTGACGCTGATCTGGATGGGCAGGCGCAGCATTCCCGGCGTCGAAGAGGGGCGACGGGTCAAGGTCGTCGGCCGCCTGACTAGGCGGGGAGACGACCTGGTCGTCTACAACCCGGACTACCAGCTGCTCAGCTGACGCGGCTCCCGCCGGGGTTCAGTCCTCGCTGAACTCCTCGTCCGCTGGGCGAGGGTTCAGCATGTTGCTGAGCTCGGTCTGCACATCCTGGCCGACGATGAATAGCAGCTCGTCGCCGCTGCTCAGCGTGTCGGACGGGTTGGGGGCCTTGGGCTGGCCACCGCGGATGATCGCGGTGAGGACGGCGTCGCGGGGCAGCTCTAGGTCGCCGACGGCCGTGCCGATGAAGGGGGAATCGGCTGGCAGCGTCATCTCGACCAGGTCGGTGGCGCTGCGCTTGAAGGTCATGAGGCGAACCAGGTCGCCGACGGTGACGGCCTCCTCGACCAGGGCGGTGATCAGGCTGGGGGTGGAGACCGCGACGTCGACTCCCCAGACCTCGTCGAACATCCATTCGTTGCCGGGGTGGTTGACTCGGCCGACGGTGCGCGGGACACCGAACTCGGTCTTCGCCAGCAGCGAGTGCACGAGGTTGACCTTGTCGTCCCCGGTCGCCGCGATGCACACGTCGCAGGATTCCAGCTGCGCCTCCTCCAGCGATGCGAGTTCACAGGCGTCGGCCTGGAACCAGTCCGCTCCGGGGACCGTGTCGGTCTTCATGGCGCGCGGATCTTTGTCGATCAGCAGCACCTGGTGTCCGTTGGCGATGAGCTCCCGGGCGATGGAGCGGCCGACGTTGCCGGCTCCGGCGATAGCGACGCGCATGGTTCTCCGATCAGTGGCGGGCGGGGGGCTGGGCGAACAGGGCCTCAAGCTCGGACGTGCGTTCGGTCTCGGCGGCCGCGTACAGGATGTCGCCGTCCTGGAACACCGTGGTGGGAGTGGGCACCATGCCGGTCCCGAACCGCACGATGAAGGGCAGCGGCGTCCGCGCGGCTTCTGACATCGCGCCCACCCGCTGGCCGACCCAGCCGGAATGCACGGCGACCTGGATCAGCCTGGCGTTGCCCGACGGGTCGCGCCACACCGGCTCCGATCCCTCCGGCAGCAGTCGGCGCATGACCTGTGTTGCGGTCCACTTGACCGTCGCGACCGTGGGGATGCCGAGCCTCTCGTACACCTCGGCGCGGCCCTGGTCGTAGATCCGGGCGACGACGTTAGTGACGTGGTAGACCTCCCGGACGACGCGGGCGGCGAGGATATTGGAGTTGTCCCCGCTGGAGACCGCGGCGAAGGCGTCCGCCCGCCGGATCTCGGCCTGTTCGAGCACCTCCCGGTCGAAACCGACTCCTTTGACCGTGATGCCTTTGAAGCCGGAACCCAGCCTTCGGAAGGCCTCAGAACTCGCGTCGATCACTGCCACCGAGTGGCCGCGGGCCTCAAGGCCCCGGGCCAGTGAGGCTCCGACGCGACCGCACCCCATGATGACGATATGCACGCCCTGACGGTACCGCAGTTTGTGTTCTAGCGAAACGTGGGGGCGGGGCCGCTTCAGGCAAACTGCTCGGCCGAACGGAGCCATTCCCGGGCGAGGGTGAGCCGCCTCGTGCTGCGGGGAGGCTGCGCGCCGATGCAGAGACTGACTAGCACACCTGCCACGCGAGCGCGGAGCGCCCCGGGGTGGACCTCCTGGGAGGCGAGTTCGGTCCACCGGTGCAGGATCTCGCCGGTGCTGGCGTAGTGCTTGGGGGAGAGGTCCGGGAGCACCGCCAGGTGGCCCAGCAGGCATGCGTAGTCGTCCACGCGGTAGCCGGGCCCGACGGAGTCGACGTCGATGAGTGTGTGGACGCGGGCGCCGGTGGCGAAGATGTTCGCCTCGTAGAAATCGCCGTGACTGGGCACGAGGGGGCCTCGTGGCAGCTGATCGAGCAGCGGTTGGAGACGCCGTTCGAGATCGTCGATCTCGGCGAGATGCCCGGGCAGGATGGCCCTGGCAGCCGTGGTGTAGAAGTCGAGGCGGTCCGACCACGCGCGGCGGGGAGGAAGGGACAGTACCTCGGCGGGCAACGAGTCGAGCAACCCGGACACCGAGCCCCACTCCGGGATCTGCTCACCGTAGCGGTGCCAGGCCGCGTAGCTCTCCGCCAGGGAGCGGCCATCGACCCCTTCCAGCAGGACCACGCCGGGTGCCGGGCTTGGGACGGCCCGCGGGGAGATGTCCTGGAGGATCGCGTGCCGCCGCAACAGCCCATCGGCGTTGCCGGGGACCAAGACTTTTAGATACCGGGTCCGGCTGCCCTGTGCCCGGAGCACGCAGCGGCGCAGGGGGCGGTAGCTGACGGTGGTGAGCGATACCTCCGGCTCGCCGAGCCAGGCCCCGACCAGCGACGGGTCGGTAGCGAAGGGAAGGCCGGTCAGCCGGGGGTCGTGGGGGTGGACCCAGCCGTACACCCCGGGCATGGAGGTCGCGTGCCGTGCTTCCAGCCGGGCCGTGGTCAAGACCACGAAACGCTCCGCGGCGGGATCGCCAACGCCAACGCGGAAGATGGCGCTATCGTCGAGCCCGGGGCGGTGGTGGCGCCGCTCCATCGTGACATTGATGTCGCGGTTCCTGGCAAGGCAGAGCACGTCCCGGATGAGCGCCGGAACGGAGTCGCCGAGGGGCAAGTCGAGTGCTTCGCGCCGTGCCATGCGATCACTGTACGTGATGGCCGCCGTGGCGAGGCCGCATAGACTAGGGTGCGGGCGTGCAGCCCGGGCAGAGTGAGCAGGCGTGAAGGGCGTTATGGCCGAGGCAGACACAACGAAACAACGCATCGGTCCTATCGAACTGACCGGCGTCGCGAGCGGCGGCCTGGCGGTTGGGCGCCTGGACGGCCGGGTGGTGTTCGTCCGGGGCGGGATTCCCGGTGAGCGGGTCTGGATCCGGGTCACCGACACCTCGCATTCTTCCTATTGGCGGGCCGAGGTCGTCAGCGTTGATGTGCCATCGCCAGACCGGGTGGTCCCACCGTGCCCCATCGCGGGCGAGTGCGGGGGCTGCGACCTGCAGCACCTGAGTGGGGAGGCGCAACTGGAGTGGAAGCGCCAGGTGGTAGCCGATCAGCTGAAACGTCTAGCCGGTCTCACGTGGAAGGGCGAAGTGCAGCGCGTCGAGCCGCAGCTGGGCTGGCGCACACGGATGCGGTACCACCGGGGCGAGGAGGGTCTGGGGCTGCGCGCGGCCCGCTCCCACCGCGTGGTTCCGCTTCCGGATCAGGGTTGCCTTCTCGCCCATCCGGGCGGTCGCGGAGCCGAACTGTCGTCGCGCCGAGACACGGTACAGGTCACCGTCGCCGACGATACCGTCGCGCTCGACGGGGTGCCCGCTGACGTGATCCAGGCGGTCCAGGGCCGCTCGTACACGGTGTCGTCCACCGGTTTCTGGCAGGTTCACCCGTCGGCTGCCAGCACCCTGGTCGCCGAGGTCCTAACGGCGCTCATGCCGCGTCCCGGCCAGGTCGCGCTCGACCTGTATTGCGGGGTGGGCCTGTTCGCCGGTTTTCTGTCGGACGCGGGAGCCCACGTGGTCGGCGTCGAAGGGGACGCGAAAGCTGTCGGGCATGCCCGGCGCAATGTTCCGCGGGCGGTATTTCACTGCGGGGACGTGGCGCGGGTACTGTCTCGGATCAAACCCCAGGCGGACCTGGTGGTGCTCGACCCGCCGAGGTCTGGGGCGGGCAGGCGCGCCGTGACCGCGATCGCGTCCACCGGCCCGTCCAGGATCGCCTACGTATCGTGCGATCCGGCGACGCTGGCCCGAGACCTCGCGATGTTTGGGGAACACGGCTACCAGACTAAGCAGCTGCGCGCTTTTGACTTATTCCCGATGACCCATCACGTGGAATGCGTCGCGCTCCTTGGCCCCCGGCCTGGCTGAGCACCCGGGGGCCAAGGACATGCGGCTTATGTCGCCAGCTGAGTCCGGGCGTCGCGCAGCGCCGTGATGATCTCTTGGTCGCGTAGCCGCGCCAGCAGGGCTTCCGGCATGCCAGCGACCTCAAACAGCGCAGCGCTCACCGCGTGGTCGTAGCCCCAGGTGATGATCGCCCGCACGGAAGCAGCCAGCCGCCCGAAAGCGGCAACGAGGTCCTGCTGCTCAGTGGCTGGGATCGGGAACTCATGGGACTTCTCCGCGACCAGGCCTGCGACATGGTCCGACATGGCGAGCATCATCGGGTTGGTCACGTTACGGATCACGTGGACGAGGCCGACCAGCGCCATCCAGGCAAAGTAGTCCTCGTCCAGCGGCCCGTTGACGGTGCGCGTCCACCAGTTGGCCAGCGTGCCCTCCCGAGCCGGGCGTTCCCCGTCCTGGAAGACGGCCGAGGTCGGCGGATGATCGTACAGCGTGTCGTAGAAGGACTGGACGATCAGCGGCCCAAGCTCCAGCAGGTGGTCTTTGTTGCGCAGGATGATGTCGCGGTCTTCCTGGCGCAGCCTGCTCGTCGGCGGCATCTGCTGGAGCGCTGCCTGCGCGATATCGTGCATCGACTCCATGCTCAGGCCCGCGACAGGAGTTGCTTGATCTCAACGGACGCGACCCGGGCCTCGATCCGCATGAGGCCGAGATTCGAGTCGATCGGACCCTGCATCACCAGCACGGCGTCAGCCCCCGCACCATAGACGACCAGGTAGCCGTTCTGGCCGCGCACGACCGCCTCAGCGAGGTCACCCATGTTGGTGCGTTCAGAGATGCGCTTGCCCAGGCCGAGCGCAGTGGCTGCCATGGCGGCGACGCGTTCAGCCTCGCTCTCAGAGAAATCGTGTGCGATGGCCAGGCCATCCTGCGATGCGATCATGACCCCGTTGAGCTCCGGGATCGCACGGCGGATGGCCGTGATGACTAGCCTCAGATCGCTCTGCTTGCTGTTGCCGTACTTGCCGTCCATGTTACTTCCTTCCGGCGTTGCTAGATATGTCACGCTCGACTGATCTGGTGTCGTCGCATACTTCGGCCCATAGTTGTAGGCGGTCGCGGACATCTATCTTCTCCCCTTTTAGATGTGGTCCTCGTTGAGGGAAATGGTAAGAGGTGAGAGCCAGATATCGCCACAAAACGCGAAAAGTGTGAAACTTTGATGGTCAAGAGTCCGGCACACTGGCGGGTTGCGATATATGGTCAGTCGTCGGATGTCATGGGGAGGTGACGTGAACGGATCAAGTTTGGTGGCTGCCGCCGGGCTCGCGCTTGCGGTGGCCGCGGGCGCTGCCGGGGGAGCATGGCTGGTCGAGAGGACGCTGTCGGTCGAGGCCGAGGCGGCGCTGGAACGCGCTGGAACCCAAGCTCGCGTCGTGTTTTCAGGCCGGGACGCAGGGGTCAGCGCGGCCTCGCCCGAGGAGCTGGAGCGGGCCGTCGCGATCGTGCGGGGAGTCGCTGGTGTGTCAAACGTTTTTGCTAGTCAGGGGGAGTCTCCGGGGCCCATCGTGACGCCTGCGCAGACTCAGCCAAAGGCGCCGGGGGCATCTCTCGGTAGCCCATCGGCGAGTAATTCGGTGACGCCTCGTCCGAAGCCGACGGCGAGCAATTCTCCGGCGCCGTCGCCCACTATCAAACCGACGCCTTCTGTGGCCCCTGCGCCCATGCCCAAGGTTGTCATTTATTTCGAGGGCGGGACGGACAAGATGACCCCAGGGCAGACGGAAAAGGTGGGGGCGATGGCCGCTTGGCTGAAGGCTAACCCTCGAGTTGAGGTTGAAGTTGCCGGGCACACCGACAACGGCCGCACCGCCGCCTTCCGCGCCGAGCTCGGGGCGGCTCGGGCGCGGCGGGTGGTCGATGCGCTGGTAGCGGCCGGAGTGGCACGCGACCGGATGTCGGTCGTCGCCAAGGGCGAGAAGGACCCGGCCGCTAGCAACGACTCGGCCGCGGGTAGGGCCGAGAACCGGCGTGTGACGTTTGCTTCACGAGGCGAAAGGTAAATGATGAACGGTTATCTGCTGCTGGCGCTGGAGCTGGCAGCCATCCTGCTGGTGTGCGTGGTGCTCGCCTTCCTGGCTGGGCGGGCGCTTGGGAAGCGGGCGGGTCGTCTCTCCCAGGCTCAGCCGCCGGTGGTGCCCTCGCCGGGTTCGGACGGGCCTGCCCCGAAGCTGCCGGTTCTGCCCGAGCTGTACGAGCCGCCCGCTCGTCCCTCTGTGCCGGGCCTGGTGGATCTCGCCGGTGACGCAACGGCGTTGCCGCCCTCGCTGGAACAGACCCATCCGGTCACCCACCAGCCTTCGCTAGCTGACGCAGGCGAGGAAACCGTGACCCGGGCCGACCTGAACGAGGAAACGGTCAACCGTGCCAGTCTGGATGACGGGAAGCAGGCTGACCGTCCGGCAGCGGCCGAGGCGGGCAACGCCGCTGCGGCGCGGATCAAGGAACTGGAAGAGAAGCTTCGCAAACAGGAGATCGAGATGGCTCGGCTCGAGACGGGTGCGACGACCGCGTGGGACACCACGATGCCGCAGCTGCTTGGGCGCATCGAGTCGCTGGAGCAGGAGCTCCGCCAGGCCCGCGACGAATCGCATCAGCTGCAGAACCTGCTCGAGATCGAGCGCGGCCGCGCTGCTGAGGGTGGCCGCGCTGCCGAGGAGGGCTGGCCCAGCACTCCCGCCGAATGACCGGGAAAGATGCACACCAGGTGTCGGATTCTACATGCGAAGCGGTGCCGGTTCTGGTACTATCTTGACGTCAAGAGATCTTGGCGCAGGGGCCGGATCGAGAGGGAAGTGAGCCAATGAGTAAGAACAGCTTTGGGGCGAGGTCCACGTTGGACGTCGGCGGCACTCAGTATGAGATCTTCCGCCTGGACGCCGTCGAGGGGCAGGAGAGCCTTCCGTACAGCCTGAAGGTGCTGCTGGAGAACCTGCTGCGCACCGAGGACGGTGCCAACATCACCGCCGATGACATCCGGGCCCTTGGGTGCTGGGACCCGAGCGCCGAGCCCGATCGCGAGATCCAGTTCACTCCGGCCCGGGTCATCATGCAGGATTTCACCGGCGTACCCTGTGTTGTTGACCTGGCGACGATGCGTGAAGCGGTGGCCGCACTCGGCGGTGATCCGGCCAAGGTCAACCCGCTGTCGCCTGCCGAGATGGTCATCGACCATTCGGTGATCGCCGACCACTTCGGAACCGCGGACGCCTTCAGCCTCAACACGGCGCTGGAGTACCAGCGCAACAGAGAGCGCTATCAGTTCCTGCGCTGGGGCCAGACGGCTTTCGCCGACTTCAAGGTGGTTCCGCCCGGCACGGGCATCGTGCACCAGGTCAACATCGAGAATCTCGCCCGGGTCATCTTCCCCCGGGTCGTCGACGGCGTCCTGCAGGCTTATCCGGATACCTGCGTGGGGACCGATTCCCACACCACCATGGTCAACGGCCTGGGCGTTGTCGGCTGGGGCGTCGGCGGTATCGAGGCGGAAGCGGCGATGCTGGGCCAGCCGGTGTCGATGCTCATTCCGCGGGTGGTTGGTTTCAAACTGAGCGGCAAACTCAATGACGGGGTCACCGCTACCGACCTGGTTCTCACCATCACCGAGATGCTCCGGCAGCACAAGGTGGTCGGCAAGTTCGTCGAGTTCTATGGCCCCGGCGTTTCCCAGGTGCCGCTGGCGAACCGCGCCACCATCGGCAACATGAGCCCGGAGTACGGCTCCACCATCGCGGTCTTCCCGATCGACGACAAGACCACCGACTACCTGCGCCTGACCGGCCGGGACGAGGCCCAGATCGCCCTCGTGGAGGCCTATGCCAAGGCCCAGGGTCTCTGGCACGACGACGACCGGGAGCCCCGCTATTCGGAGTACATCGAGCTCAACCTTGCCGATGTGGTGCCGTCGATCGCCGGTCCCAAGCGCCCGCAGGACCGCATCGCGCTCGCCGACAGCAAAAAGGCCTTCGCGGAGGCTCTGCCGTCCTATACCGCCGATGTCAACGCCGCGGTCCCGGTGAGCCTGGCTAATGGTGCCAAGTTCGAGCTTCGTCATGGCGCCGTGACGGTCGCTTCGATCACCTCCTGCACCAACACGTCGAACCCGTCGGTCATGCTCGGTGCCGCGCTGGTCGCCAAGAAGGCCTTCGAAAGGGGACTGCGGCCAAAGCCCTGGGTCAAGACGACCGTTGCCCCTGGCTCGAAGGTCGTCACCGACTATTACGAAAAATCGGGTCTGCAGCGCTACCTCGACCAGCTCGGCTTCACCACCGTTGGCTACGGCTGCGTCACCTGCATCGGCAACACCGGCCCACTGATCCCCGAGGTCAGCCAGGCGGTCAACGACCATGACTTGGCAGTGACGGCCGTGCTGTCGGGAAACCGGAACTTCGAGGGCCGGATCAGCCCGGACGTGAAGATGAACTACCTGGCCAGCCCGCCGCTGGTCATCGTCTACGCGCTGGCGGGCACCATGGATATCGACCTCGCCACGGACCCGATCGGTCAGGACCACGACGGCAAGGACGTGTTCATGGCCGATATCTGGCCCTCTACCGCCGAGATTGAAGAGGTGATCGGCGGCTCGATCAGCGCCGAGATGTTCGCCACCCGCTATGCCGACGTCTTCTCTGGCGACGAGCGGTGGCGTTCGCTGTCGACGCCGGAAGGCGATCTGTTCGAGTGGGACGAGGCCTCCACCTACGTCCGCAAGCCACCGTATTTCGAGAACATGCCCGCCACGCCGGAGCCGGTCGGTGACATCGCTGGCGCCCGGGTGTTGCTCAAGCTCGGCGACTCGGTGACCACCGACCACATCTCGCCCGCTGGCAACATCAAGGCCGACAGCCCGGCGGGACGCTACCTCACCGAGCACGGTGTGCAGCGCGCCGACTTCAACTCCTATGGTTCGCGGCGCGGCAATCACGAGGTGATGATCCGCGGCACCTTCGCCAATATCCGGCTGCGCAACCAGCTCGCGCCCGGCACCGAGGGCGGATTCACCCGGGACTTCACGCAGCCGGACGCGCCGGTCACCACGGTGTATGACGCCAGCGTCAGCTACCAGGCCGCGGGGGTGCCCCTGGTGGTCCTGGCCGGCAAGGAATACGGCTCCGGTTCGTCCCGGGACTGGGCGGCCAAGGGCACCTCGCTGCTCGGTGTCCGGGTGGTCATCGCCGAGAGCTACGAGCGCATCCACCGGTCCAACCTGATCGGGATGGGCGTGCTGCCGCTGCAGTTCCCCGAGGGGGAGAACGCCGATTCGCTCGGTCTGTCGGGCGAGGAGGTGTTCTCGATCGAGGGGGTCACCACGCTGAACGACGGCGTCACGCCGAAGACGATGAAGGTGACCGCGGTGCGCCCAGACGGCTCAGAGATCGTGTTTGATGCGCTCGTGCGCATCGACACGCCGGGGGAGCGGGCCTACTACACCAATGGCGGCATCATGCAGTACGTGCTGCGCAACCTTGCCAAGGCCTGACCTTGGCGGTGGGAGTCGGCTGAACTCCGGTCCGTGGCCCCCGGTGGCCAACCCGGCCGGTCTTCTGCGGTGCTGTGGCCCACACCCGGGGGTGGGACACAGCACCTTTTCAGTCTGGCACCGGGTGCAGCCGCCCCATCGAGTCGCCGCGAAGCGACAGGTCGTCATAAAATGACAGCTATGTCTTTGTTGGAACGGATCGCCTCGCCAGCGGACCTACGTACCCTCTCAAAGGCCGAACTGGTTGACCTGGCGGCGGAGATCCGTTCCTTTCTCGTCACCAAAGTCAGCCGTACCGGAGGCCACCTCGGTCCCAACCTCGGAGTCGTCGAACTGACGATCGGCGTGCACCGGGTCTTCGACTCGCCGCACGACCCGATCATCTTCGATACCGGTCACCAGAGCTACGTCCACAAGATCCTGACCGGTCGCGCCGCGGACTTCGCGACGCTGCGTCAGGCGGGCGGCCTGTCGGGATACCCCGCCCGCTCGGAGTCGCCGCACGACTGGGTGGAGAACTCCCATGCCTCGGCCGCGCTGTCCTGGGCCGACGGGCTGGCCAGGGCTTACCGGCTGCGGGGCGAGGACCGCACGGTGGTGGCCTTCGTCGGCGACGGTTCGCTGACGGGCGGCATGGCCTGGGAAGCGCTGAACAACATCGCCGCCGAGCAGGATCTGCCGCTGGTCGTCGTGGTCAACGACAACGGCCGCTCCTATACCCCGACGGTGGGCGGCCTGGCCAATCACCTCTCCGGCTTGCGTACCGACCGCCGCTACGAGAAGGCGCTGCAGGTCATCAAGAAGAACGTCCGGCAGACCCCGCTGGTGGGGCCGCCGCTCTACGACCTGCTGCACGGCCTCAAGGTCGGCCTCAAGGACTGGCTCGCGCCGCAGAGCATGTTCTCCGATCTTGGCATCAAGTATCTTGGCCCGATCGACGGGCACGACATCGGCGCCGTCATCGCCAGCCTGGAACAGGCCAAACAGTTCCGGGCCCCGGTGATCGTGCACTGCATCACCCGCAAGGGCAATGGCTTCGCCGCTGCGGAGAACCACGAACAGGACCGGTTCCACGCGGTCGGCCAGATCAACGAACTCACCGGGGAGCCGCTGTCGCTGGCCGCCCAGCCGACGTGGACCGATGTGTTCGCCGAGGCGATGGTGCAGATCGGTCAGACCCACCCGAACGTGGTCGCTATGACCGCGGCGATGCTGCACCCGACGGGGCTGTCCGGCTTCGCCGAGGCCTACCCGGAGCGCTGCTTCGACGTGGGCATCGCCGAGCAGCATGCCGTGACCAGCGCCGCGGGGTTCGCCGCGGGCGGTTTGCACCCGGTCTTCGCGGTGTACTCGACGTTTATGAACCGGGCATTCGACCAGCTGCTCATGGACGCCGCGCTGCACCGCGCGGGTATCACGATCGCCCTCGACCGCTCTGGGGTGACCGGCCCCGACGGGGCTAGCCACCACGGGGTGTGGGACGTCCCGCTGCTCGGCCTGGTCCCCGGCCTCCGGCTGGCGACGCCGAGGGACCGCGAACACCTGGTGAAGGTGCTCAACCGCGCGGTCGAGATCGATGACGCCCCGACCGTGATCCGCTACTCCAAGGAGAGGCTGCCCGACCCGCTGCCCGCGGCCGAGACTGTCGGTGAGGGCGACGACGCCGTCGACGTGCTGTCGGCCGACCCCGATCCGAGCGTCCTGGTGATCGGCTACGGTCAGCTCGCTGGCATGGCGGTTGAGGTGGCACAGCGGCTGCGGGGCCACGGGGTCGCGGTGACTGTTGCCGACCCGCTGTGGGCGCTGCCGGTCAGCCTGAACCTGCGCGACCTAGCCGCCAGACACCGGCATGTCGTGACGTTGGAGGACAACCTACTGTCCGGCGGCCTGGGGGAACGTCTCGCTGCGCTGTGCCCGGTTCCCGTGCACCGGTTCGGCGTCCCCCCGGAGTTTCTTCCCCACGCCACTCGGTCCCAGGTGCTGGATAGCCTGGGACTCAACGCCGAGAGCGTAAGCGAGCGGGTGCTGGGCGTCCTCGGGCTCAGTGCGTCAGGCTGCGGCGAAGCACGTCACTGACGGATTCGATCTGCCAGGGACGCACGCCCAGCTCCGCCAGCCGGGCCGCGAGTTCGTCGAGCGGGGGCGGGGCGAAGACGACTTCCCGCAGCGCCGCTGGCTGGATCAGGTTGGCGGGAGGCAGGTTCAGTTTCGCGGCGCGTTCGTCGACGGCGGCCCTGGTCGCCTCCCACCTCGCCGCGGCCTCCGGGTGATGCCTGCCCCAGTTGCGGGGATGGCCAGGCCCGGTCGCTGGCAGGTGGCGTTGCGGCCACTGGTCCCGGGGCAGGCTGGCGACGCTCCCGATGGCGCGCAGCCAGTTCTGGATGAACCTCCTAGCACCGCGGAAGCCGAACTCCCGGACCGTGTTCAGCTCGGCGCGGGAGGGAAGCGGGCCGGTGTCGGCGACCATGGCCGACAGCGCCACGATGCCGGAGTCGGGCAGGAGCCGTCCCGTGGGGCGGTCGAGGTTCGCGGCGATAGACTCCCGCTCCAGCCACAGCGCCCGGGCCACCGCGAGGCCCCGCCGGTGTTTGACGTCACGCAGCCCGCTGATCCGGCGCCAGCGGTCCTCCTCAGGCACCCTGGGAGGCACCTGGGCGGAGGCGAGGATGTGGGAAAACTCCTGGTGCGCCCAGTCCCGTTTCCCGGCCGCGATGAGCTCGCGATCCAGTAGCTCGCGCAATTCGATGAGCAGCTCGACGTCTAGCGCCGCATAGGTGAGCCAGCTGGGCGGCAGCGGCCGGGTAGACCAATTGTCCGCGGAATGGGCCTTGCGCAGGCGCAGCCCGAAGTGGTGTTCCACGAGCGCGGCGAGCCCGACGCCAGGGTAGTTGAGCAGGCGCGCGGCCAGTTCGGTGTCGAAGATCGCGGTGGGCCGAATCCGGTCGCTGAGCATGCACGGCAGGTCCTGGCTGGCGGCGTGGACGATCCACTCGGCGGTCCCGGTGGCTTCGGTGAGCAGGCTCAGATCCGTGACCCCTGCGACCTCGAACGCGATCGGGTCGATCAGCGCGGTCCCGACTCCTTCCCTCCGCAGCTGGAACAGGTACGCCTTCGGATGGTACCGGTGTCCGTGGGCGCGTTCGGCGTCGAAGGCGACCGGTCCGCGTCCCGCGCGCAGCGCCTCGGCCAGGGCAGCGAGCTGCGCCGGGGTCTCAACCAGCGCGGGCACCGGCTCACGCGGCTGGTCCAGGTAGGGCAGGTCGTCGCTGGTCATCCGCGCCGCCCGATCCGCTGAAGATAGAAGACGCCGTTCGGCAGGGGAGGCAGTCCCCCGACGGCGTAGAGCAGGTCTTGGAACGCCTCTAGGTGGGGGACGAAGGACTGGCCTTGGTCGAGCTGTGGTGTCCAGGACGCCCGCAGCTCGATCTCGGCGTTGTCGTCGGCGCTGGCGATGGCGCCGAAGCTGCGGCTGTAGGAGACCGTGACCGTGCCCGCCGGGTGGGTGTGTGCGGCCTCGCGCTGGTCAAGAGAATCGCTGAGCCAGGACCAGCCGACCTCGGATAGCAGCGGGTCGGACACCATGTCGGAATCGACCTCGGCCCGGACGTAAATCACGCAGCGGTAGTCACCCTCCCAGGCGGCGTCGCCGCGCGGGTTGTGGAGCAGGATGATGCGCCCGGTGCTCACGGCGGAATCCCCGCTCGTGACCTCTGCGGAGGCTGCGACGGAATAAGGGGCGATGCGCTGCGGCGAACCTACTTGCTCTACCGACAGCTCGGGACGCCACTGCATGGCGGCAAGCTCAGCGACGGCCTGGGAAAAACCTGCTGAGCTCTCCGGAAATCTGTTGCCGGGCACACCGGAAGGTTATGCATCTAAACGCGCGCTGCCCAGGCGGCGCGCCGACACGGCGTCAGCTTTCGTCCAAGGTCAGGCAGACGGAGTTGATGCAGTAGCGCAGATCCGTGGGGGTGCCGTAGCCCTCGCCCGAGAACACGTGCCCCAGGTGGGAATCGCAGGCCGCGCACCGCACCTCGACCCGGGGGCGGCCGGGAAGGGAATCGTCGTGCAAATACCGGACCCGATCCTCGGCCAGCGGGGCGAAGAAACTCGGCCAGCCGCAGTGGCTGTGGAACTTCTCGGTGCTGCGGAAGAGTTCGGCCGCGCAGCCGCGGCAGCGGTAGACCCCGGACAGTTCGGTGTCGGTGTACTCACCGGTGAATGGCCTCTCGGTTCCGCCTTGGCGAAGCACCGCGTACTCCAGCTCGGTGAGCTGCTCTCGCCATTCGGCGTCGGTCTTGTGGACGCGGAGCCCGTCGCCTGGTAGTGACACGGTGGTTTCCCTTTCGGATCTAGGAGCGTTGCCGCTGCAACCTACAAGATAGCCGTTGCCCCAAGGCGGTCCACCCGCGGCAGAACTGGGGGACCAGGGCGCGCCCTGCCCGCCAGCCGTGGCCGTAGGACCGTCCCAGGGCGGGTAGCCGGTGGGCTACAGGGCGAGCGCGGATTCGGCCGTGGAGCCGAAGTCGAGCAGTGCCATGGCGGCGTAGGCATAGCGGGCGAGGGCCAGGTTGAGCAGCCCGTCGCTCAGCTCAATCGGGCGTCCCACCGCGAGCGCGCCCGCCTGGTGCGCCGCGTGGGCGTGCGCGAGGTAGGACTCGTCGGCGGCGAGCCACAGGGAGCCGACAGCGATGTGGCGCCGCCCCCTGGACCGCATGGACGCGACGGCGGCCCTGGTGGCCTGCCCCGGGACATCGTTGAGTGCGACCTGGCATGGGAGCCGGTGGTGAGCCGCCCACTGGCGAGCCCGCCGGTTGAGTAGGGCCCGTCCCCGGGCGTCGCTCGGCCCGCCGGTGGCGAGCACCAGGCCGTCGATCTGGGTGGCACGGGTCTGACGCAGTGCCTCCCGGAGGCTTTCGTCGACCAGTGTGAGCAATTCGGGCGCGGGTCCGATAGGCCGGGACGCCTGGGCCCGCAGCCCAGGATGGGCCGCCTGGACGCGTTGGACTAGATCCTCCATGCCTGCACCGTCGATCGCCGCGGTGAGGCTGGTGGGGACGAAGGCGATCTCGCGGATACCCCGGCCCACCAAGGCATTGACCACCTGCGGGCCCGAGGGCGGGCAGTGGTCGAGGAAGGCGAGGTTTACGCTGAGGTCCGGACGCATGATCTGGAGCCGCTTCCGGAAGGTATGCATGGTGGCATTGACTCGATGGTCGACAGATCCACGAGCCACGAGGACCAATGCGGGTGCGGGCATGATGGTCACCTTTCCGATGCGCTACGCAGGGATACTTGACTAGGCCCAGGGCGGCCTTCAAGAGGGGTGGCCATATAGTGAGACGAGGTCTCACCATGTGGATGATTTTGGCCGCCATCCGGTGGGGCGGCGCGGGAGATGTTCGCACGCTGGCGCTCGAGGCCTCAAAGAATTACGGGGCATCGTGCCCGATCGGTGGCTGAGGCGCCTGGCTGGGCATGGCGGTCGCGAATTTATCTGGACAGTCGTTCGGCGTCCGGTCGCGCGCGGCCGCGTCCCTGCGGCGCGCAACGCGGCGCTGGGGCCGGTTCTGGTGGTGGTCTGGTCTGGCATTGCGCCGGTGGCTGGGTGGGGTGTGGGGTGGTGGGCCCGCTCTGCCGGTGGGCTAGCACCGCTTTTCTCGCCGCTGTCCCGGCCGGGCGTCCGTGGCAAGCGCCAGGAACAACAAAAGGCTAGGACTAGGCCTAGCCGTGGTGGGCGATACCAGACTTGAACTGATGACCTCTTCGGTGTGAACGAAGCGCGCTACCAACTGCGCCAATCGCCCGTGCGCTGAGCAACTATAACCCATGTGCGCCCCCAATGCGCAACTCCTTCGGTCTCACCCCGCTTCCCCCCTCGCCCAAATGGCTGCTGGCTACATGTTTTGCCGCTTCGGTTGAGGGGATTTTGATTCTTGGCCCGACCTGGGCTATGGTTCTCTACGCGTCGGAAACACCGCGGTGAATCCGAAAAGCATGCGGACGTGGCTCAG
Organism: Propionibacteriaceae bacterium; assembly: GCA_030529455.1. GTDB lineage: Bacteria > Actinomycetota > Actinomycetes > Propionibacteriales > Propionibacteriaceae > JAUMWV01. The sequence continues at coordinate 28,947 of JAUMWV010000006.1, read as the reverse complement.
TTGGTAGAGCATCACCTTGCCAAGGTGAGGGTCGCGAGTTCGAATCTCGTCGTCCGCTCGGAGGTCTCCTCCTCTACCACTCCAAAAGGGGAGGGTTCCACCTGGTGGAGTGGCCGAGAGGCGAGGCAACGGACTGCAAATCCGTGTACACGGGTTCAAATCCCGTCTCCACCTCGGGCGGTTGGCGCAGTTGGTAGCGCGCTTCCTTGACACGGAAGAGGTCATCAGTTCAAATCTGGTATCGCCCACCACAAACCCCCTAGGTGACTAGGGGGTTTTGCGTTGTGGTGGCCCGTGCGCCGGTCGGCGGCCCGTCCGATGCGCCCGGCATCCCGCTAGGTTTCGGGCCCGCTAATGCACTCGTCGCGGCGGCGGGCGAGGTGGCAGAATGTTCCCGTCCGGCTATCAGGACGTCCCCTATTCAGCTGTGGGGCGTCCCCATCCAGCAACAGAAAGGAACGCCCGTGTCCGCGTCCATCGTCATCGTCCGGCCCGACTCGACCGAGGAAGTGGCGTTGACGAGCGGCACCACCGGCCTGGACCTGTTCGGCGGCGACCGCTCGGTCGTCGCGATGCGCGTCGACGGCGAACTGCTCGACCTGCAGCGCGAACTGACCGGGGGAGCCCGGGTCGAACCGGTGCTGGCGGCCTCCGCCGACGGGTTGAGCATCATCCGCCATTCCTGCGCCCACGTCACCGCCCAGGCGTTGCAGGAGATCTTCACTGAGGCCAAGCTCGGCATCGGGCCGCCGATCACCGACGGCTTCTACTACGACTTCGCGGTCGACCCGCTCACGCCAGAGGACCTGGCCGCCATCGAGAAACGGATGGGCCAGATCGTGCGGGAGCGGCAGCGGTTCGTCCGCCGCGAGGTGAGCGACGAGCAGGCCCGCACCGAGCTCGCAGACGAGCCGTTCAAGCTCGAACTCATCAGCGACAAGGGCTCGGCGTCCGCCTCCGACGGTTCGTCGGTGGAGGTGGGTGAGGGCCAGCTGACGATCTACGACAACGTCCGGCGCGACGGATCGGTGGCCTGGAAGGACCTGTGCCGGGGCCCGCACGTGCCGCACACCGGATACCTGCAGGCCTTCGCCCTGACCAAGTCGAGTGCCGCCTACTGGCGCGGCGACCAGCGCAACGCCGGGCTGCAGAGAGTCTATGGCACCGCCTGGGCGAGCCGGGACGACCTCAAGGCCTACCAGCACCGCATGGCGGAGGCAGCCAAGCGTGACCACCGCAAGCTCGGCACCGAACTCGACCTGTTCAGCTTCCCCGACGAGATCGGTTCGGGGCTCGCGGTCTTCCACCCCAAGGGTGCGATCGTGCGGATGGAGATGGAGGACTACTCCCGCAGGCGCCACATCGAGGAGGGCTACCAGTTCGCCTACAGCCCGCACCTGACCAAGGCCAGCCTGTTCCAGACCTCCGGGCACCTCGACTGGTACGCCGAGGGCATGTACCCGCCGATGCACATGGACGAGGAACGCGACGCCGAGGGCAACGTGCGCAAGCAGGGGCAGGACTACTACCTCAAGCCGATGAACTGCCCGATGCACAACCTCATCTTCCGCTCCCGCGGCCGCTCCTACCGGGAACTGCCGCTGCGGCTGTTCGAGTTCGGCACCGTGTACCGCAACGAGAAGTCGGGAGTGGTGCACGGCTTGACCCGGGCCAGGGGATTCACCCAGGACGACGCGCACATCTACTGCACCCGCGAGCAGATGCGCGACGAGTTGGCGAGCCTGCTCACCTTCGTGCTCAACCTCCTCAAGGACTACGGCCTCGACGATTTCTACCTGGAACTGTCCACCAAGAACCCCGAGAAGTTCGTGGGCGACGACGACACCTGGGACGAGGCGACCCAGGTGCTCGCGGAGGTTGCCGAGGCGTCCGGGCTGGACCTGGTGCCCGATCCGGGCGGAGCGGCCTTCTACGGCCCGAAGATCTCGGTGCAGGCCAGGGACGCGATCGGCCGGACCTGGCAGATGTCGACCATCCAGCTGGACTTCAACCTGCCCGAGCGTTTCGAGCTGGAATACCAGGCTGCCGACGGCACCCGGAAGCGTCCGGTGATGATCCACCGCGCGCTGTTCGGCTCCATCGAGCGGTTCTTCGGGGTGCTCACCGAACACTACGCCGGTGCCTTCCCGGCCTGGCTCGCCCCGGTGCAGGTGCTCGGCGTGCCGGTCGCCGCGGAGTTCGACGGCTACCTGGCAGAGATCGCCCAGCGGCTCACGTCCCGCGGCGTCCGGGTCGATCTCGACCTGTCCGACGACCGGTTCGCCAAGAAGATCCGCAACGCCACCAAGTCGAAGGTGCCATTCATCCTGATCGTTGGCGGGGAGGACCGCGACGCCGGCTCCGTGAGCTTCCGCTACCGGGACGGCCAGCAGCGCAACACCATCCCCGCCGAGCAGGCGGTGGAGGAGATCGTGTCCTACATCGCGGCACGCCACAACGCCAGCCCGACCGCGGAGTCCTTCGCGTGAGCGAACCAGAACCGTCCCCCAGTACCGGTTTCGCCGGAGCCCCCGATGCCTTCGGACGGCTGTGGACGCCGCACCGGATGGCCTACATCAAGGGTGAGGGGAAGCCGTCGGCCGACCAGGGCTGCCCATTCTGCGCCGCCCCGCAGCGCGGGGACGAGGACGGTCTGATCGTCCACCGGGGCAGACTCGCCTACGTCGTGATGAACCTCTTCCCCTATTCGCCAGGGCACCTGCTGGTCTGTCCCTACCGCCACGTGCCGGACTACACCGACATCACTGCCGAGGAGACCGCGGAGATCGCCCACCTGACCCAGACCGCCATGCGGGTGCTGCGGCAGGTGAGCAGCCCGGCCGGGTTCAACCTCGGGATGAACCAGGGCGCGGTCGCTGGGGCCGGGATCGCGGCGCACCTGCATCAGCACGTGGTGCCGCGGTGGCCGGGGGACACGAACTTCCTCCCGATCGTCGGCCAGACCAGGGCGTTGCCGCAGTTGCTGGAAGACTCCCGGCGCGCCATCGCCGGGGCGTGGCCGGGCTGCTGAGGCCGCTGCGATGATGGACCCACGGAGTGCAGGCTTGGCTATGGTCAACTTGCCTCATCGCCTAGGCTAGGCGCGTGCAGCACGCTGAACCACCGGTATCGGTATCGTGCTCGGTGAGTTACGACACCGAGCGCGTGTTGACGATCCCCAACGTGCTGTCGATGCTCCGGCTCGCTGGTGTACCGCTCTTCCTGTGGTTCATCCTCTACCTGCGGGCCGATGTGGCGGCGCTGGCCGTCCTGATGGCCGCCGGGTTCACCGACTGGCTGGATGGACACCTCGCCCGCAAATGGCACCAGATCTCCCGGCTGGGGCAGATGCTTGACCCGGTGGCAGACCGGCTCTACATCCTGGCTGCGCTTTTCGGTATGGCCGTCCGGGAGATCGTGCCCTGGTGGCTGGTGGTGGTCCTCGTCGGCCGGGACCTCATGCTGGCGTGTCTGGTCCCGGTGCTGCGGACGCGCGGGTACACCTCGCTGCCGGTGCATTTCGCGGGCAAGGCCGCGACGTTCTGCCTGCTGCTGGCATTCCCGCTGCTGCTGCTTGGCAGCGAAGGCGCGCTGGGTTGGGCGGGAGCCCACGCGCTGGGCTGGGCCGTCGTCGGGTGGGGCAGCGGCCTGTACTGGTGGGCTGGGCTGCTCTATTTGCGTCAGACCGGGCAGGTGCTGCGCCAGATCCCGAGGCGGCCGTGACGAAGCGGCGGCTCGACGAGAGCATGAACCTGCTGAACGTGGTCCGGGAGACCGCTCTCGAACCGGGCTATCGGTCTGCTGCGGCGGACGCTGGCAGGCGGCTGGGCTGGCTGCGGGCCATCATCGGGGTCACGGTGGGGGTCATGTTCGCGATGTCGGCCCTGCAGTCGACCGCGAGCACGCCCCAGAACGCCCAGGAGCGCGCCGAACTGATCGCGCGCATCCAGCGGGTCCGGGAGGAACAAGAAGACCGGCGCAGACGCCTGGTGGATCTGGAAACCGAAACGCAGCGGCTGGGCCAGCGTCTCGTCACGGACCCTGCCCTCGCCGCACAGCTCGACCTGCTGGAGGTGCCGGCCGGCAACCGCGGCGTCCGTGGGCCCGGCGTGGTCATCCTGGTCGACGACAACGAGAAAGCCGAGAAACCATCGGAGCGGGTGAACGACCGGGACCTGCGGCAGCTCGTGAACGGGTTGTGGCAGGCGGGGGCCGAGGCCATCGCGATCAACGGTCACCGGCTCAGTACCCGCACCGCGATCCGCAACGCCGGGTCGGCGGTGACGGTGGACTACACTTCGCTCGTGCGGCCCTACACTATTGAGGCCATCGGGGACCCGAAGACTCTCGCGGGGACGTTCGCTCAGACCTCGGGCGCCTCGTGGTGGAACTCGCTGAACGCGAACTATGGATTGCGTTTCGAGATGCGTACTGTGAACGAAGTGGTCCTGGCCGCGGACCCCGGGCTCGGGGTGCGGTGGGCCGCGACGGCGGACGAGGAGTGACCATGATTGCGATACTTGGCCTGATCGCTGGCGTCATCGTGGGGCTGGTGCTGCAACCCGGCCTGCCCCCGGTGCTGCAGCCCTACCTGCCGATCGCGATCGTGGCGGCACTGGACGCGATCTTCGGGGCGGTGCGGGCCTACCTGGACGGGATGTTCAGCGACCGCGTGTTCGTGGTGTCGTTCCTGTCCAACGTCGTCATCTCGTCACTGATCGTGTTCGTCGGCGATGCGATCGGGGTCGGGGCGCAGCTCTCGACGGGTGTGGTGGTGGTGCTGGGCATCCGGATCTTCACCAATGCCGCGGCGATCCGGCGGAGCCTGCTGCATGCCTGAGGAGAGGAACCGCCGGACCCACGCCCCGTCTTCGGTGCGGGCGCTGCTGAAGCGCGCGCAGCGTCGGGCCCGCCGCCAGGAGCGGGACGCGGACGGCCCGCCTATCGAGGCGGCCGAGCCCACCCGGCAGGCAGAGCCCGACCGGCCGGGCCCCAGGCCGTCGCTGCTGGCCGACTTCCTACGGCCCAGCCGGAGCCAGGCGATCGTCGCGGCAGTGCTGTTCATCACCGCACTGCTCATCTCGATGGGGGTGAAGGCGCGGACGACCGAAACCGATTTCGCGTCCATGCGCCGGGCCGACCTCATCCAGATGCTCGATACGCTCAACTCGGATGCCCGCAAGCTCGAAGCCGAGATCAACGAGCTGGAACGCACCAAACAGAGCCTGCTCACCGGTGCCGATGCCGCCAAGGTCGCGCAGGAGGAGACTCAGCGCCGCCTGGACGCCATGCGAATCCTGGCAGGCACCGCCCCGGCATCGGGCCCGGGAATCCGGATCGTGATCGCCGACCCGTTCAGCAAGGTCGGGCCAGAACTGGTGCTGGACGCCATCGAGGAGATGCGGGATGCGGGGGCCGAGGTCATGGCGATCAACGGCACCATCCGGGTCGTCGCCAACACCTGGTTCGGGCGCTCCAGCAGTGGCGGGCTGGTGGTCAGCGGAGAACCGGTGAGCTTCCCCCTGGTCATCGAGGCCATCGGAGATCCGGCGACACTGGAGGCGGGAGCACGGTTCCGCGGTGGGCTGGTCAGCGAGATCCAGAACGAGAGGGTCAACGGCAGTGTCACGATCAGCCAGCTCGACCAGCTGAGGATCAGCGCCGTCATCAAACCGGATGCGCCACGATTCTCGCGTCCGGCCTAGTCGGAGACACGAAAATACAAGAAAGCAAGTGTGTATCGCACGCGCGCGGCGGTTGGGCGTTACGCTTGGCTCGGAAACCACGTTGAGGAGCGAGTATGACGACTTATCCGGAGGACCTGAGCTATTCCGCCGAGCATGAGTGGGTGCGTGTCGGAAACGGCAACACCGTGCGGATAGGCATCACCGAGTATGCCGCCGATGCGCTGGGCGATGTCGTCCACACGGTCCTGCCGACGGTCGGTGAGGACGTTGCCGCCGGGGATGCCTGCGGGGAGCTTGAGTCCACCAAGTCGGTCTCCGACGTGTTCACCCCCGTCTCTGGAGTCGTGGTCGCCATCAACGATGCGCTCGCCGACTCGCCCGAGACCGTGAACAGCGACCCCTACGGCGATGGCTGGCTGTTCGAGATCGAACTGCGCGACCCCGAAGAACTTGATGACCTCATGGACGCAGACGGCTATGCTGCGCTGATCGGCGAATGAACGCCGTGACGGTAGGATCTGGCTGATTCAACATGGAGAAGGAAGTGCCATGACTTGTCCTAAGTGCGGAGCCAACAACTCTGCTGGGAGCAACTTCTGCAACCAGTGCGGTCAGGCCTTGATGAGCTCGATCGAGACCACCAAGGTGATCGCGGCAGTCGTTGATGACGCGACGAGCATCATGGAACTCGACAGCGAGGAACTGGGCGCACTCGCCCAGCTGCCAGAGGACGCCGCGCTGCTGATCGTGCAGCGTGGCTCCGGGGCCGGGGCGCGCTACCTGCTCGACAGCGAGGTCACCACGGTGGGCAGGCATCCCGATTCCGACATCTTCCTTGACGACATCACCGTGTCGCGCCACCACGCCAGGTTCGTGCGGCGGGGCACCGAGATGATGGTCGAAGACCTGGGCAGCCTCAATGGCACCTACGTGAACCGCACGCTGGTCGACGGGTCCGCCATCCTGCGGCTGGGTGACGAAGTGCAAATCGGCAAGTTCCGTTTGGTGTTCTTCGTCGGGGAGCGTGGCCTGCGCTGATGGCGGTGGCTATGCGCAGCATCGGGCAGGTCCTCGAGATCGTGCGGGAAGAGTTTCCCGATATCTCGATCTCGAAGATCCGCTATCTGGAGTCCGAAGGGCTCCTCTCACCCGAGCGCGACCAGCCGTCCGGCTACCGGCGTTACGCGCCACACGATATCGAGCGGCTGCGCTACATCCTGCGCACGCAGCGGGACCAATACCTGCCGCTCAAGGTCATCCGGGAGAATCTGGAGCGCATGGACGCCGGGCTGGAACCCGCCCCGGTGCCGCCGCCCGCACCCCCGGAACCGATGAAACGCGCCGACGGTTCGGGTGGTGGGCGTCCGGCCGAGGCGGAGGGACAGAACCGGGCCGCGATGAGGCTGACCCGCAGGCAGCTCCTCGAGGTCTCGGGATTGCCCGAGGCGACCCTGATCGAGCTGGAGCGGCACAAGATCATCGTTCCCGGACGCCGCTCGGTGCATTACGGCCGGGACGCACTGACGATCGCCATCGCGGCCAGGCGGCTCGCCGCGTTCGGGCTGGACGCCCGCCACCTGCGGCTCGTCCACCAGGCCGCGGCCCAGGAGGCGGGCCTCATCGACCAGGCGCTGGCGCCATACCTGCGGCAGCGAGCCGACTCGCGGGAGACCGTGAGCGAGGTCGTCCGGATGATCGTGCACGCCCACGTCGCCATGTTGCAGGGGTTGGTCAACAGGTAGGCTTGACCCATGCGGTCATTGGAGGTTCTTGGCGTTAGGCTCGACGCGCCGCTGGCCAATCCCGTGCTACTGCTGAAGGACGTGGATTCCGAGCGTTGCCTGCCGATCTGGATCGGCGCGGCCGAAGGGGCGGCCATCGTCACGGCGCTGGAGGGGCTGGTCCCGGAGCGGCCCCTCACTCACGATTTGTTCGCCACGGTGCTGGAGGTGCTGGGCCAGACCCCGGTGCGGGGGGAGATCACCTCGGTCTCGGAAGGCGTCTTCTACGCCGAGCTGCATCTGGGTGACGACCTGGCGATCTCGGCCCGTCCCAGCGACGTGGTCGCGCTCGCGGTGCGGATGGGGTTCCCGCTGTGCTGCCCGGAGCACCTGCTAGCTGAAGCTGGGGTTGAGCTTTCTCGTCCCGAACGCGACGAGGTTGAACTCTTCAGGGAGTTCCTCGACTCGGTGAATGCCGACGATTTTGAAGGTAAAGGCCCTAGTCAGTAGTGATGTGGGGGATTTCCCTGCCGTCTCGGAGCCATCCCTGCTGAAAAAACCGGCGGCGGGCTGGGCGTGTCGTTGCCCGCTTTCGCCGCACCGGATTAGCGTGGCGACTGCACCCGGACCCAGCTCCGCTCACCCGGATAACGACTGAAACGAGGACTTCATGGCGACGTCCAGCTTTGACGCAGCCCCGTTGCAGGGCCTGCTCATCGAAGGCGACTACTCCCCGGTCCCGACCGATCAGGGATTTCGTGGGCCGGTCGCGCAGCGCGTCGCGGGTATCACCTACCGGCAGCTGGACTACTGGGCGCGCACCGGGCTGGTCGTCCCGGAGATCAGGGCGGCCGGGGGATCGGGCACGCAGCGGCTGTACTCGTTCCGGGACGTGTTGCTGTTGCGGGTCGTCAAGCGGCTCCTCGGGATTGGGATCTCGCTGCAGCAGATCCGGCTCGCGATCAACCATCTGCGGGAGCGGGGGGTGGAAGACCTCACCGAGATCACGCTGCTGAGCGACGGGGTCTCGGTCTACGAATGCACCAACGGCAACGAGATCTACGACCTGAGCAAGGGTGGGCAAGGGATGTTCCTCATCGCCCTGGGCGGCGTGTGGCGCGACCTCGAAGGGGAGCTGCTGCAACTGCCGACCGAGAAGCCGTCCAGGCAGACCCCAGCGGTCGATGAACTCGCCGAACGGCGCCGTCAGCGGGCCGTCGGCTAGTCGGGGTGGGCTAGGATCGAACGGTGGTCAACGACGTCTCCGCTTTCGCTTCCCGCCATATCGGTCCCAGCCCGCACGACCAGGCAGCCATGCTCGCCTGCCTCGGCTACGGTGACCTTGACGCCCTGGTGGCCGCGGCCATGCCAGAAGAGGTCCGCTGGAACGACACCCTGAACCTACCCGAGGCCTGTGACGAGGCGGCGCACCTAGCCCGGATGCGTGCGCTGGCGGCGAAGAACAACCCGCTGCGTGCCATGATCGGCCTGGGCTATCACGGCACCGTGACACCGGCCGTCATCCGCCGCAACGTGCTGGAGGACCCGAGCTGGTACACCGCCTACACGCCGTACCAGCCCGAGATCAGCCAGGGCCGACTCGAGGCGTTGCTGAACTTCCAAACCATGGTGGCCGACCTCACCGGGCTGCCGGTCGCGGGGGCCTCGCTGCTGGACGAAGCGACGGCGGTCGCCGAAGCAGTGCGGGTGGCCCGCCGCCAGGTCCGTTCCGGCCGCGGCGTGATCGTCGACGCGGGAATCCTGCCGCAAAGCCTCGCCGTGCTGCGGACGCACTGCTCGACGTTGGACGCCAGCGTCACCGAGACCGCCGACGTGCTGGCCAGCATCGCCCACCATGACCCCTTCGCCGTGGTCGTCCAGAACCCGCGCACCGATGGCCAGGTGTGGGCGGCGGAAGACCTCGCCAGGGTGGTGGCGGCGGCACACGCGAAGGGTGCGCTCGTCATCGCTGCCTGCGACCTGCTGTCGCTGACCCTCATGGTGCCGCCAGGGGAGTGGGGAGCCGACATCGCGGTCGGCACCACCCAGCGGTTCGGCGTCCCGCTGTTCTACGGTGGGCCGCACGCCGGGTACATCGCGGTGCGCAAGGGGCTGGAGCGCGGCCTGCCCGGACGCCTGGTTGGGGTGTCCCGGGACGCTGACGGGAACCCGGCCTACCGCCTTGCCCTGCAGACCCGCGAACAGCACATCCGAAGGGAGAAGGCGACCAGCAACATCTGCACGGCGCAGGTGCTGCTGGCGGTGGTGGCCGCGATGTATGCGGTCTACCACGGACCCCATGGCCTGAAACGGATCGCCGCCAGCGTCCACCAGCGGGCACGCGAACTCGCCGGTGCGCTGCGCCAGGGCGGCTACCAGCTGGCGGGGGAGCGGTTCTTCGACACCCTCACCGTGCGGGCGGTGGGCCGCGCCCACGAGATCGTCGCGGCCGCGCGCGCCGCGGGTGTGCACCTGCGGCTGGTGGACGCCGACCACGTCGGTGTCTCGATCGGTGAGGACGCCACGCCCGACGATCTGGCCGCGGTCCGCTCGGCCTTCGGTGTCCGGGAGGCCGCCCCACTGGGCGGCTACGGCCCGGAGCGCACGAGCGCCTACCTCACCCACCAGGTGTTCTCCGCCCACCACAGCGAGACCGAACTCGTGCGCTACCTGCGCGGCCTCAAGGACCGGGACTTCGCCCTCGACAAGGGCATGATCCCGCTGGGGTCGTGCACGATGAAGCTGAACTCGGCCGCGGAAATGGAACCGGTCAGTTACCCGGGCTTTGCGGATCTGCACCCCTTCGTCCCCGCCGAGGACGCCGTCGGCTACCTCGAGCTGATCGGGGAGCTGGAAACCTGGCTCGCTGAGATCACCGGTTACGACGCGGTCTCTCTCCAGCCCAACGCGGGCAGCCAGGGCGAGTACGCCGGGCTCATGGCGATCCGCTCCTACCACCTGGCGAACAACCAGCCCGAGCGGGTGGTCTGCCTCATCCCGGCCTCGGCTCACGGCACCAATGCGGCCTCGGCCGTCATGGCCGGGATGAAGGTCGTGGTGGTCGCCACCGCCGCGGGCGGATCGATCGACCAGGCCGATTTCGCGGCCAAACTCGCCGAGCACGCGGACCGCCTCGCCGCGGTCATGCTCACCTACCCCTCCACCCACGGTGTGTTCGAGGACGGTGTGGCCGGGTTGTGCGAGTCGGTGCACCGGGTCGGCGGCCAGGTGTATATCGACGGCGCCAACATGAATGCGCTGGTGGGGCTGAGCAAGCCCCGGGCCTTCGGCGGCGACGTGAGCCACGTCAACCTGCACAAGACCTTCGCGATCCCGCACGGCGGCGGCGGGCCCGGTGTGGGGCCCATCGGCGTGCGGGCTCACCTGGCCCCCTTCCTGCCGAACCACCCCGTGGTCACCGCGGGCCCAGAGACCTCCTACGGCCCGGTCTCCGCCGCACCCTACGGGTCTCCCGGGGTGCTGGCGATCAGCTATGGCTACATCGCGATGATGGGGGCGCAGGGGCTGCGCCGCGGCACCCAGGCCGCGCTACTCGGCGCCAACTACATCGCGGCGAGGCTGAGGCAACACTATCCGGTGCTGTACACCGGGGCATCGGGGCTGGTCGCCCACGAGTGCATCCTCGACCTGCGCCCGCTCACCAAGCAGACCAAGGTCACGGTGGACGATGTCGCGAAACGGCTGATCGACTACGGCTTCCACGCCCCAACGCTCAGCTTCCCGGTCGCCGGGACGCTGATGGTGGAACCGACCGAATCGGAACCGAAGGCCGAGCTGGACCGGTTCTGCGACGCCATGATCGCGATCCGGGCCGAGATCGACGCCGTGGGCCGTGGCGACTGGCCCGCCGGTGACAATCCGCTGGCCGGTGCGCCGCACCCCCTGGGCCGGGTGCTCGGCGAGTGGGACCACCCGTACTCGCGCAACGTGGCGGCATTCGGGACTGACCATCCCACACCGGAACAGACCCGGGGGAAGTTCTGGCCGAGCGTGGGACGCATCGACGGGGCCTATGGCGACCGTAACCTGGTGTGCTCCTGCCCGCCGCCGGAGGCATTCGAGAACCGATGAAAGAACGCATTCAGACTTTTCTCGCCCACCCAGCGGTACAGCACCTGCAGCGTGCCATCGGTCGCTACACCGAACGCAACGGCAGCCTGCTCGCGGCGGCGATCACCTATTTCTCGGTGCTGTCGCTGGTCCCACTGCTGATGTTCTTCTTCGCGGCGTTCGGCTTCGTCGTGACGGTGTTCCTGAGCGACCTGCTGGACGAGCTGAAGGCCGCGGTGCTGGGTGCCCTGGGTGGGGGAGAGATCGCCGGGGCCGTGTCGCCGATGATCGACAAGGCGTTGTCGAACTGGGCGAGCATCGAGGTCGTCGTCGCGGTCGTCGCCCTGGGCATGTGGAGCGGGACCACGTGGGTCGGCAACCTCCGCAGCGCGGTCCAGGCGATGTGGCTGGACGACCCGGCTACCGACGCGCCCACGCGCAACCCGATCGCCGAGTTCGTCGCGAACCTCGGGGTGTTGCTGGCCTTCCTGCTGGCCACTTTCGTCAGCATCGTGATCTCGACCGGGGCGACGTGGTTCAACTCGGACCTGTTGGGCTGGCTCGGGCTGTCCGACGTACCGGGCATGGGCCTGCTGTTGGGTCTCCTTGGCCTGCTCGTCACGACGGCGTGCAGCACCGGGCTGTTCTGGTTCCTGTTCCGGGTGCTCCCCGGCCAGCGGGTCGCACGGCGCCACCTGCTGCTCGGTTCGCTGGCGGCCGGCATCGGGCTGACCCTGCTGCAGTCCTTCGCCGGTCTCGTGGCGAACCTGTTCTCCGGCAACGTGTCGGCCGCGGTCTTCGGGCCGGTCATCATCATGATGCTGTTCTTCAACCTGTATGCGACCATCACGATGCTGGCCGCGGCCTGGATCGGCACAGCCGAAGTGAGCGAGCCCGCCGCCGACCCGGCCCTAGACCCGCACGATACCCCGGAGCTTCGGCTCGGGCCCTGGCCGGACCGCGCCACGGGGCGGCTCTACTCCCCGGACGAACCAGGCTCGCACCCCACGCCCGACCCGAACGTGTACATCCCCCAGGACGTGGCGGCCCGCGGCGTGCGCATCGGGACGGGCATCGGCTACGGCCTCGGTGCCCTCACCGGGGCCGGGCTGGGGGCACTGGTCGCGGCGCTGACCCGGGGAATGTTCCGCCGCGGGCGGAGACGCTAGCGCCCGTCGCGGGCACCCCTCGCGGGTGCCGGTGAGCCCATTGAGAGGTGCCCAGCCTGCCGGGAGCTTCGGACAACGTTCCGCGGTGATCGGGGCCGGACGCGGAGATAGTTCGGCATGCCTGAGGCGTCCCCAGGGTGGAACGGTCGTCTCGACCTACCCCGGGCAAGCCTGGGGCCCCGAGTACCCCTGGCGGTCAAGGCCCCGAAACGCGATGCGGCGGCCCCAACGGGACCGCCGCACACCCGCCCTAGGATCAGTGGGCCTCAGCCGGGACCGGTGCGTCCTGGCCGATGGCCGACACCATGTCGAGGTACCACTGCTGGGTGATGTCGAAGGGCTTGCCGCCCTTGATCCGGTCGAAAGCGATCGAGGCCAGCACGTCGCCGTTCTCCTCGTCGTGGCCGACGACGCCCGGCTCGCCGCGCAGCGCGCAGTCCACCGCGAGGTCGGTGCACTGCTTGATGAGCGCCAGGTCGGCGTCGTTGGCGGCGGCGGAACGGGAGAAGTAACCCGACTTCTGGACCATGACCTTCTCGGCATCCAGCATCTTCGCGAACTGGCGGGCGAACCAGGCGCCGGGGTTGACCTTGTCGAGCTTGACGTGGCCGAACGGGTCGCGGGGCACCTTCTCCCCGGCGCGCTCCATCTCGGCGACGATCGAGTCCAGGCCAGCGCCCTCGGACAGGAAGATCGTCACGTTGCCCACCCGGTCCATGACCTCGCGCAGGCGAGCGGACTCCTTCTCAATGTCGATGACGGCCTCGGGCACGAACACCGCGTGCACCTCCCAGGCCTCCCGGCTGAGCCCGATCTCGGGCAGCCACTCCTGGGTGTCGAGCCACTCGCGGTACTTCTGGGCGGTGGCCGCGGTCAGCCAGCCGCAGTGGCGTCCCATGACCTCGTGGATGATGAGCATGCGGGAACCCGAATTGTGTTCGGCCACGATGTTCTTGGCGAAGATCGCGCCCTGTTCGGCGGCGGTCCAGGCGCCGAGCGACTGCCGGATCGGGATGACGTCGTTGTCGATGGTCTTGGGCAGCCCGACCACGGTCAGCGGGTAGTCGTGCTTGGCGAGGAAGGCCGCCAGATCGGCCGCGGTGGTATTGGTGTCGTCACCGCCGATGGTGTGCAGCACATCCACGCCGTCGGCGACGAGCCGGTCGGCCGCGACCTTGAGCGGATCGGCGCCCTCGGCCACCAGGCCGCGCTTGACGAGGTCCTTGACGTTGGTGAGTTTGACCCGGGAGTTACCGACTGGCGATCCGCCGAAGAGGTGCAGCAGGTGGGCCTTCTCCCGGACGGCGTCGGTGACCGTGAGGTAGTCGCCGGAGAGCAGGCCCTGGTAGCCGTGCCGGTAGGCGATGATCTCGACCTCGGGAGCCAGCTCGGTGTAGCGCTGGATCAGGCCGCCGATGGCGGACGACAGGCAGGGCGCGAAACCGCCAGCGGTGAGCAGGGCCACCTTTTTGACCATGGATTTTCCTTTCGGTTTGGTACTGACCCAAGCCTAAGGGAAAACACCGCGCCGGTGGCACCCGCCCCGGGCCTAGAATCGGCCCATGGCCAGGTACTTCGACGTGAACCCAGATAACCCGCAGCCGCGGTCGATCTCGCAGGTCGCCGAGATCATCCGGGCCGGTGGCCTGGTCGCCTACCCGACGGACTCCAGCTTCGCCTTTGGCTGCAGCGTCGGCAACGGCGCTGGCCAGCAGCGGATTCGCCGGATTCGTCAGCTCGACGACCGGCACCATTTCACCCTGATGGTGGCCGAGTTCGCCCAGTTGGGCGCCTACGTGATGATGGACAATTGGGAGTTCCGCGCGATCAAGGCAGCGACTCCGGGGCAGTACACCTTCATCCTGCGGGCGACCCGCGAACTGCCGCGCGCGATGCTGCAGCCGAAGAAACGGACAGTCGGGGTGCGCATTCCGCACAATGTCACCGCTCAGGCCCTGCTCGCCGAGCTGGGAACCCCGATGCTGTCCTCGACGCTGCTGCTGCCCGGCCACGAAGATCCGCTCACGGACGGGTGGACGATCAAGGACGAACTCGACCACGAGGTCGACGCGGTGCTGGACTCCGGGGATGCCGGCCACCAGGTCACGACGGTGGTCGACTTCAGCAGCGGCGAACCGGTGGTGGTCCGCTACGGGGCGGGGGACCCGAGCCCCTTCGAGTGAGGCGGCCGGTTCACGTTGCCGAGGTGGGCTGGGTCCAGGTGAACACCGGCGGGCGGCGGGCGGCGAAGGCCGCCATGCCCTCCGGCAAGTCGGGTCCACAGGCGGCCTCGCGCACCCAACCCGCGACGAGTTCCTCAGTCAGCGTGTCGTCGGTGTGGGCGTCCACGATCTCCTTGGTGGCCTGAAGCGTGAGCTGGGACCGGCTCGCGATGGTCAGCGCGAGCTGGTGGGCGCGCTCGACGAGCAGGCCCGGCATGATGAGCTCGTCCACCAGGCCGAGGTGCAGCGCCCTGGTGGCGTTGATCCGGTCCCCCGTGTAGATGAGGTATTTCGTCCCAGCCGGGCCGATCAGCGAGATCAGGCGCCGGGTCGCCGACAGCGGGTAGACGATGCCGAGCTTGGCCGGAGGCACCCCAAAGTGGGAATCGTCGGCGGCGAGCCGGATGTCGGCGGCCGTGGCCAGCTGGCAGCCCCCGCCGAGGCAGTCGCCGCGGATCGCCGCGATCACCGGTTTGGGGAAATCGGCGATCGTCTGCTCGGCCCGGACCGGGAGGTGGCTGTGGTGCAACTCGGTGAGGGCCGAGATGTCGGAGCCCGCGCAGAACGAGCGGCCAGCACCCGTGAGGATTACGACCCGGATCGAGTCGTCCTCGGCCAGCTGCTGAAACGCCGCGATGAGGAGTTCATACATCTCGGGAGTCAGCGAATTGAGTTTGTGCGGGCGGTCCATCGTGACGGTGGCCACGGCTCCGTCGCGGTTGACCAGGATGTCAGCATCATGCATCTGTCGGGCTTCCTCTCGCCGGGTAACAGCCTAGTTCGCCGCGCCCGGACGCGCAGGCCTTTCACCGAGGACCTCCCGCGAGACCGGCCGGGGTAGCGGCTAAGCGGACGCCTCCCGGCAGGCCGGGACCGCTCACCAGGACCGGTGGGTGAACCGCCCAGCCAGCGCGGTCGCCGCGACGGGAAGGCTCGACAGCTGATCCGGCGTCGCGGTGAGCGGGTCGGCGTCCAGGACCACCAGGTCGGCCAGCTCGCCGGGTTTCACCTCGGTGCGGGTGGAACAGGCGATGGCCGCCGGGACCCCGATCGCCTGCTCGGCATGCCAGGCCCGGCCGCCGACGACGCGGTGCGCGGCGACCGAGATGCTGTGCCACGGGTCGAGGGGGGAGACCGGGGCGTCGGACCCAAACCTCACCTGGGCGCCCGCCTCGATCAGGCTGGCGAGCGGGAACGCCCGGGTGGTCCGACCGGCCCACAGCTGGTCGGCGACCGCCCAGTCGTCGATCAGGTGCGTGGGCTGGATGCTGGCGGTGACGCCCAGGGCGGCGAAGCGGGGCAGGTCCTCGGCCGAGACCAGCTGGGCGTGTTCGACGCTGCCGCGGGCACCGGTCGCCGCGAAGGCGTCCAGCACCATCGCGACGGCGCGGTCGCCGATCGCGTGGACGGCGGCGTGGATGCCGTGGGCCTGGGCCCTGGACAGCACCTCGCCGAGCACTGCCGACTCGATGTTGGGCACCCCGCGCCAGCCGGGCTCGTCGGCGTAGTCGTCGTGGCACCACGCCGTCCGGGAGTTGATCGACCCGTCCCCGAAGATCTTGAGCGAGCCCACCGTGAGCAGCTCGTGCAGCCGGTCTCCCGTGCGCCACCCGGTCTCGATCAGCCGGTCCAGGTCGTCGAGTTGGGTGGCTGAGACCACCCGGAGGGCGTCGAATCCCGCGCCCATACGCTCCAGCCAGCGATCGGTCTTCCAGTTCATCTCGTAGTCGATGACGCCGACGACGCCCCGGGCGGTCACCGCCCTGACCGCCTCCTCCAGCGCGCCCGGGTGGCTGACGAACTCCGCCAGCGCGCGCTGACCCACCGAGAAGGCCTCGTGCTCCAGCAGGTGGCCGGGGTGGCCGGGCGCGAGCCCGTAGCGGGCCAGCGCCGCGCTGTTCAGCCACGCACCGTGCAGGTCTCCGCTGAGCGCGACGATCGGCCGCTGGGCGCTGATCTCGTCCAACACCCTCGCCGAGGGCGGCTCGGGCCACTGGGCGCAGCGGAAACCATGGCCGAGGATCAGCCCGTCTTCGGGCCACGGGGCGGCGGCGATGAGCGCCGCGGCCTGTTCGGCGTTGGCGGCCCCGGACAGGTCGATCCCGGCGGACAGCGCGGCGAAGGTGTCGAAGTGCACGTGGGAGTCCCACAGCCCGGGGATCACGACCCGGCCGTCGAAATCGATCACCTCGGTATCGCTGGACGCGGTCACCGGGGTGATCGCCGCGATCTTGCCGTCGGCGATCCTGATCTCGACCACGTTCGCGGAACCGAGCAGCCGGACGTGACGCCAGATCATGAAACACCTCCATGCCCGCGCACCGGCGCGGGATCGTTTGTCGGATTGTCGATGGTGGGGGCGAGGGCCCCTGGGTGCCGGGGGCGACGGGCGGCACCGCCCGCCGGTGTGGGCAGGCCAGGGCTGGGCCAGCGGCGGTGCCGGTTCACAGCAACCCCCGGACCCAGACCGCGATCCCGGCCCAGGCCGCGGCGAACAGGATGCTCAGGAAGGTGCCGATGATGAATCGCTCGGCCGCCCCGGTGGAGCTCACTTTCAGCTCGGGGTAGCGGGCCAGTCCCTTCATGGCGATGACCATGGCGATCCCGGCGGGAAAACCGGAGACCAGGCAGGCGTAGACGGCAACCCGCTCCAAGGCGCCGATCCACGCCCCGCCGCGCAGCTTCCCGCCCGCCGCGACGAGCGCGGGGGCGTGCGGCCCTTTGGCGTCGATCAGCCGGAACACGCGCTCGACGAAGACCACGCCGCACAGCGTGGCGATCAGCCCGCACAGCCCGAACACGGCCGCGTCGGACGCCAGCTCCAACCAGGTCACCTCTTCACCCTAGCGGTGGCATCTGACAGGGTCAGCGCCGAGGTCAGCAGATCCGCGGCCAGCCGGGACCCCGAGGCGATCTCGCTCAGGTGCGCCCGCGCCGCCCGCTGGCTGACCGCCGAGGCGGAGATGCCGAGCCGGACGGCCGCCTCGGCCTGGTTCAGCCCGCCCGCGAGCAGGTCGGCCAGCTCCCACCCCGCGTGGGAGCGCTGGGCCGCGAGGGTGATGAGCAGCCACAGCGCCGCCTCGGCTGGCTCGGCGCCGGGCCCACCGACGGCGAGCCCAGGGGAGACCCGTCCCGCGCGTTCGATAGCCTCCCTGGCCGCCAGGTAGGCCGGGCCGCGGGCCTCGCGGGTGGAGGGCGGCAGCGGGAGCTCCACGGCCCCGACCCCCAGCCCGATGCGCCACCCCCCGGAACGGACCAGCCGGAGCGTCACGGCCACCGCGGTCTCGGGGGAAGCGGTGAGCCCCTGGATCTCGTCCCCCGTGGTGCGCTCGAACGGCAGGGTCATCTCGTAGGCGGCGAGCTGTTCCAGCGCCGCGGGCACCTGGTCGGGGCTGCGACGGCTCGCGCGCTGATCCGCGTTGATCACGATCCCGTGGAATAAGTCATAAGACTTCATTTCTTGATCCTAAGCGAAAAAGCTTCATCGCGGTAGGGGGTGGGGGAGGGCTGGGGTAAGGTGGCGCCGATGCTAGACAGGGAATGGGTGCGTCACGCCGTGGTCGTGTGGTTCGCCGCCCACGAACGCCCGCTGCCGTGGCGCAGGCCCGGCACCACGCCGTGGGGGATTCTCGTCAGCGAGATCATGAGCCAGCAGACCCCGGTGGCGCGCGTCGAGGAACCCTGGCGGCAGTGGCTGGCCCGCTGGCCCACACCCGCCGGGCTCGCCGCCGCCGACAGCGCGGAGGTGCTGCGGGCCTGGGGGAGGCTGGGGTATCCGCGCCGCGCCCTGAGGCTCGCCGAAACGGCCCGCATCCTGGCCGAGGAACACGGCAACCGCGTCCCAGACGACGAGGAGGCGTTACTGGCGCTGCCTGGCATCGGCCGCTACACCGCCGCCGCGGTCATGGCCTTCGCCTTCGGGCGGCGTTCGCTGGTGCTCGACACCAACATCCGCCGGGTGCTCGCCCGGCTCGACGGCGGGAGCGAGTTCGCTCCCGCGGCCGAGACCGCGGGAGAACGCGCCAGGGCCAGCGCCTGGCTGCCGCAGGACGACCGCGAGTGCGCGCAGTGGTCGGTCGCCGTGATGGAACTGGGCGCGCTGGTGTGCCTGGCCCGCTCGCCCCGCTGTGGCGACTGCCCGGTCGCGTCCCAGTGCGCCTGGCTGGCCGCCGGGCGGCCTGCCTGGGAGGGCCCGGCCCGCGTGGCGCAGGCCTGGGCGGGCACCGACCGGCAGTGCCGGGGCCGGATCATGGCCGTGCTGCGGGCCAGCGACCGGCTCGTCCGGGCCTGCGACATCTCTTGGCCCGACCGCGACCAGGTGTCCAGGTGCGCCGATGCCCTGGTCGCCGATGGGCTGGCCCACCGCGACGGGGACGGGCTGAGGCTGGGCATAGGCTGACGCCATGGCTGAGCTGACCGATCCGTGCCCGGGCTGCGGGCGCCTCATGCGCTGGGAGACCTCCCACGAACGCTGCGACGGCTGCGGGTTCATCCTGCCCTGCTGCGAGGGAGCCCCACTCCAGGCCGGGAGGCCGGGCGATGCCTGAATGCCCCTGCGGGTCGCGGACCGACTACGCGCGATGCTGCGGCCCGATCCACGACGGGCAGCGTCAGGCCGCCACCGCCGAGGAACTGATGAGGTCGCGCTACGCGGCCTGCGTGCTCGGCCGCACCGATCACCTGTACCGCAGCTGGCACCCGCGGACCCGCCCGGACGAGGTCGGGCTGGCCGATGTGCAGTGGCTCGGCCTGACGGTCGTCGAGACCGTCGGCGGTGGCCCCGGCGACGACACCGGGATCGTGGAGTTCGTCGCCCGCTACCGCGGCGGCAGCCTGCGGGAACGCTCCCGGTTCGCCCGGCGCGCGGGCCGCTGGATGTACCTCGACGCCGAATGAGGGACCGGTGACGGTGCTCCGGGGCATACCTGCCCGGTGTCGTCGGCCACCGGCAATATTCGGATGCCGATGGCCGAGGGGATGGGTTAGCCTGAGTACCAGGCCGAGCCGGAGGTAGCGATGTTGGTGCTGTGATCCAGGTACCCCACAGCGGGTGGGTGTGCCGCACACGGTTCCCCGAATCACCCTGCGAACTCAAGGATCACCATGCACTCCGCCGACGCGGCCGTCATCGTCGACGACATTTCCTTCTCCTGGCCGGATGGCACCCCGGTGTTCACCGGGCTCCGCGCCACCTTCACCCCCGGGGTGACCGGCCTCATCGGGGCCAACGGAGCGGGCAAAACGACCTTGCTCCGGCTCATCGCCGCTGAACTCACCCTGCACGCCGGGCGCATCCACGCCCCCGGACGGACGGGCCGGGTACCCCAACTGGTCGCCGAGGACGCGGGCGCCACGGTGTCCGACCTGCTCGGGATCTCCCGCGTCCGAGCGGCGCTGCGGGCGATCGAGGCGGGGTCACTCGCCGACTCCGACTACGAGACCGTGGGCGAGGACTGGGACATCGAACCCCGGGCCTTGGCCCTGCTTGGCAGGTTCGGCTTCGCGGCCACCGCCCAATTGCTGGACACCCCCGCGACGCGGCTGTCCGGGGGCCAGGCGAGCAAGATCGCGCTGCTGGGGGCCAGGCTGGCGGCCTGGGACGTCACCCTCCTCGATGAGCCGACCAACAACCTCGACGCCCCAACCCGCGGCTTCGTCTACGACGCGCTGACGGACTGGCCGGGGGTCGTGATCGTGGCCTCCCACGACCGCACCCTGCTCAATCTGGCCGGTCACATTGCCGACCTCGATCCCAGAGGCATCCGCAGCTTCCGGGGTAACTTCGACGAGTACCGCCACTACGCCGCGGGGCGTCAGGCCGCGGCGGAGCGGCGGCTCGCCGAGGCCGAGGCGGAACTGGCCCGGGCGAAGCGGCGACTGGCCGCCGAACGGGAGCGGGAGCAGCAGCGCAACCGGGTGGCTCGCCGGGAACGCGCCGCAGGCAACGTCAGCAAGGCGGTCGCGGACTATTTCGCGAACCGGGCAGAGAAGAACGCGGGCGGCAAGGCGGGCCTCCACGCCACGGCGGTGAGGGCCGCCATGGAGGCGAGGGCCGAGGCCGACGCGGCGGCCCGCACGCCGGAGACCATTCGGATAGACCTGCCCGAGACTGCGCTCGCCCACGGGAAACAGGTCCTGGCCTTCGAGCTGGCCGGGGACCGGTTCGACCTGCGCGGCCCCGAGCGGATCAGGATCACCGGCATCAACGGGGCCGGGAAATCGACCCTGCTCGGCTGGCTGACCGGATCGGTGCCCGAGTCTGGGCGCTACCCCCGTAGCGTCCTCGGCGACGCGCGCCTGCTGGTGGGGCCCACCGTGCCGGTCGGCGTCCTCAAACAGCGCCACGACGACCTCGACCAGTTCGCCACACCGCTCGATGCCATCGCCGCCTCGGCTCGCTCGCGGAGCCCGCACGAGGCCAGGCGGCTGCTTGCCCGGTTCAACCTCACCGGTGACGCGCCCGTGCGGCCCATCGGGACGCTGTCGGGAGGGGAGAGGTTCAAAGTGGCGCTAGCCCGGGTGCTGTTCGCCGTCCCCGCGCCCCAGTTGCTGGTGCTGGACGAACCGGCCAACAACCTCGATGTGGCCTCGCTGACCCAGCTAGCGGAGGCGCTGGCGAGCTACCGTGGGGCGTTGCTCGTCGTGACCCACGACGAGCGGCTCACCGCCGATCTCGGCCTGGACCAGACGTGGACCGTGACCGCCGGGCGGAACGGTATCCGCCTAAACCGGAGCTGATCTCGCTATGATCGTGACCCGTGGGCCGTACGAAGGAACAGATGCACGAGATCGGATTCGACCGCGAGAAATACCTGGCCCTCCAAACCGAGCACATCGACGCGCGGCGGGAGCAATTCGGCGGAAAGCTCTACCTGGAGTTCGGCGGCAAGCTCTTCGACGACATGCACGCCTCGCGGGTGCTGCCGGGATTTTGCCCCGACACCAAGATCGAGATGCTCACCAAGCTGGCCGACGAGGTCGAGATCGTCGTCGTGGTGAGTGCGCGCGACCTCGCCCGCAACAAGGTTCGCGAGGATCTCGGGATCTCCTACGAAGACGACGTGCTGCGCATCATCGACGCCTTCCGCGGCCGGGACCTGTTCGTGGGCAGCGTCGTGATCTCGCACATGACCGACGACAACTCCCGAGCCAAGGCGTTCAAACGCAAACTGGAACGCCGTGGGCTCAAGGTGTATCGCCACTTCCCGATCAAGGGCTACCCCAACGACGTCGCCCGGATCGTCAGCGAGGACGGCTACGGCCGCAACGACTACGTCGCCACCACCCGGGACCTGGTCGTGGTGACCGCGCCCGGGCCGGGCAGTGGGAAGATGGCGACCTGCCTGTCGCAGCTGTACCACGACCACCAGCGGGGGATCAGCTCCGGGTATGCCAAGTTCGAGACCTTCCCGATCTGGAACCTGCCGCTGGACCACCCGGTCAACGTGGCCTACGAGGCCGCGACCGCCGACCTGGACGACGTCAACATGATTGACCCGTTCCACCTGGCGGCCTACGGTGAGCAGGCGGTCAACTACAACCGCGACGTCGAGATCTTCCCGGTGCTCAACCGGCTGTTCGAACAGATCCTCGGGACCTCGCCGTACCGGTCGCCCACCGACATGGGCGTCAACATGGCCGGGTACTGCATCTCCGACGACGAGGTGTGCCGCCGCGCGTCCGCCCAGGAGGTGATCCGCCGCTACTACAAGGCCCTGGTGCACGAACGCCGGGAGGAACTGGAGCCCGAACAGTCCAACCAGATCGCGCTGCTGATGAGCTCGCTCGGGGTGAACCGGGAGGATCGCCCGGTGGTGCGTCCGGCGCTGGAGATCGAGAAGCAGACCAAGGCCCCCGCCGCGGCGATGCAACTGCCGGACGGGCGCATCGTCACGGGTAAGACGTCGGCGCTGCTCGGCAGCTGCTCGGCTATGCTGCTGGACGCGCTCAAGGCGCTCGCCGGCATCGACCCCGAGGTCAAGCTGCTGGACCCGGCCGCGATCGAGCCGATCCAGACCCTCAAGACCAAACACCTGGGCAGCCGGAACCCCCGGCTGCACACCGACGAGGTGCTGATCGCCCTCGCGGTCAGCGCCAAGAGCGACGAACACGCCAGCCGGGCGCTGGACGAGCTGCACCGGCTGCGCGGTTGCGACGTGCACACCTCGGTGATCCTCGGCCCGGTCGACGAGGGCATCTTCCGCAGCCTCGGGGTGCACGTGACCAGCGAACCGGTGTATCAGACCAAGTCCCTGTACCGGAAACGCTGAACCGGGACGTCAGCACCCAGCCACGTCGAGGGCGGCGTTGACGATGGCCCCGGCGTCGAGGTCGAAGGCCCGGTAGAGGTCGGCGACGGTCCCGGACTGGCCGAAGGCGTCGACCCCTAGGCTCACCGAGTCCACCCCGAGCGCCCCGCCCAGCCAGGCGAGGTGGTGGCTCGCGCCGTCCTGCACCGTGACGAGCGGCACCTGGGCGGGGAAGACACCGAGCCCCTCGGGCCGGGGCCTGCGGCGGGCGGTGCGCACGCTGTCTCGGGTGCGTTCCCGCCAGGAGCGGTACAGCCTGCCGGGGCTCGGGACGTCGACGACGGTGACGCCGATGCCCTCGGCACCCAGCTCGGCGGCGGCCTTCAGGACCTCGTCGACGACGACCCCGCAGCTGGCGATCACGACCTGGGGCGCCGCGTCCCCGGCGGGCAGGCGGCTCAGCTGGTAGGCCCCCCGCAGCACTTGGGCGCGCAACTCGGCGTCTCCGGTCCGTGCCCTAGCCTCTTCGAAGGGGGACTGGGACAGCGGCCTGGTGCTCAGGCGGAAATAGGCCGCGCAGGGGTCGCGGTCGCCGCTGGCTACCTGGTCGAGGGCGTCGCACAGCAGCCAGTCGAGGGCCTGAGCGTAGGCCGGTTCGTGGTAGTCCAGGCCGGGCAGTTCCGCACCGATGGATGGGGTGATGGTGGACTGGTGGGCGCCGCCCTCAGGGGCGAGGGAGACCCCGGACGGCGTACCGGCGAACACGAAGCGCGACCCGGAGTACAGGGCGTAGATCAGGGCGTCCAGGCCGCGGCACACGAACGGGTCGTACAGCGTCCCGACGGGCAGCAGTCGCTGGCCCGAGAAATGTTCGGACAAACCAAGCTGACCCAGCAGCAGGAAGAGGTTCATCTCAGAGATGCCCAGCTCAATGTGCTGCCCGCGGGGGGACTCCAGCCACTTCAGCGAGGGGTCGTCCGACCAGGTGGGACGCTCGTGCGGGGCGAACACCCCGGCGCGGTTGATCCACCCGCCGAGGTTGGTCGAGGTGGCGACGTCGGGGGAGGAGGTGACCAGGAACGGGCGGGCGCCCGCGTGGCGTCCGAGATCAAGCAGGATGCGCCCGAAGGTCTCCTGCGTCGAGATCGGGTGGGTGGCGCGGGGCAAGGTCGCGACGGGCACGCTCGGGCGCGCTCCCGCGGGTGGAGGCTGGCGGTGCAGGGCGGCGGCGCGGCGGGCGAGGAGCCGACCGGCGGGGGAGTCGGGCGGGAAGCGGTCCCACTGGGTCTGTTCGGTGAGCCCGAGCTGGTCGCGCAGGGCGATGACCTGTTCCGGGCTGAGCACGGCCGCGTGGTTGCGCGCGTTGCCCTGGATCGGCAGGCCCCAGCCCTTGTGGGTGTAGGCGAACACCGCAGTGGGGCGCTCCGGGTCGATGTCGTCCAGCGCGCTCAGCACGGAGGTGAGGTCGTGGCCGCCGAGGTCGGTGACGAGCCGGGCGACGGTCTGGTCGTCCAGGTCGTCCAGCAGGGAGCGGACGCGCCGGGGAGCGCCGTCCAGGAACCGCTCCCGGATTGTGGCGTGACCGCGCCCGAACAGCGACTGGTAGCGCTCGTTGGGCATCTCGTCGATCCAGGCGAGCAGGTCGTCGGCGTCGTTGTCGGCGGCGAAGCGGGTGAGCCGGGTGCCGTACTTGACCTGGATCACCTGCCAGCCGTGGGAGGCGAAGGCCCCGTGCCACGGGCTGATCCGCACGTCGGGGACGACCCGGTCGAGGGACTGGCGGTTGAAGTCGATCAGCCAGGTGACGGCCCCCAGATCGGTGGTCCCCGGGTCGTGCACCGCCTCCCACACGTTGCCCTCGTCGAGTTCGGCGTCACCGAGCACGGCGAAGAACCGGGACTCCGCGCGGGCGCCGAAGTGGGCGTCCACGTAGTTGCGGGTCGCGGCGGCGAACAGCGTCGCGGCGGGGCCGAGCCCGACCGAGCCGGTGGAGAAGTCCACGCGGTCGGGGTCCTTGGTGCGCGACGGGTAGGCCTGGAGCCCGCCAAACTCCCGCAGCCCGAGCAGGTGGTCTCGATCCAGCGTGCCCATGAGGTAGTTGAGCGCGTGCAGCACCGGCCCGCCGTGGGGCTTGACCGCCACGAAGTCGTCGGCGCGCAGGTGGTGCAGGTAGAGCGCGGTCATCAGCGTGACCATGGACGCGCACGAGGCCTGGTGCCCGCCGACCTTCAGCTCGCCCCGGTCGGGGCGGCGGTGGTTGGCGTAGTCGATCATGTTGGTGGCCAGCCACAGCAGGCGATCCTGGATGGTCTCAAGCACCTTCAGGTCGGGCTCATCAGCACACACGGCTACTCCTTTGTCGCGTCATATCCAACATTGCCACGTGCGCCCTCGCAGCCCACGGCAGGGGTGGGGATAACCACACCGCCGGGTTCTGCGCCCATGGGTGACCGTCACACGCCCGACCTCACGGTGCACCCGCCGACACAATCTGACATAATGTAACTTATCGGTCATTTAGGCGGGAGGTCGAGGAAGTGGCCGGTGCGCGCCCAGTCGGGCGCGCCCGCGGTCGCCCCGATCGGTGGCGGCAGGCGAGGCTGCTGTGTCGCCCAGAGCGCTGGTGGTGTCGTCCGGCCCTGCTGTGGTGACGCCGCCTGGCCAGTCTTTGCCGTGCTGGTAGGTTGTGTGGCCATGACGAGCTCCCAGAACTCAGCCACCGAACCCCGCTATACCCGCAACGACGAACTCAGCCGCTACGAGGTCAGCCTGGGCGGCGAGCTGGCCGGTTTCCTCGACTACGCCGATACCGGCTCGGTGGTCGAGCTGCCGCACACCGAGATCAACCCCGGCCACGAAGGACGCGGGCTCGGTTCGGGCCTGGTCCGCTTCGCCCTCGACGACATCGCGGCGGCTGGCGGACGCAGCGTGGCGCCGCACTGCCCCTTCGTCGCGGACTGGGTCCAGCGCCACCCGGACTACGCCCATCTGGTTGAAGGATAAGTCTCCCTAGTCGCCCAGAGCGGTCCCGACGTGGCGCGCCGCGTTGACCCAGTCATGGTCCAGAGGAATGTATTTGACCTTGCCAGCCACCTCTTCTAGGGGCACGGGCTCGGTCCCCTCGCCGCGGGCGGCGACCATGCAGCCGAAGCGTCCCTCGGCCACCAGGTCCGCTCCCTTACTGCCCAGCCTGGTCGCCAGCACCCGGTCGACGGCGCAGGGCGTGCCGCCGCGCTGCACATAGCCCAGGATCGTGACCCGCGACTCCAGCCCGGTCGCCTCCTCCAACTGGTGAGCCAGCTTGAAGGTGTTCTCCCGCTGCCGCAGCCGGACCCCGGCCAGGTGCTGGCGGGCCGCCGCCTTCGCTTCAGGTGAGTCGGCCGACTTCACCCAAGCCTCGGCCGAGCGGATGTCGTTGGTGTCAGAGATATCCCTCGCCCCCTCGGCGACCGCCACGACGCTGAAGGTGCTGCCCCGCGAGATCCTGGCCTGGATCGTCTCGGTGACCTTCGCCACGTCGTAGGGGATCTCGGGCAGCAGGATCACGTCCGCTCCCCCGGCCAGCCCGGCGCCAAGAGCCAGCCTCCCGGCCCGGTGGCCCATGATCTCGGCCAGGATGATCCGGTGATGGCTGTGCGCCGTGCTGTGCAGCCGGTCGATCGCCTCGGTAGCGATCTCCAGGCCCGTGGCGAAGCCGAAGGTGGAATCGGTCAGCGCGATGTCGTTGTCGATCGTCTTGGGCAGGTGGACGATGTTGAGCCCGGCCTGCGCCAGCCGCAGCGCATTCTTGGCCGTGCCGCCTCCCCCGAGCATGACCAGGGCGTCCAGACGATTCTCTTCGTAATTCGACACGATGGTCGGCACCATGTCGGTGACCTCGCCGTTGACCAGCATGCGGTGGGGCTTGTCCCGGCTGGTGCCCAGCACCGTGCCGCCGACGGTCAGGATCCCCGACAGGGCGTGCCCATCCAGCGGGACGAACCGGTTCTCGGCGAGGCCTCGGATGCCGTCGCGGAAACCGATCAGTTCCATCCCGTAGTGGCCAATGGCCGCCTTGCCGAAGCCGCGGATCGCGGCGTTGAGGCCGGGGGCGTCCCCGCCCGCGGTCAGGATGCCGACTCGTAATGGGGCCATCTTCGCTCCTTCGCTGAATACCGGCGCTGAGTACCGGGTCTCAGCCTAGCCGGGCGAGCTGGTCGCCGAGGTTGAAAAGCTCGTCAATCAGCTTCAAACCGGTGCCCGGTGCCCCGTCCAGGCCCGCAGCGCGCAGCCCACCGGTCACCCACACTGGCCTCGGGTGGGCTCTAGCGAGGTCCGCGGCCGTCGCGACGCCAAACCTGCTGGGAGCCCCGTGGCGGGGCCGCACCAGAACCAATGTGGCGGCCCGCCGGTGCGCGACACCGGGCGGACCGCCACGTCGGGACGAACGGGCTGAGCGTCCCAGCTCAGAAGTTGATCATGTGGCCGGCGATGCCCTCGACGGCCTCCTTCAGCGCCTCCGACAGCGTCGGGTGGGCGTGGATGTTGCGCCCCACCTCGTCGGCGGTCAGGTCGTAGGCCTGGGCCAGCGTCAGCTCCGGCAGCAACTCGGTCACGTCCGGGCCGATCATGTGCGCGCCGAGGATCTCGTTGTACCGGGCGTCCGCCACGATCTTGACGAATCCGATCCCCTCGCCGAGTCCCCAGGCCTTGCCGTTGGCGGCGAAGGGGAACTTCGCGACCTTGACCTCATAACCCTTGTCCCTGGCCTGGGCCTCGGTATAGCCGAAGGACGCGATCTGGGGCTGGCAATAGGTGGCGCGCGGGATCATGTCGTAGTTGATCGGCTGGGTCGGCGCACCCGCGATGGTCTCGGCGGCGACGACCCCCTGGGCCTCGGCGGTGTGGGCCAGCATCATCTTGGCCGTGCAGTCGCCGATGGCGTAGATCCCGGGGACGTTCGTGCGCAGGTACTCGTCCACGGCGATGGCGCCGCGTTCGGTGAGCGCGACCCCGGTGTTCTCCAGGCCATAGCCCTCGGTCCGCGGGGCGAAACCGATCGCCGATAGGAAACGGTCCGCCTCCAGCACCTGCTGGTCCCCGCCCGTGGCCGGGCTGACGGTGACCCGGACGCCGGAACCGGTGTCTTCGATGGCCTCGACCTTGGTGCCGGTCATGACCTTGATACCGAGCTTCTTGTAGGCCTTCGCGAGTTCTGCCGAGACCTCGGCGTCCTCGGTCGGGACCATGCGGTCGAGGAACTCCACGATCGTGACGTCCACGCCGTAGTTCTTGAGGACGTAGGCGAACTCGGTGCCGATCGCGCCCGAGCCGCCGATGATGATCGAGCCGGGCAGCGAATCGGCCAGGATCTGCTCGGCGTAGGTGACGACATTGGCCGAGGGCTGGGTGCCGGGCAGCATCCTGGTGGTGGCCCCCACGGCGATGATGCAGTTGTCGAAGGTGACCCGGGTGGAGTTCCCCTGGCCGTCGGCCACGTCGAGTGTCTTGGCGTCGGCGAAGGTGCCCCAGCCGTGGATCTCGGTGATCTTGTTCTTCTTCATGAGGAAGTGGATGCCCTTGACCATCCGCTCCGAGACCGCCCGGCTACGGCTGAACGCCTTGCCGTAGTTGAACGTGACCTGGCCCTCGATGCCGAAGGTATCGGCCTCCCGGGTAAAGATGTGGGCGAGTTCCGCGTTGCGGAGCAGGGACTTGGTGGGGATGCACCCGACGTTGAGGCACACCCCGCCCCACCACTGCTTCTCGACGATAGCGGTCTTCAGCCCGAGCTGAGCGGCGCGGATCGCGGCGACGTAGCCGCCGGGTCCTGCGCCGAGGACGACGAC
>JAUMWV010000063.1:3836-9973 GCA_030529455.1 Propionibacteriaceae bacterium | reverse complement strand
GCCCAGCCGGTCGGGTTGTCGCCGCCCGGGATGTTCGGGCCGACCTTGGCGACGGCCTCGATGATGATGGCCAGCACCGTCGAGGCGATGATCGAGATGAGCATCGCACCCTTGACCTTCTTGACGTACAGGCCGATCAGCAGGCAGATGCCGAAGAAATAGATGAAGATCGGCCAGCCGACCAGCGAGCCGTTGACGCCGAGCTCGACCGGGGTGGGCCCGGCGGGTTTGCGGACGACGCCCGCGTTCATGAGGCCGACGAAGGCGATGAACAGGCCAATACCGACGCTGATCGCGGTGCGCAGCGCCGTGGGGACGGCCTTGAACACCGCGGTGCGGAACCCGGTGAGCACCAGGATGGTGATGAGGACGCCCTCCCAGACCACGAGGCCCATCGCCTGGGGCCAGGTCATCTGGGGAGCGATGGCGTAGGCGACCAGCGCGTTGAGCCCAAGACCGGTCGCCAGGCCGACCGGGAAGCGTCCGACGACACCCATGAGGATGGTCAGGACGCCTGCGATGAGCGCGGTCGCGGCGGCCACCATGCCGATGGAGGCCGACACGGCCGCGGTGTCCACCTGGGTCATCGCCGCGTCGGTGAACTTGCGCATGCCGCTGATGAGGTTGCCGTTCTTGTCGGCCGCCGTGCCGATGATGAGGGGGTTGAGCGCGATGATGTAGGCCATCGCGAAGAACGTGACGAGACCGCCACGGACCTCCTGGCCGATCGTCGAGTTGCGCTTGCTAATACCGAACCAGTTATCGAGAGCGCTGGGGCGCCCATCCTGTTCTGCGCCAGGCTTGGGCGCGCGGGAAGCTTTTGGGGAGTGAGTGACCATGCCCGACATCGTAGGGGGCAAACCCACCGGCATTGTACTCGCGCGCCCAAATGGACAGCCGTCGCTAGCATCCGGGCTCGCCACCACGGCTACGGCGCCCTGGAGGCTGGGAGCCTCCCGCGCCCGGGCGCGGCATCGGCGGGGTGCCGGGGACACCTGCGTTCAGGCCCCGGCGGGGCTCCGTGGGCCGGGTTCCACGGCCAGCCACAGCCCGTTACGGGCCCTGGTTATCGCCACGTACAGCTCGCGCCGGTCCAGGTCCCAGCGCTCCCGGTCCGCCGGATCGTCCGGTGGCTGTGCCCCGGCGAGCAGTGACGACCTGGCCTGCGGCAGCAGGACGTGGGCGAACTCCAGCCCCTTCGCCCTCTTCACGGTGCCGACCTTGACGCCGGAGTGCTCGCGTCCGTCGTAATGCTCCAACTTGATCACCGGGATACCGGCCCGGCGCAGCGCGTCGGCGCTGGACTCTGCCGCGCGATTGGTTGCGCACAGCACACCGATGTCGGCGACCGCCACCCCCGCGGCCTGCAGCCGCCGCAGCTGGGACACCAGTTCCCGGTAGCGCTCGGCCTCGGTGCCCACCCGCACCACGAGCGGCTCGGCACCCCGCCGGAGGACCTGCACCGGCTTGTCTCCCCTGCTCTGGGCGCCCTCCAGGTCAGAGAACTCGTCCCCGGCGATGGCCTCGCTGGCGAAGGTGGCGATCTCGACCGTGTTGCGGTAGTTGATGTCGAGGACGCTGGCCCGCCCGGCAACGCTGATCCCCGCCTCGGCGAGCGTGTACCCGCCGGGGTAGATCGTCTGCTGCCCATCCCCGACCAGCGTCAGGCCGTTTGGCCCATCGCCCACCAGCGAGTGCAGCAGCCGCACCATGGCGCACGACAGGTCCTGGGCCTCGTCGACGATGACCGCGGCGTATCCCGGCTCCAGCGGTCGCCTGGCCAGCTCCCGGTGGGCCATCGTGATGAGATCGGCGAAGTCGTGCACCCCGGCCTCCCCGAGCCTGCGGGTGTAGGCCTCGTACAGCGCCCAGACCTCACGGCGGGCCGCGTGGTTCAGCTGGGTCCGCCTGCCGGTGCGGGCCAGCGCCTGGTACTCCTCGAAGCTGTCGATGCCGCGTCCCTTGATGACCCGCTCGATCTCGTCGCGCCAGTACCCCGCCTCGGGACGCAGGCGCTCCAGCGCCCCGCCGCGTCCCACCTCCAGCCAGGCCCGGGTGAAACAGTTCTCGGCGGCGGTGCCTCGCAGCGCGACCTCGATCCCCCGGTCCTTCAGCAGTTCCCGGGCGAAGCGGGTGATGCTGACGAAGTCGACCGAGTCCACCACGTCCGGGGCGAACTGGGTCATCAGGTTGCTCATGACCTCCGGCAGCGTCCGCACGAAGGTGGTGAACAGCACCCGGCCGCCGCTGGTCCGGGCCAGGTGCGCGGCGCGGTGCAGGGCGACCACGGTCTTGCCGGTCCCCGCCGCCCCGCGAATCCGGGATGGCCCAGAGAAAGAGCGCCGGGTCAGTTTGGCCTGGGTCGGATGCAGGTAGACCATCCACTCCTCGATGGAGGCCTTCTCCGCGGCGGAGAGCAGGTCGGCGTACACCTCCCGCTCGTCGAACAGCGCGTCCTGCACCATCTCGGGCGGCGGGGCCCCCGGGCTGGGCACCTCGACGCCCGGCAGCTCCCGGAACAGGGTCGTGGCGCGCCTCAGCACCGCGTCCACCAGCGAGGTCGGCAGCCGGGTGCCGTAGCCGGACACGAACCGCCGGACGTCGTGCTCCCCGACCACCGTCACCTCCCCGACCGAGGCCCGGACGCCCTTCCGTCCGGCGAGCACCGCGACGGCCCGCACCTCGCCAGGGGACAAGCCCACCTCGGCGAGGTCGGCCCTGGTCAGCTCGCACAGGTCGCGTAGCTTGTCGAGTTCCTCGGTGACGTCCGCGTCCCCCCGGTGGATGCGCCCGCCGCAGATCGTGACGTCCCGCCAGGCCTTGGTGTCGACGATGAACACCCCGCCCGGGCCGATCAGGACCAGGTCCACGTTGGTACGCCTGCCCCCCGGCCAGCGCCGGTCGATGAGCAAGTGGTATCCGGCCGCGGCGAGCGGCGACAGCACGGCGGCCGTCCGGGCCTCGGTCCGGGCAGCCGCCCGGTAGCGTCCGGCGCCCCGCCGCGCCTCGCGGGCGGCAGCGAGGTCGAGTTCCTCGGCGAGTGCCTCCTGCCGGTCAGCCTCTCGGGCAGCGGATCGTCCCCCGCGCACGTTCACCTCCGTGTCGTCGGAGCCCAGCCTAACGATACGCACCCGACACGGGGAAACACTGCTCGCCGAAGACGTACACTGTGCCCATGCCCACGGTTCCCGAACAGCACGAGACCGGGCGCCGGTTCGTGCAGGCCCCCGTCCAGCCGGTGGACGAGGACGGCGTCGTGATCGCCATCCTCGGCACGCTGGCCTGGGTGGTCGCGACCGCCTGGTGGGGAACCGGATCGCCCTGGTTCTGGACGGGAGTCTCCGGCGTAGCCCTCGGGTTGGCTGGCGCGGGTTTCTGCCTGTGGCGCCGCCAGCGGAGGCGCTCCTAGGGGGCTCCGGCGGGACGGCTCAGTCGAAGAGCCGCTCGTCGATCCCGATGGTGTCGTAGACCGGGGCCTTCATGTCGGCGCCCCGCTGCTCGGCGACGGTATCGGAGTGCCCTCCGCAGCCGTGCCCGCGGCTCACCACCCGCGCGTCCGCGGGAGAATACTCGTTGGTGCAGACCCCGAACTGGACGCCCAGCGCGCCGTGCAGGGCCACGAAGTAGCCGCAGCTGTTGCACTCCCCCGGCGCCTGCTCGCTGGAGGCGTTGTCCGCTCCCGGGTCGCCCTTGAGCCAACGCTCCACCGCCTGGTCGCGCCCGTAGCTGGACAGGACGCGTTCGCGGCCCAGCCCCAGCTCGGCGACCAGCGTGCGCATCTGGCTCCACTCCATGGGGTCGGCGTCGGCGGGCATGTCGGCGGCGGTGTAGCCCGGCTCGAGCCGCGGATCGTTGTCGGGGGTCGGCATGAGCGTGCCGGGGGTGATGTCGCCTGGCCCGATCCGGTCCGACCAGGGCACCCAGGCTGGGGCCAGCAGGGCTCCGCTGCCGGGAAGCAGCGCCACCTCGTTGACGGTGGGCACCTTCGCCCGGGCGGCCCGCACCAGCGTCACCGCCCAGTGCCAGCCCGGGTAGCCGGGGTGTGTGCACGCGAACGAATGCGTCACCACCCGGTCTCCTTCGGCGACGACGCCCAGGTGTTCGCCGACCCCAAGGTCGTCGGCGTAGTCCGTGGCGGCGTCAAGAGCGAGGTCCACGGCGGCCGCGGTGACCGCGTCCAGCTTCGGTGCGGGGCTCACAGCTCGAGCTCGTCGGCGACGGCGCGCAACATGGTCGCCACCTTGCGTGCGTTGCGCGAATCGGGGTGGCGGTTGTGCTTGTAACCGTTGCCGAGCCCGTCGAGCAGGTTGATGAGATCCTCGATGAGGACCGCCATCTCCATCGGCTTCTTCCTCGACGCCTTGGCCAGCGACGGCGGCGCCTCAATCAGGCGGACGTGCAGCGCCTGCTCGCCCTTGCGGCCCTCAATGATCCCAAACTCGACCTTCTGGCCCGGCTTGAGCGTGGTCACTCCAGCAGGAAGCACGTTGGCGCGGACGAAGACGTCACCGCCATCCTCTTTGGTCAGGAAACCAAAGCCCTTTTCCGCGTCGTAGAACCGAACCTTGCCGATAGGCACAGCGCACTCCTTGTTGTCACTAACTGGTCAGCCAAGACTACCTGGTCTCGGTCCGTTAGCGTGCGCTGGTTTCGCGGCAGGCCCGCCGCGGGGTGCGGGCGCTGCCGTGAAGCTACCGTCAGATCCGGTTCTGGGCCACCATCTTGAAGTACCCGGCGAGAGTCAGCTTGCTCGCCGCGGCCTCGTCCAGGAACACGACCACGCGCGGGTGGTGCTGCAGCACAGACGCCGGGCACATCGCCGAGACCGGGCCTTCGACCATCGCGGCGATCGCGTCCGCCTTGTGTTCGCCGGAGGCGACCAGCACGGCCATCCGGGACTCCATGATCGTGCCGAGGCCCTGCGTCACGCAGTGGGTCGGGACTTCGTCGATCGAGTCGAAGAACCTGGCGTTGTCCTCGCGGGTCTGGGTGGTCAGCGTCTTGACCCGGGTGCGGGACGCCAAGGACGAGGCCGGTTCGTTGAAGCCGATGTGGCCGTTCGAGCCGATCCCGAGGATCTGGACGTCGATGCCCCCGGCCTGCCTGATCGCTTCGTCGTAGGCGGCCGCCCCGGCGTGCAGGTCCTCGGCGGAGCCGTTGGGGACGTGGACCCGGGCGGGATCCATCTTCAGCGGTTCGGTCACGGTGCGCCGGATCGTGCTGGCATAGCTCTCCGGGTGGGCCGGATCGATCCCCACGTATTCGTCGAGGGCGAACGCCATCCCCTGCGACAGGTCGATGTCACCCCGCTCGACCCGTGCGGCAAGATCCTCGTAGACCGCCAGGGGCGAGCTGCCCGTCGCGACGCCGATCACCGGGGCGGCGAGGCCGCGGATCGCATCGGCGATACGTTCTCCGGCCAGCTTTCCCGCCTGGGCCGCATCCGCACAAATCACTACTTCCATCATGAACTCCAATCCAGGGCGAGCCGACCGGTCGACGGCCCGCAATACCGTTCCCCAGCCGACCAAAAGACTGGGACACTCCCAACAAAATGCGCACCTGACTTGCACGGATGGTCAGGACAGACGCGCGACGCTCCCGGGTGGCGACAGCCGGTGGCATGGCTGCCCCCGTCGGGCCATGGGTAGGATGCTGCCATGGCAGGCTGGCAGGACGGCGCCGAATACGCGCCCATCGAACGACCGGACGCCTTCGCCGCCCCGGCGGTCGAGGCGTTGCCCGTCGCCGCGCCATACGCCGCCGACACCCCGGGGGCCGTGCGTCCGCCCCAGGTGATGCGTCCGCCAACCTCGGCCATTCCGCTTGAGAGTCTGGTGCCCGCCGAGGCCAGCGTCAGACGCGATCCCCGCGCACCGTTTTCCGTCGTCTCGGCCATCATGACCAGCGACTCCGCCTGGGGCGCAGCCCACCGGGCGGACCAGCCGGGCTGGGCCCCCGAGTTCGACCCCACCCGCCCCATGGGCCGCGTCGAGGCCACCTTCCCGCCGCCCGGGCCCAGCGTCCAGGCGCCCGCCGCCGGAGCACCGTCCTGGCCTGCCCGGCCAGCGGACCCCTGGGCACCGCCGGGACCCCCACCACACCCGGGGCAGTTCCGCCAGGGCCCGCCGTTCCAC
>JAUMWV010000063.1:0-3826 GCA_030529455.1 Propionibacteriaceae bacterium | reverse complement strand
GGTGCAGGGGCAGGGTTCGTCCCCCGGCCTCACCAAGTCGCAGCGGCAGCTGCTGGGCGCCGCGACCGTGCTGTTGGTGCTTGGCTGCTTGCTTCCCGCGCTCACGTGGTACGCGCTGCTCTTCGCCTCAGGCCTCACCATCGCCGCCTTCCCGAGACACCCGATCACTCGGTGGCTGTTCGTCCCGCCCGTGGCCCTCGCCCTGACCAAGGGCTTCGCCCCCGACCTGTACTCGTCGGTGGCCTGGGCGCTGTGCCTGATCTACCTGATCGCCATCCCCCTGGTCTTCATCCTGTCCTCCGACCGGAACCGTTGATTCCTCGACATCACCCCACAGCAGCGGACGCTGGGGGGTGGCGGCGAGCAGACGGTCGAGGTCTCCCGGCCACGTCGGGAAAGCCGGCAGCTGGTCGACCGGAACCCAGCGGGTGGTGATCTGGCGCCGCCGCTCACTGTCGCTGAGGCGGGCCGGGAGCGGGTCGAACCGCGGCACGTCCACACGGAAGAACAGCTCGTGCTGGATCAAGATCCGGTCGGAATAGCCGTGCGTCACGACCCGCTCCGCGATGGGACCGGCCAGCTCGGCGACGGCCAGCCCCGTTTCTTCGTAGAGTTCCCGGATCGCGGCGGCCGCGGCCTCCTCTCCCTCGTCGGCACCCCCACCCGGCAGCACCCACCACAGCGATCCGGGCACCCCGGGGTCGGTGTCGCGGACGAGCAGCACCTCGCTGCCCGCCACGACGAGGACGCGGGCACCGCGGCGTCGCTTCACTGGGCGGCGCACAGTCGCTGTGGTCACCCTGCCAACTTAGTCCCGTTGAGCCCGCACCGGGAACCGTCTCAGGCGGGCGTGGTGCCGTACCGCACCTGCTGGATGTCGAGCCAGGCGTTCAGCTGTTCGCTGGTGTCGGCGAGCCAGCGCGAACGCCAGCCCCGGGTTCTCAAGTCATGCCCGGCGAACTGGACGGGCCGCCAGGTCCCCCGAACGCAGATCTGGATGTGGTTACTAAAGCTTTCACCGCCGTCGTCCCTCATGACGAAACGCACCACATCGGCCAATGGAATAAACCGCTTGCGGCGGAACAGCCGCACCAGGGTCACCCCATTCCGGTCAATCGCGGTATAGCCATAGACGCTGTCGAGAGCCGCGTAGATAGGCACGAACAACAGCAGGCTCACGACCCCGAAACCTGCCAGCAGAACCGCAGGCGCACGGAATGGGTCGGTCACGATCACCCACCAGCACAGCACCTGCAGCCCGACACAGAAAACGGCACCCCCCGTTGCCAAGACGGCTAGCCACCAAGGGGCCCGAAACACCACCGGTAAGCTCAGCTTCATTCATCCAGTCTGCCGGAGCAACCGGTCACTTTCCGGGTTACCGGAACACCAGTTTGATGCGGAATCTCACCCCCGCTGGCGCGCGTGATAAACCTCGGTATCGATGAGATCGCGCCAGGTGCGCACCAGCCCGGAATCGACATAGGCCTTGTAACTGCCTTGGGGCCGGGCGGGCGATCCGATATGGAAAGCACGGATGCCAGCGCGCACCAGCCATGGAATATGTTCCGGGCGCAGGCCGCCACCGGCCATGATGAGTTTCGCGATTCCCGGGTCGGAGGTGGCACGGCGAACCAGGTCGTCGAGGCCGTGCTCCACGCCCCGGGCGGACCCCGCGGTCAGCACCTGGTTGAGCCGCGGCATCGTGACCAGGACGCGCCAGGCCCGGTCGGTCTCCAGGGTGTAGTCGATGGCCCGGTGGAAGGTCCACGGCCAGTCCCCGTCCGCGGTCAGCGCGGCCACGACCTCGGTGTCGGGCAGGCCGTGGCCGTTGAGGTAACCCAGCACCACCCCGTCGGCGCCGGCGTCCAGGTAGCTGGCGATCAGCCCTTTCATTCGGGTGACCTCTCCCCCATCAGTACCGAACCCCGCACGCAGCCGCACCATGGGGCGGACCTGGATGCTGGTGGCCCGCCGCACCTTCTCTACCATGCGCGGCTCGGGCGAGAGCCCATCGTCGGTCATGGTGCCGAGGAGTTCAATCCGGTCAGCCCCACCGGCCTCGGCGCGCTCGGCGTCCGCATCGTGCAACGCGATGACTTCAAGTAGCCCGGCCATGACCCGATTCTGCCCGACCGGCCCACCACCACCCGAGTGCCACACCGGCGACATCGGCGACCAGGTCAAGCACATCACCGGAACGGTACGGCACCAATCCCCACTGCACCACCTCGCTGACCGGGGCGTGCGCCAGCAGCACCGCCATCGGCCAGGCCGACCCGGTGAGGCGCCTCGCCAGGTACGCCGGAATACAGAACAGAGCCAGGTGCACCGCCTTGTCGAGGCCCGGCACCTCCCAGCGGCCCGGTTCGGGATCGCCGGGCAGGTAGAGCGCCAGCAGGTGACCCGCCAGCGCCACCGCGAGCGCCACCCACCACACCCACCGCGGGGTCGGGGACGAAGGTTCGGCCGGGTAGGTCACCTGGCTAGCCTAACCGGCACCCACGCACGCTACCGGCGGGCCCGCCCCGGCACGGACCGCACGGCCCGGATGAGCGCTTCACTCCGGCACGATCGTTGCGCGCGATCCCTTGAGATCGTAGCGTTCGCTGCATGACCGCCCCCGACTCGACCGCCCCCGCGCTGCTCTGCTACCGGTACGGGGCGCTGTTCGCCGATCGGTCCGGGGGCGGGGCGCCCGCCATGGCCCGCGGAAACCCCCGGTGACCAGCCCGGCCCGGCGCGCCCGGCTGGGGGTGTCGCTGCTCTTCCTGACCAACGGGGTCCTGTTGTCGACCCTGCTGCCCCGCTACCCCGAGATCAAGGACGCCTTCGGCCTCAGCGCGACCTCGTTCGGGTTCACCGTGGCCTCCATCATGTTCGGTTCGGTCCTGGCCTCGGCCCTTCCCGCGCCGCTGATCCGCCGCTTCGGGGCCCGACGGGTCGCCGCCGCGTCCTCCGTGGCCATCGCGGTCCTGGTGTTCGTCGCCGGTGTCGCCCCGGCCCACTGGCTGCTGGTCGCCGCGCTCTTTCTCAGCGGCTTCTGCGATTCGATCACCGACGCCGCCCAAAACGTGCAAGGGGTGCGCGTCCAGCGTCACCTCGGCAAGACGATCATCAACTCGCTGCACGCGACCTGGAGCGCCGGGGCCACCCTCGGCGGCCTCGTCGGGGCCGGTTGCGCCGCGGCCGGGGTGCCGCTGGGGGTCCACCTGGGGTTCACCGGCTCGGTCTGCTCGGCCACCGCGCTGTGGGCGGCCCGGGCCGCCTACGTCCCCGAGCCGCCGCCCGCGGGACCGGCCGGGGGTGGCGCAAGGGCCGGACGCGGAGCGGTGCTCGCCCTGGCGCCGCTGGTGGTCATCTCGATCGCCGGGATGATGTTCGAGGACGCCGCGAACAACTGGGCGGCGCTCTACCTGCGGGACGGTTACGGCACCACCATCGGCTTCGCCGGTCTGGGCTTCGCCTGTTTCATCGCGGCTCAGTTCGTCGGGCGGCTCACCGGGGACGCCCTGACCGACAGGTTCGGCCGGGTGGCACTCGCCCGGGCGGGTGGGGTGCTGGTGGCCGCGGGCTTCGGGCTCGCCATGGCGTCCCCGCTGCCGTGGCTGGCGGTGACCGGTTTCTCACTGGCCGGTTTCGGCTGCGCGACCCTGATTCCGGCGGCCTTCGTCGCCTCGTCAGAGATCCCCGGGGTCTCCGAAAGCACGGGGATCACCCTTCTCGGGTGGCTCATGCGGCTGTCGGTGCTGTCTTCGCCCACCATCGGCCTCGTCGCGGACGCTTCCTCGTTGCGGGCCGCGCTGCTCGTGCCGGTCGGCGCGGC
>JAUMWV010000062.1 GCA_030529455.1 Propionibacteriaceae bacterium | reverse complement strand
GGAACATCATGCCGGAGAAGGCGAAGATCAGCGGGAACATCCACAGCATGACCTTCTGCTGCTGCGCCATCGGCCCGGTCAGTGATTCCGGCGGCATGTTCTTGCGCATCAGTTGCAGCTGCGTGATAAACAGCACCGCGACCATCGCGATCACCAGCACGCCGGTGAACACCTGCGTCGCCCCGAAGGTGAATGGCCCACCATCCTGCGGCAGGAAAGTGTCGGCCATCGACACACCGAAAATGGTCGACTTGTTGAGCGAGGCCACCAGATCCGGGTTGATCTGGAACCAGTAACCGCGCACCTGCCCGCGGGCCGCACCATCCAGCACCCGGAACAGCGCCAGGAAGATCGGCATCTGGAGCAGGATCGGCATGCAGGACGCCATCGGGTTGACGCCCTCGTCCCGATACATCTTCATGATCTCTTGGCCGTAGCGTTCGCGGTCGTGGCCGTACTTCTTCTGCAGTTCGCGCTGCTTGGGGCCGAGCAGCTGCATGTTCCGGGCCGACTGGATCTGCTTGACGAACAGCGGGATCAGCAGCGTCCGGATAAACATCGTCAGGAAGACGATGGCCAGCACCCACGACCAGCCCGATTCGGGGCTGAACAGTGGGCTCCACATCGCGTGGAAGAGCACCACCAAGCCCGACACAGCCCAATACAGCGGCTGCATCATGGCACTCAGCAACCCGTAGAACGAATCCCAGATGCTGAGGGGGATGAGTAGATCAATCACGCCACACCTCGTTGGTTAGTTTCGGCATATTCCGAAGAAGACAAATAGGACGCATGCTCCGGGGTTCCCGGCACGTAATCGAATCCGCCAGCGGCCCACGGATGGCACCGCACCAGCCGACGGATAATCAACGCGCTCCCCTTGATCGCGCCATGCGTCTCCAGCGCGGTCAGTCCATAGGACGAGCAGCTGGGGTAGTAGCGGCAGACATCGCCGTAGAGGGGCGAGATGACCGCACGCCACGCTCGGACGAACCACACCAGCGGATATTTCAGCATCACAGCCTCGCCAGCGCCGCCGCGTAGGCCTCGCGGAGATCGTTCTCGACGCGGCCCGGCTCCTCGGCCGCGGACGGCAAAGCCCTCACCACGACGGCCGCGGCCGGACAGGAGGCCACCAGCGGGCGCATCAGGTGCCGCAGCCGCCGCTTCACCCGGTTGCGCCGGACCGCGTTGCCGATCTGTTTGGAGACCACAAAACCGACCCTGGTCGGGCCTCGGTCTTCGGGCCCGAAGGGTCGGATGTGGACGACAACGCTCCGCCGACTGGCGCGCAATCCAGCACCGATGGTCTGCCGGAACTCAGCCGAGTTCCGCATTCGATGCCCGGCGGGCAACATCTGGGTCAGGCTGACAGCACGCGGCGGCCGCGGCTCCGGCGTGCGGAGATGATGGCACGGCCCGCGCGGGTGCGCATGCGGGCGCGGAAACCATGGGTGCGGCTGCGGCGCCGGTTGCTCGGCTGAAAAGTACGCTTGCTCACGGCGGTGTACTCCGTCTCGGTATCGTGGACAACTGCCCTCGGTGGGCATCGGGAAGTGGCCGCTGCAAGACAGCGACTGGTCAACGATACTTGTCGGACGCCCCGCCTGCCAAACCGGGCCCAGTTGTGGGCCAGACACAGAACCACAACCGGCCCCGGATCGTCCATGCGACACGCCGAAGCCGAGCGAAGAGGATGCGCGTGAGCTTGCACACCGTGACGCCAACCATTAGTTTCTAGACTCTAGCTACCACAGCGAACCCCTCCCATAGACTGTGGATAACGCTGTGGATGACTGTGGACAAGGGGGAGCATTTGCCCGACGACGGAGTCTTCGATGCACCGTTCGCAGCAGACAGCGACCTGGAAACAGCCTGGCGCTACGTGCTCGACGCGGCTGACGACGCGCCCACCCGCTCTCTGCTGCGCAGGACCAAGCCCCTGACCAAACATTCCTCGACCATGGTTGTCGCCGTCGAGAACGATTTCACCCGCCAGCGCCTGGAATCGAAGCTGCGCTCCTTCGTCGAGGAACGCCTGTCCAGCCACTACGGCACGGATACCCGGATCGCGATCACCGTCGACCCCGCGGTCG
This sequence comes from Propionibacteriaceae bacterium, assembly GCA_030529455.1. Lineage (GTDB taxonomy): Bacteria > Actinomycetota > Actinomycetes > Propionibacteriales > Propionibacteriaceae > JAUMWV01. The sequence continues at coordinate 8,035 of JAUMWV010000062.1, read as the reverse complement.
AGTTCACCGTCCCGGCCGCCTCGGCCCCCTCGCTCTTCGACGTCGACGTCGAGGACGTCGCGAGCAGCCCCAGCCCGCCGCTCAACGACGGGGACCGGCTCAATCCCAAGTACACCTTCGAGACGTTCGTGTGCGGCTCGTCCAACCGGTTCGCCCACGCCGCGGCCAACGCGGTCGCCGAGGCTCCCGGCAAGTCGTTCAACCCCCTCATGATCTATGGGCCCTCCGGGCTCGGGAAGACGCACCTGCTGCACGCCATCGGGCATTACGTGCGGGCCTACTACGAGCGGCTGCGCGTCCGCTACGTCTCAACCGAGGAACTCACCAACGACTTCATCAACGCGATCTACGAGAACCGCACCGCGGCCTTCCGCCGCACCTACCGCGACGTCGATGTGCTGCTGATCGACGACATTCAGTTCCTGGAGTCGAAGATCCAGACCCAGGAAGAGTTCTTCCACACCTTCAACACGCTGCACAACGCCCAGAAGCAGATCGTCATGACCAGCGATCGTCCGCCGAAGCTGCTGGAAGCTCTGGAGCCGCGGCTGCGAAGCCGATTCGAGTGGGGCCTCATGACCGATATCCAGCCACCCGACCTGGAAACCCGCATCGCGATCCTGCGGAAGAAAGCCGCGGCCGAACGCCTCACCGCCGGATCGGAGGTGCTGGAGTTCATCGCCAGCCGCATCCAGTCGAACATCCGCGAGCTCGAGGGTGCGCTGATCCGGGTGACCGCGTTCGCGTCCCTCAACCAGGAGGAGGTCGACCTCGCGCTGGCCGAGACGGTGCTCAAAGATCTCATCCCTGCTGAAACCATTCAGGTATCACCCCAGGCGATCCTCAACCACACCTCGGCCTATTTCGACGTCAGCATGGAGGATCTGCTCGGCCCCAACCGTTCCCAGACGCTCGTGCAGGCCCGCCAGATCTCGATGTATCTGTGCCGCGAGATGACCGACCTGTCGCTGCCGAAGATCGGGCAGCTGTTCGGCGGACGCGACCACACCACCGTCATGCACGCCTACCGCAAGATCAAGGACCAGCTCGGCTCGAACCGCGGCATCTACGACAAGGTGACCGAGCTCAGCAACCGGATCAAGTCGAGCCCCAGCTGAGTCCCGGCATCGCCGCCGAATCCGGTCTCGAATCTGCCGTTATCCCCAGGGCGGGGTTGTTCGCCGCCGCCCACATCGTGGGGCCCGCCCCGACCCTTCGCCACGCATCCCAGGGGCCGTGAGAAGTCCCCGCCCTGGACCATAGGACCCCCGAATCCTGGGGACAAGTGGAAAACTATGTGGATAACTGTGGACAACTTGTGGGAGGGCCTGTGTGGTCCCGCAGCGAGTCCCCGCGGGTCAACAAATCCTCCCCGTGTAGTTTTCAGTTCCCGGCAGCTCCACACACACCATGATTCGCGGCCTGACTATGGCTGATGTGCTGTTGTCCACAGTATCCACAGTTGTGATGACAACCATGAGTAGAAAGAACACCTAATCCGATCTAAGTCAGGACCCGCTCAAGGTGGGGAAAACTACAAGTTTCCCCGCTCCGGTGCGGAGGCGCGACGATCGGCTAGCGGGGTGATCCGGCCAGCGTCACCGTGGCGGTGAGTTGCTGGCCGTCTCGGATGTAGCCGAGTTCGACGCTGGAGCCGATGCGCTGGGAGCGCACGATCGCGATCAGCGACTCCAGCGACGAGGTCGGTTTGCCCGCGACCGAGACGATGACGTCACCGGTCCGCAGCCCGGCCTGCCCGGCCGGGGAGGACGCCACCACCTGGGTGACTCTGGCCCCTGCGCTCGTCCCATTGCTCAGCGCCACGGCCTCACTGGTCGCGGTGACCCCGAGCCAGGCATGGTTCGCCGAACCCGTTTCGATGATCTGCTCGGTGATGGATTTGACCAGGTTGGATTCGATCGCGAAACCGATCCCGATGTTGCCGCTCTGGCTGCCCTGCGCGCTCTGCAGCGACGCGATGGAGGAGTTGATCCCGATCAGTTCACCGTTGGCGTTGACGAGGGCGCCACCGGAGTTCCCGGGATTGATCGCCGCGGAGGTCTGGATCGCGTTGGTGAACACGTCGGTGCCTCCGTCCGAGGTCACCACCGGGCGGTTGACGGCGCTGACGATGCCCGTGGTGACGGTCCCGGACAGGCCGAGCGGGTTGCCGATGGCCATCACCGGTTCGCCCACCTTCACCTGGTCGGAATCCGCCAGCGGCATCGGGACGAGGTCCTGGGGCGGGTCGGTGAGCCGCAGCACGGCCAGGTCGCTGGTGGGGTCGGTGCCGACGATGGTCGCCGCGTGGCGGCGGTTCCCGATCTGGGCGACGATCCGCGACTGGGTGCCCAGGGCCGAGGCGACGACGTGGTGGTTGGTCACGATGTGGCCGGAGGAGTCCACGACCACCCCAGACCCGTTACTCCCGCCCCGGGCCGTGGCCACGGTGATCGCCACCGCGCTCTTGCTGGCCTCGGCCGCGGTCACGGTCCAGTCGGGGGCCGACCCGCCCGCCTGCACGACCCGGGTGATGGTGCCCGGCGTCGTCGAGGTTCCCGCCTGCGGGGTCACGAAGTGGTTGACCCCGAGCGCCGCACCCCCGCCGATGGTCGCCGAGAAGGCCGCCACGGCGATGAGCATGGGCCAGCTGGGCCGCTGGCGCCTGGCCGTCCCGGTGGCCGGACCCGCCGGGGGCTCAGCCAGCGGGATGGTGATCGGGGCCGGACCCGGCCGAACGTGATGGTAGGACGGGGGCTGCATGCCCGGCTGGACGACATAGGGTCGGGCCGGTTCCTGAGCGGCTGACCCGCCCTGGGGGCGGGGGTCAGTGGTGCCGGGTCCGTCGTTCATCGTGCTCCTTCAATCGGTCGTTCCTCCACCGTGCGCGGCTTTTCTGTGAAAAAGCTGTGAGCTTCGCGGGCGTCCGCTGTGGGGGAACACGGACGGCCACCCACGCCCGCACCCAGCACGTCGCCGGTGACCGGCAGACCCCACGCCTGCGGTGGCCAGCTCAGGTGTCTGGCTGTTGCCTGGACAGCTCCAGCAGGCGTTCGGCCGCGCGGATGTGGGCATCAAGGGCCTCGTCCTCCCCGGGCATCGCGGAATGGTCGTTGCACTGGGCGCGGATGGTCTCGACGTGGCGCCACGCCACCCCGCGTAGGCTGGGGTGGACGTTGTGCTGTTCGATGTGGCGGGCGAGGTCGACCAGGGCGGTGTGCACCAGGTGTTGTCCGGCGGAGAACGGCAGGATCTGGCGAAACGGCATGTCGATGAGTTCCTTGACCGTCACCGGACGCAGGAACACCCGGGGTTGCCCCTCGTCGTCCACCAGGACGGGTGCCGGGAGCGGGGCCGAGACCAGCTGGGCCAGCCCGAGCGCGAGCTCCTCGATCACGTTGACCGCGGTGTAGGGGTCGTTGACACCGGGCGACAGGGCCCGGACCGCGAGTTCCACCAGCTGCTGCTGGGCATACCCGGCGTCCGTGCCCGGGTCGTGGCGCGGCCCAATCTCGATGGCGCTCAGCGTCGCCTGGGCCAGGTGATCGGCGTCCTGCCCCGGCCAGATCCGGGCGAGTGGTGTGCCCGTGAGCACCCGGTCGCCCACCCGCGCCTCGATGGCGATCCGGCCACCGTCGGCTTCGGCGGCGCCGAGCAGCAGCCGGGGAACGATGCTAACGATGTAGCCATCGGCCCCGGAACGCACCACCTCTCCCCCCGAAGGCGGCTGGAGGGTGGTGGTGTGTTCGTCGCACACCAGCTCGTCGGAGCGTTTCGCCGTGCGCTGGAACGCCCCCGAGACCACGCTGGTCAGGGTGTCCACCTGGATGCTGGTGGCGATGTGGTGGATGAACGAGATCAGCAGGAACACATCGGCGATGGCCAGCCCGATCGCGAAATGCACCGCCAGGTGAGGGACGAAGACCGCGCCGTCGTCGGTGGAGCGCAGCGTGCGCACCACCAGCGTCGTGTACACGAAGGTCGACACCAGCACGCCGAGCGTCCACTGGTTACGGCGGTTCGACATGAAGTTGCCGACCAGCCGCGGGCCATAGCTGGTGGACGCGGTCGCGATCACCGAGATGGTGATGGAGAACGCCGTCGCCGCCGCGCCGAAGGTCGTCCCGCCGATGCCGCCCAGCAGGCCGCGGGCGCCCTCCAGCCCCATGCGCTGCAAGGGCGCGAGGATCGGCCACCGGGCGTGGTCGATGCTGCGGTCGAGCGCGACCAGGCCCTCGGCGACGAGGATGGACGCCCCCACGCACACCACGGGGACGAACCAGAAGCTGCCGGTCAGCCGTTCTAGGCGGCGCCACAGTTTGTACATGTCAGCACCCTAACGGCAGACACCGACAGTTTCGGGCCCGTCAGACCCGCTTGCGGCGCAGTTTCGTGGCCAGGCCGGTGATGCGCTGCCTCAGCTCCCGCAGCCGTTCGCCCGGTCCGGGCCGGTCGCAGCGCTCCAGGAAGTCCAGGTGGGACTCGAACAGGGCGAGGGCGTCGGTGATGACCTGGTCCTGGCTGAACCCGGCGATGTCGTGGTCCAGCGCCCCGGTGGAGGAGAACACCTCCAGCCGGTAGTAGACGTCGTCCGTCGGGGCCAGCCGCAACGCGAAGGACGGTTTCGGCCGTTCGACCGGAGCGACCCGGTAGGTGAAATCGTCCCCGTCGAGCCGGATCATCAGGTCGGCGCCCGGCGGGTCGTCGTGCAGCGTCGCCGAGGCGTCCAGCCCCAGGCCGCGGGCCTCCTCGGCGGCGGCCTGCAGCGCGGGTGCGGCGACCTCGCGCAGGAACCGGTGGGCGGCGGCCCGGTCGGTGTAGGTCACCGCGTAGGCCAGGCGCTGCGCCCATCCCCTCTCGACGGTTACCGAGGGGGTGCGGGCCCGGGCGGCCGCCAGGTGGGTTTCGTTCTGCAGCGCCCGGACGAGGCCGAACATGACGACGATGACAACGATGGCGAACGGCAGGCCGATGATGAGGGTCGCGTTCTGCAGCGCCGGGATGCCGCCGACGAGCAGCATCGCCAGCGTCAGGCCGCCCGTGGCGACGGCCCAGAAGATCCGGGTCCAGCGGGGGCCGTCCGCGTCCGGGGTGGTGAGCCGCGACGACAGGTTCGCCGTGACCAGGGCGGCCGAGTCGGCGGAGGTGATGTAGAGCAGCAACCCGATGACCGAGGCGACCGCCGTCACGACGAGGCCGCCCGGGTAACCGCTGATGAGTTCGTAGAATCCCCGCTCCGGGTTGGCCATGGTGAGCTCGCCGAAGGCCCGGTCCCCGGCGATCACCCGCTGGATCGCCGCGTTGCCGAACACCGCGATCCACAGCAAGACGAAGACGAAGGGCAGGGTCAGCGTGCCGATCACGAATTGCCGCAGCGTCCGGCCCTTGGAGATCCGGGCGAGGAACAGGCCGACGAACGGAGCCCAGGCGATCCACCAGGCCCAGAAGAACAGGGTCCAGGAGCCGAGCCAGGCGGTGGCGTCGGTGTAGGCATAGGTGTTGAGGGTCAGGCCGAGGAAACTCGCGGCGTAGTCGCCGACGTTCATGACCAGCCCGTTGAGAATCCGGGCGAACTGGCCGGTGACGAGCACATAGCCCAGCAGCACCAGCGCCAGCCCGACGTTCAGCTCCGAGAGCCGTTTGATGCCCTTGTCGACGCCCGACACGGCCGAGACCGTCGCCACGGCGATGGCGAGGACGATGAGCGCCACCTGAGTGCCGATGCCCTCGGGCAGCCCGAACAAGACGGTGAGCCCGTAGTTGAGCTGCACCACGCCGATGCCGAGGGAGGTCGCGACACCGAAGACGGTGCCCAGGACGGCGGCGATGTCGACCGCGTGCCCGGCGGCCCCGTGGACGCGGCGTCCGATGAGCGGATACAGCGCCGAACGGACGCTCAACGGCAGGCCGCGCCGGTAGGCGAAATAGCCGAGGCTGATACCCATGAGCGCATACAGCGACCACCCCGTGATGCCGTAGTGGAAGATGGTCAACACGATGGCGTCCCGGGCGGCCTGGACCGTCTCGGGCGTGCCCGAGGGCGGGTCGAAGTACTGGAAGATCGGTTCGGCGACGCCGAAGAACAGCAGATCGACGCCGATGCCCGCGGCGAACAGCATCGCGCTCCACGAGTACAGCGAGAACTGTGGCCGGGAATGGTCGGGTCCGAGGCGGATCGTCCCCCAGCGACCGGCGGCGATGGCGATGACGAAGACCGTGACGGCCGTGGCCAGCGCGATGTAGAACCAGCCGAGGTTGACCGCGATCCAGGTGACCGCCGAGGACAGGATGGCCCCTGCCGACTCGGGGGCGAACCCGGCCCAGCAGGCGACGGTGACGATGAGCAGGCCGGAACAGGCGAAGACGGGCCAGTTGACGTGGGTGGGTATGCGGCCGAACACCCGCTCAGGCTAGCCAGTGGGTGGGCTCGCCCGGAAGAAGCATCGCGAGGTAACTGGTCACTTTCGGGCCCGGAACCGCCGGTGAATGCGGGTGCTGTGGATAGCCGGGAGGGTTATCCACAGGAATCGCCGGATGGGGTGTCTTGGTCGGTGGCCCGTGATGGACTGGTGCCATGAGCGATCTGGTGAGAGGTGACGACGGGCTGCTGCGCCCGCGGTGGGCCGACGTGGACGACCTGCACCGCGACTACTACGACCACGAGTGGGGCAACCCGGTCAGCGACGAGAGCGGGGTGTTCGAACGGCTCAGTCTGGAGGGTTTCCAGGCCGGGCTGAGCTGGTCGCTGATCCTGCGGCGCAGGCCCCGGTTCCGGGAGGTGTTCTGCGGTTTCGACGTGGACCAGGTCGCTGCCTTCACCGGCGCCGATGTGGAACGGCTGATGGGTGATGCGGGGATCATCCGCAACCGGGCCAAGATCGAGGCGACGATCAGCAATGCCCAGCGGACGATTGAGCTCCGGCCCGACGGCGGTCTCCACACGCTGGTGTGGTCCTACCGGCCGGTGACCCAGCCGAGGCCCCGCAGCCTGGCCGATATCGAGCTGCGGCCCGAGGCCCGCGCCCTAGCCAAGGACCTGCGCACGCGCGGGTTCCGGTTCGTCGGGCCCACCACGATCCAGGCACTCATGGAGGCCATCGGGATCATCAACCATCACCTCGTCGGCTCGCACCGCCGCCCTGAGGAGGACGCCATGCCACCCGACTAGTCTGTGGGCCCCGGGCCCTACATCGGTTCGGCGGGTGTGGATTCACCCCCCGGGGTGTCTGGTATCGGCTGGATGCACGCTCCCCGCCCTCCGGTTCCGTGGCGTGACCCGGCCAAGTGCGTCCTCTGGTGTTCGCTGACCGGGGACTCGTGGCCGACGTAGAGTGTGGCCCATGAGTGTGTCGCCCCGGCCCGGACCGTGCCCCGGCGGGGGCTCCCCTGGTCCCGGCGGGGCACCGGTGAGCGGTCCCAGTCGGGCACTGGTGAGCGGCCCCGATCCGCAGGTGTCCTTCGCCGGACTGGACGAGGAGGCCCTCCTCCGGTTGCGGCGGGTGGCCGCGGAGGCACGGCTGCTGCTCGGCGCGCGGCTGCGGGTGGCCAGGGACGGGGCCGTCGTGACGCTCCGCATCACCGAGACCGAGGCCTACGGCTCGGCGGACGACCCGGCGGCCCACTCCTTCCGGGGTCTGTCGGCGCGCAACCGGTCGATGTTCGGCCCGGCCCGCCACGCCTACGTCTACCGCCACCTGGGGCTGCACCACTGCTTCAACGTGACGGCCGGTCAGGGGTGCGGCATCCTCGTCCGGGCCGGAGAGATCGTCGAGGGCGTCGACGTGGCCCGCGCCAGACGCGAGGCGGCCGGGGTCACCCGTGGCGACACGGACCTGGCGCGGGGCCCGGCCCGGCTGTGCGTCGCGCTGGGCATCACGCTCGCCGACGACGGCCTACCCCTCGACGGCTCGGCCGGTCTGCTGCTGAGCCCGCGCCCCGGAGCCGAGCCCCGCATCGCTCAGGGGCACCGGATCGGCGTGGGCCGGGCGAAGGACTTTCCGCTGCGGTTCTGGCTGGAGGGAGACCCCACCGTCTC
>JAUMWV010000061.1 GCA_030529455.1 Propionibacteriaceae bacterium | reverse complement strand
CTGCGGGGCGGCGGGCGCGCTTGGGGCTGGCGCCGTCGGCTTGGGCGCGGCCGGGGCCGCAGGCTTGTCCTGGGCCGAGGCATACATCTCTTTGAGCCGCCGCACGACGGGCGGCTCGATGGTCGACGAAGCGGACTTGACGTATTCGCCCATCTCGCTCAGCTTCGTCAGAAGTTCTTTGCTTTCGATTCCGAGGTCTTTGGCGACTTCGTGCACGCGAGGCTTGGCCACTACTCTCCTTCGGGTCCAGGCCTCCCGCCCGGACCAGCTAGTCGGTTGTTGTGCTCATCGTTGGATACTCATCGAGTGGTCATGAGCGTTAGCCCACTTTCTGGTTGTCAGGTTCCCTCGGATCGGGGAAACGCCACCGCGTAGTGTAACCCGTCGGCTCGGCCTAACTCCAACCAGCCTCGCTCAGCCTGTCCGTGCCCACCGGCTGGCGCAGGGCACGGGACAGCGCACGCCTGCGGATCGCCGCGCTCAGGCAGGACGCGCGGGCGTGCAGGTAGGCCCCGCGTCCGGGCAGCCGGGCCGCCGCGTCGATGTGCGCCTGGCCGTCGATGGCGACCACGCGCACCAGTTCGGATTTCTCGGCCGTGGCGCGGCAGCCGACACAGGTTCTCACGGGGGACACCCCTCCATCGTAGGCCGGACGCCACCCCCGAGTCGCTGCGCTCACCAGGTTGACAGCCTCGCCACAGCGTCCTGACAGCGCCGGGGCACACCCTGGGAATCGGCGCGGTGAAGGACCGGGCCACGACGAAAGGACAGCGACAGTGAAGAAGATCATCTTGCCCGCGGCGGCGGTATTGGCGATCGGGGCCGGAAGCCTCGGCGTGGCGCAGTTCGCCCTCGCCGACGATCAGACCCCGAACCCCTCGGCCTCGTCCGGGGCGGACAGTGGCCGCTCGGGAGCCCCCGGCGAACGCCACTCGCGCGGCGGCAAGGCGGGGATGAAGGGCATCGACACCACGGCACTGGCCAGCAAACTCGGCGTGGACGAGGCGAAGCTCACCACGGCCCTGGACAAGGCGCGGGAGGCCACCAAACCAGCAGCGGGAACCGGCTCACGGACCGCGCCGGAGCGTTCCGCCATGCGGGACAAGCTCGCCGAGGCCCTGGCCAGCGAGCTCGGCCTCGACAAGTCCACGGTCGCTTCGGCGCTGGAGGAGGCGCACGCTGCGGCGCAGGCCCAGCGCAGGGCGTCCTTCAAGACCAGGCTGAGCCAGGCCGTCACCGACGGCACGCTCACCCAGGCGGAGGCGGACGCCGTGCTCAAGGCCGCCGAGGCCGGGGTGATCGGGATGGGAGGGGGCCGCCGCTGACGGGCCCCGTGGCGCGATGCCTTCCCCTGAAAACCGCGGTGGCCGCCGGGTTCGCTCCCCGGCGGCCACCCCCGCTCTTTCTGCTCGTCCCACCCGTGCGGGCCGCGGACGCCGACCTCAGGCGTCCGGGCGGATGTCGATGCGCCACCCGGTCAGGCGGGCCGCGAGGCGGGCGTTCTGGCCCTCACGCCCGATGGCCAGCGACAGTTTGTGGGCCGGGACGACGACGCGGCAGGCCCGAGCGGCCGGGTCCACGATGGTGACGCTGAGCACCTCGGCGGGGCTGAGCGCCTGGGCGACGAACTCGGCCGGGTCGTCGGAATAGTCGACCACGTCGATCTTCTCGTCGTTCAGTTCGGCCGTGACGGCACGCACCCGCTGCCCGTTGGGGCCGATCATCGCGCCCTTCGCCGACACGTTCGGGTCGAGGCTGCGCACCGCGATCTTGGTCCGGTGCCCGGCCTCGCGGGCGACCTCCTTGATTTCGACGATGCCCTGTTCGATCTCGGGCACCTCTTTAGTGAACAGTTTGCGCACGAGGTTGGGGTGGGTCCGGGAGACGACCACCTGGGGCCCGCGGAGTTCCTTGCGCACGCTCACGACGTAGACCCGCAGCCTCATCCCGTGGGTGTAGCGCTCCCCCGGAACCTGTTCGGCGAGCGGCATGATCGCCTCCAGCGTCCCCAGGTCCACCCGGACGGTGCGGGAGTCCCGGTCGGCCTGCACCACACCCATGACCATGTCGCCTTCGACCGCGGCGAAGTGGCCGTACTTCTGCTCGTCCTCGGCCTCCCGGATGCGCTGGTAGATCACCTGCCGCGCGGTGGTGGCGGCGACCCGGCCGAAGTCGTGGGGGGTGTCGTCGAACTCGCCGATCTTGTTGCCTTCCTCGTCCAGTTCGGGGGCGATCACCGCCACCTTGCCGGTCTTGCGGTTGAGTTCCACCCGCGCCCCGGGCAGCGCTCCCGGCGTCTTGTGGTAGGCGTTGAGCATGGCGTCCTCGATGGCGCGGACGAGGACCTCTAGCGGGATCTCCTTGTCACGCTCGATGAGTCGCAGTGCGGCAAGATCAATGTCCATCTCAGTTCTCCTCCTCGCCGAAGTCCTCGGCCTCGTCCAACCCAGGCGCGGGACGATTCAGTTCCACCTGTACGACGGCTTTCGCGATGTCACCGTAGCCGATGACGAGTTCGGCCCCATCCACCTCGAGGGTGACGTCCGAGGCGCCCGCCTCGACGATCCGCCCCGTGACTTCGGCCTTGTCCGGCCCGTGGTGGATCTTGACGAGCCGGGAGACGTTGCGGCGATAGTGCTTGGGTTCGGTGAGCGGCTTGCTCACCCCGCGGGAGGAGACCTCAAGGGTGTAGGGACGCGAGCCGCCGAAGTCGAGTTCGTCGAGCGCCTGCGAGATCGCCTGTGAGGCGACCGTGATGTCGTCCAGCAGCGGACCCCGGCCGTGCGGGCCATCCCCGTCCACCGTGATACGCACGAGCAGACGCTTTCCCACCGGGGTGACCTGCACGTCCTCCAACTCGAGCTGGTGCTCGGCGAGGACTGGCCGCAACGAAGTCGCGAGCTGATGGTCTTTCATTGCTTCTCCGTTGCTGTTGTGGTCCAGATTGTTCGCCCTAGCTTACACGCCACCGCCAGCTGGTGTGCCCGGAACCGGACCGATACCGGTAGCCTCGGAGCGTGACCTCGCCCACATGCACACGACGCGCGCTGCTGGCTGGTGGCGCCAGCCTGCTGACCGGCTGCGCGCTCACCGACCCCGTGATCCGCCCCAGCGGCGCGATCCCCCGGGGGCCGCGGCCGCAGTACGACGCGCATCAGGCCACCGCGTCGGCCACCGAGCGCAAGCTGGCCGCATGGTGGCTGGCGATTGAGGCTGCCGCGCCGGGCTGGCCCGAGGCCGCGACGGTGGCGCCGGTCGCCGCGTCCAAGGCGGCGGCCCACGCCGCTCACGTCGCGCGGCTGCAGGGCGCTGACGTGCTGCTGCTCGACGACAGGCCGCGCCATCCGTCGCCGACGGAGCCCCCGGTGACGGTCTCCAGCTGGGCCGACGCCCAGGCCCGGGTGAAGAAGATCCAGTCACACGCCGTCACGAGTTACCACACGGCGGCCCTGGCCTTGGCTGGTTCCCAGCCCGCGCTGGCGCTGTTCTACGCTTCGCTGGCCGCGTGCGCTTCGGCCTCCCCCACCCTCGCGCTCAGCGGCGGGGACGCCGCGCCTCGGCCCTTCATCGCCGGGACGCCCGCGGCCGCCCGGGAGGTGCTGCTGACCCGGGTCTGGGCCCTGGTCTATGCGCTGGAGACCGGGATCGGGCGCTTCCCCCGGGGCGCGGAGCCGCGCGAGGCGGGTCTGGCCCGGCTCGCCGAGGCGAAGCTGCTGCGCGACGAGTTGCTGGCCCACCCCGGCCTGGCTTCGCCCCCACAGCAGCGCTCCGACTACGACCTGGGTGGCCCGCTCAACACCGATCAGGAGGTGCTGGCGGGCTGGGCGCGCGCCGAACTCGCGGTGCTGGGCGCCTGGGGGCGCCTGGCCGCAGTCAGCCGCGACGACCCCAGGCCGCTGGATGCGATGCTGGCGCAGGTGCCGCAGGTCGAGCGGTGGGGCCAGGGACTGCCCACCTGGCCGGGCTGGGCCTGAACCCACGCCCGGGGTCAGCGGGGGCCTGATCCGGGACGCTGGTTCAGCCGCGGACGGCGCGCAGCACCGCGTCCCTGGCCTCGGCGACCGGCACTTCGGTGCTGGTGCCGGTGGCCCGGTCGCGCACCTCGACCACCCCGTTGGCGAGGCCCCGGCCGACCACGACGATCGTGGGCATGCCCAGGATCTCGGCGTCGGCGAATTTCACCCCGGGGGAGGCTTTCCGGTCGTCCAGCAGCACCTCGACGCCAGCCTCGTCGAGCTGGGCCGCCAGGTCCCGGGCCGCGTCGAACACGGCCTGGTCCTTGCCGGTGGCCACGATCTGCACGTCGAAGGGGGCGACGGCCCGCGGCCAGCACAGGCCCTTGTCGTCGCAGGTGTTCTCGGCGATGGCCGCGACCGCGCGGGAGATGCCGACCCCGTAGGAGCCCATGGTGACGGTCGCCAGCTTGCCGTTGACGTCCAGCACCTTGAGGCCGAGGGCCTCGGCGTATTTGGTGCCGAGCTGGAAGATGTGGCCCATCTCGATGCCGCGGGCCAGCTCCAGCGGCCCCGAACCGTCCGGGGAGGGGTCACCGGCACGCACCTCGGCGACGTCCAGGACGGCGTCGGGGACGAAGTCGCGGCCCGCCACCAGGTAGGCGACGTGCTTGTCCACCTCGTTGGCTCCCGCGATCCAGGAGGTGCCGGTCACGACCCGCGGGTCCACCACGAACCGGATGCCGGAGGCCGACGATTCCCCCACCGACTGCGGGCCGAGGTAGCCCTTGACCAGCAGCGGGTACCGGGCGAAGTCCTCCTCGGTGAACGGCGCCACCTCGGCCGGGGAGAGCGCGGCCTCCAGGCGGCGCATGTCGACGTCCCGGTCGCCGGGCAGGCCGATGACCAGCGGTTCGGTGGTCCCGTCGGGCTGGCGGACGGTCACGACGATGCTTTTCAGCGTGTCGGCGGCGTTCCACTCCCGGTCGGGACGCGGGTAGCGCTCGTTGAACACCTGGACCAGCGCCGCGATGGTCGGCGCGTTGGGGGTCTCCATGACCTGGGCGGGGGGGACATCGGCGGCATCGACCGGTTCGGGGACCGGGACGCGCACCGCCTCGACGTTGGCGGCGTATCCGCCGGGAGAGCGCACGAAGGTGTCTTCGCCGTTCTCGGCGACGGCCAGGAACTCCTCGGACTTGGACCCACCCATCGCCCCGGCGGTCGCCTCGACGATCACATAGGTGAGGCCGAGCCGGTCGAAGATCCGGATGTAGGCGGCGCGGTGGGCGTCATAGCTGGCCTGCAGGCCAGCCTGGTCGATGTCGAAGGAGTAGGAGTCCTTCATGACGAACTCGCGGCCGCGCAGCAGCCCGGCGCGGGGCCTGGCCTCGTCCCGGTACTTGGTCTGGATCTGGTAGATCGACAGCGGCAGGTCTTTGTAGGAGGAGTACAGGTCCTTGACCAGCAGGGTGAACATCTCCTCGTGGGTTGGGCCGAGCAGCATGTCGTTGCCCTTGCGGTCCTGCAGCCGGAACAGGTTCGGGCCGTACTCGGTCCAGCGGTTGGTCTCCTCGTAGGGTTCCTTCGGCAACAGCGCGGGGAAGTGCACCTCTTGGGCGCCGATGGCGGCCATCTCTTCGCGGACGATGCGCTCCACCTGCTGCAGCACCCGCAGGCCGAGCGGCAGCCAGGAATAGATGCCGGGGGCGACCCGCCGGATATACCCGGCGCGGACCAGCAGCTTGTGGCTGGGCACCTCCGCATCCGCCGGGTCATCGCGGAGCGTGCGGAAGAACAGCTTGGACATCTCGGTGTACACGGGCGGCCTTTCGTCGTTTCCGCGCACAGCCTAGTCCAAACGCGCCCCGTGGCGCCGCGACGCCCGTTCCCGCGGGGCAGGCCCCGCCGGGCGGTCAGGGATTCAGCAGTAGTGCACCGTCGACATCGCGCCGATCTGCACGAAACCTGCCCGCAGGTAGGTGCGGATCGCGGGGGTGTTGAAGTCGTTGACGTACAGCGAGAGCGTCGGGTAATGGGGGCGCACCTGCTCCACCAGCGCGGTGATCGCCGGGGCGGCCAGTCCCCTGCCGCGCAATGCCGGGGCGAGCCACACCCCCTGGATCTGGGCGTGGCCCTCGAAGGTGATGCCCAGGTCGGCCTTGAACAGCACCTGCCCCTGCCGCACGACGCCGAAGGCGTGCCCGGCGCGCAGCCGCTCCCGCACCGCGCGGGCGTAGCCGGACCCGCCCTCCAGCGGGCTCACCCCGATCTCTTCGGTGTACATGTGCACCGACGCCGCGAAATAGGAGTCGTATTCGGCCTCGGTCAGCACCCTCAGGCTCGGTTCGGGCGCGACCTGGGAGGGCCCGGCCCAGATCATCAGCGGCTGGCTGGAGCGGATGTTGCGGGGGTTCAGCCACGACCAGCCCCAGCGGTGCCCCAGGCGGTGGTGCAGGCCGAGGACCGCCTCGGAGCGTCCGACCATGGAACCGGCCCGGCACAGCGGGCCGCCCGCCTCGGCGAAGGCGTCCAGGGCGTCCGGGTCGGCCCCTACCGGGTAGATCGTGGGGCCGTAGTAGCACAGCCCGAGCAGCCGTCCGTCGCGTTCGTAGCCGTGGAGCACGCTTCCCCTGGTCCCTGGCGGGATCGCGCGGAGTCGCTGGCGGAGCGCGAGATTGGCGATGGGGTCACGGTCCAGGAAAGCCTCAACCCGCGCGGCATCGTCTGGGCCCATCCGGAATGAGCGGCCACGCATCAGCCGACGGTGACCTCCACTTCTCCAGCGGGCAGGTCGGCGGCGAGCCGGTTCGCCTCTTCGATGAGGGTGGCGACGATCTCGGACTCGGGAACGGTCTTGATGACCTTGCCCTTGACGAAGATCTGCCCCTTGCCGTTGCCGGAGGCGACCCCCAGGTCGGCCTCCCTGGCCTCGCCCGGGCCGTTGACGACGCAGCCCATCACCGCGACGCGCAGCGGGACCTGCATGCCTTCGAGGCCCTTGGTGACCTCCTCGGCGAGGGTGTAGACGTCCACCTGGGCCCGCCCGCACGAGGGGCAGGACACGATCTCCAGTTTGCGGGGCCGCAGGTTCAGCGACTCCAGGATCTTGATGCCGACCTTGACCTCTTCGGCCGGGGGCGCCGACAGGGACACCCGGATCGTGTCGCCGATGCCGCGCGACAGCAGCGCCCCGAACGCCACCGACGATTTGATGGTGCCCTGGAAGGCTGGCCCCGCCTCGGTGACGCCGAGGTGCAGGGGCACGTCGATCTGTTCGCTCAGCATCTCGTAGGCGCGCACCATGACCACCGGGTCGTGGTGTTTGACGCTGATCTTGAAGTCCTCGAAGCCGACCTCGCGGAACAGCGAGGCCTCCCACAGCGCCGATTCGACCAGCGCCTCCGGTGTCGGCGACCCGTACTTGGCCAGCAGCCTCTTGTCGAGCGAGCCGGCGTTGACGCCGATCCGGATCGACACGCCCGCGTCCGTCGCGGCCCTGGCGATCGCCGCGATCTGGTCGTCGAAGGCCTTGATGTTGCCCGGGTTCACGCGCACGGCGGCGCAGCCCGCCTCGATGGCGGCGAAAACGTAACGCGGCTGGAAGTGGATGTCGGCGATGACCGGGATCTGGCTCTTCATCGCGATGATGGGCAGCGCCTCCGCGTCGTCCTGGCTGGGCACCGCGACCCGGACGATGTCGCACCCGCTCGCGGTCAGCTCGGCGATCTGCTGCAGGGTCGCGTTGATGTCGGTGGTCTTGGTGGTGGTCATCGATTGCACGCTGACCGGCGCGTCGCCGCCCACGAGCACCTTGCCAACCTTGATCTGGCGAGTCTTGCGGCGGGGTGCAAGGGTTCTCGGCGGCGGGGTTGGCATGCCAAGGCTGACCGTCATGTGCGTCCTTTTCGCTCGTGATTGCGCCAATAGTCTACGCAACCGCGGCGATTCCTGGCGGGGGACGCCTCGCGCCCGGGCCCGCGGTTCGGCCATAGTTGGACCATGACCAAGACCGTCGTGTTCCTCGCTGGCCTGGGCCAGGACGCCACCGCCTGGCAGCCCGTCGCCGATGGGCTGCAGCGGGGCTGGACGGGGCGCTCCTTCGCGGTGAACGACCTGGTCGCCGACGATCAGCCGTTCACCATGGCCGCTGCGGTGGAGGGACTCCACGCCCACATCAACCGGCTGGAGATCGGCGAGGCCGTGCTGTGCGGGCTGTCCCTGGGTTCAATGATCGCCACCAGCTACGCGATCGCCTACCCGGGCCGGGTTCAAGGCCTGGTGCTGGCGGCCTCCCAGGTGCGGGCGAACCCGCTGCTGGTCCTGGCCGAGCGGGCCGCGGTCAGGCTGCTTCCTGGATCTCTGCTCGGCTTGCCCGACGGGCTGACGAAGGAACGGTTGCGCGAGATCCTCGCGGTCGTCGGCCCCATCGACTACCGCTCCTCCCTGGACGACATCACCGCCCCCACGCTGGCCCTGTGCGGCAGCAAGGACAAGGCCAACCTGGCCGCTGCGCGCGCGATCGCCGCGGGCGTGCCGGGGGCGCGGCTGGAACTGATCGAGGGGGCCGGGCACGAGCTGAACGTGACGCACGCCGTCGAGGTCGGCCATGCCCTCGCCGGTTTCCTCGCCGCGCTGGAGGACCAGCCCACCGGAGCCTGAGACCTTCGGCGTCCCGCTGCCCGGCCGGCTTGTCACGGCTGGGGCGGTGACGCCCATCGCCACGAGCCGGGCCGGGACGCGCCGTTGTGCGGGAGCCGCCGGGTCAATGGCCAGACTGCGACGAGAAGCCGCTGGGAAATGCCAGCTAGCGCATCACCTTAGGCGTGGTAATCCTCATAGATGAGGTTCTCAATAGAAACAATCATAAACCAGTCATACTGCTCAGCGGAAACAGCACCCAAGGGATCATTCCATTCAATTCTCCGTTGGTCCCGATCGGCTGGTTCTTGATAAGCTCGAAGGTGCCCTGGAAGACCCTCTGGTAAAACCCAGAGCCCCAGCAGTCGGTCGCTGGGTGCACATTCCGCGTTCATGAAGGCCGTCGTAGAAAACGGCCTTGGCGTTTCCCAGGGCGGCTTACCGCACCGAATCCGGAAACGATCCAGAATCCGACTTGCGGTCGGCTCAAACTCACCCCGCCAGCCGTAGTAAACCGGAGCTTGCGCTTGACACCGAAGCCGATACTTCTCCTGCACCTTCCAGTTATTCTGGCCCTCTTCGCACGAGATATATACCCCATCCCCCAGCCGGTCAACGCCCGCGACGTCCAGATCCCAGGCCACCTGCTTCCGCGTCCGAGCAATCGCGTCCTCGCGCACCTGCTCAAACATCTTCCCCCACAGCACCGTATCCATCGACGGGCGCCACCCCACGCACCCCACCATCAGGCCGACATACGCCACTATCAGCAGCGCCCGGGAAAAGGAACTCAGCCGCCCCATCAGACCTCCTCGTCACGTCACAGGGCAATCCCGTTACGCACGATATATCCTCTGCCTCCCGGGTTGGCAACATTCCTTGCACAAACGAACAGTCCCGGGGATCGATTGGATCGCGATCTGCGGATCGTATCCATGGCTCGATGTTCTTCGCGGGTGGGTGGTTGGCTTTCGCCGTACGGTGGCAATCAGGTCGGGAAAGCGCCTGCGCGACCCGATCTACGCCGACTAGCGGTCGGCAGGTTCCGCCGCTGGGAAGAAAACTCCGGCTGGCCCGGTAAAGGAGCCGGGCAGGCCGATAACGGCGATGCCTCGCCGGGGCGAGACCCTAGAAGATGCTGATCGGGGTAATGATGTCGGCGAGGATCAGGATGGCGCCAGCGATCAGCAAGAAGCCCCCCACGATGTAGACCACGGGCAGCATCTTCGCGGTGTCGGCGTGTCCGGGGTCCGGGCGCCCCAGCAGGCGAGCCGCGGAACGCTTCAGCCATTCGTAGATCGCCCCGGCCATGTGGCCGCCGTCGAGCGGGACCAGCGGGACCAGGTTCAGCAGGGCCACGAACAGGTTCACCGACCCGAGCAGGCCGAACCAGGTGGCGATCCGGTCGCCGAGCGGCAGCCGGTCGGCCGTGACGACCTCGCCCGCCACCCGGGACGCCCCGACGATCGAGATGGGGCCGTTGATGTCCCGTGGTTGCCCCGTGACCAGGTCGGCAGCGACGTTCCAGACCTTCACCGGGAAG
>JAUMWV010000060.1 GCA_030529455.1 Propionibacteriaceae bacterium | reverse complement strand
CTTTGACCCATAGACAATGTGGGCCCGGACGTTACGGCGTCCGGGCCCACATTGTCAGCGCGCTCGGAGGGACTCGAACCCCCAACCTTCTGATCCGTAGTCAGATGCTCTATCCATTAAGCTACGAGCGCTCGCCGCTAGGCAGTGCATAACCATACTGCACAACATGCCTCCGTCTCAAATCCATTCGCCACCGGGCCTTCGGCAGACCCGAAGCATCCGGCCGCCGACGCCCTGAGGAGTTGCCGCGTCCGGCTCCGCCGCACGGTCGAGGCCATCCCTCACCCGGCCCGTTTCAGGTCGAGGATGCCGAGCGCATCCGCTAGCGTCGCCGCCTCGACCACCCTCATGCCCGCCAGCCTCGGCACCTTCACGGTGACGTCGCGCGATCCCGTCGGCACCACGGCCAGCTCCATGCCCAGGCGCGCGGCCTCGGCCAGTCGCCGTTCCAGCCCGGGGACGCGGCGCAGATCACCCGCCAGGCCGATCTCGCCGAGGGCGACCACGCGCTGCGGGTAGTTCCTGTCGACCGCCGCGGACGCGATCGCGACGGCCGCCGCCAAGTCGACCGACGGGTCGCTCACCCGCGCTCCCCCGACGGTCGAGACGTAGACGTCCGACTGGGACAGCCTCAGCCGGGCCTTGCGCTCCAGCACCGCCAGGATCAGACCGACCCGGGACTGGTCGATGCCATGCGTGATGCGTCTCGGCGAGGTCTGATAGGGGGATGGGGCCACCAGCGCCTGCACCTCGGCCAAGAGCGGACGCCTGCCCTCCAGCGTCACCGTGACACACGTGCCGGGCACCGGTTCGGCGTGCCGAGACAAGAACAGCCCGGACGGATCGGGCACCTCGATGATGCCGGACTCGCCCATCTCGAAGCAGCCAACCTCGTCGGCCGGGCCGTAACGGTTCTTGGTCGCCCGCACCATGCGGAAACCGGAATGCCGGTCACCCTCGAAAGTCAGCACGACATCGACCAGGTGCTCCAACAGGCGCGGCCCCGCTATGCCGCCGTCCTTCGTCACGTGCCCAACGATCAGCACCGGCAGCTGCCGCTGCTTTGCCACCCGCACCAGGGCACCCGTCACCTCCCGCACCTGGGTCACCCCGCCCGGCGACCCGTCCGCCTCAGCCGTCCCGACGGTCTGAACCGAGTCGAGCACCATCAACGTGGGTTCCAGCTGATCGATGTGACCTAGCACCGCCCCCAGGTCGGTTTCGGCCGCCAGGTACAACTCGTCCACCAGCGCGTTGGTGCGCTGGGCCCGGAGCTTCACCTGAGCCGCGGACTCCTCACCGCTCACGTACAGCGTCCGCCGCCCCGCGGACGCCCACTTGGCCGCGACCTCCAGCAATAGCGTGGACTTGCCGACGCCCGGCTCGCCCGCGAGCAACACGACCGCCCCCGGGACCACACCCCCGCCCAGGACGCGGTCCAGCTCGGCGATGCCGGTGAGGCGCCGGTCGCTCGCCTCGGAAGGAACATCGGCGATCGGCACCGCGCGGGCGCTCGGCACCACCGCCGCCACCTGTTTCAGCTTCGGCGCACCCCGCTCGGCGACGCTCCCCCAGGCCTGGCATTCCCCACACCTGCCAACCCAGCGCAGCGTCGTCCAGCCGCACTCGCTGCACTGATATCCGTCACTCGTTCGCGCCATGAGACGACCCTAGAACCCCCCACTGACGTTTTCTGACACGAGCACCGCCGCCCGGTCAGGCGGAGGGGAGGGGAGCCTCAGCCTCACCGTCCACGAGATCGGTGATCGATCCCCCGGCGAAACCGGCAACTGCGAGTGCGGTCAGCGTTGCGATGCCGATCGTGGCGATCGCGTCATAGAGGAAGTTCGTCATGTCTTCACCTTGCCTGAGCCACCCGGTTCAGCACATTGGCCAGACGTCTTCGGTTGGGTCAACCATGGGCCGATCCGCTCTCTACCAAAGTCACCGGCAGGTCTGCCCGCCCTCCGACTTCCGGCTGCCAACACCGTCCGGGCCGACGGGGAGGAGGCCCCGCGACCCCTCCAGCCTCCAGGCGAAGCCAACCGCCAGCGGGCAAAACAGCAGGTCGCGACGGAATCGGCCTGGGTGTCCGCCAGCTGGGCCACCGTCCGCACCGGTCGGCAGACCCCCGACCACGGGCCGACCCCAGATGGGTGTCGGCGGGGCCGAGTACAGTGGGCACGCATAACCGAAAGGGTCCCATGTACACGCCAGCTTGCTACCGCCACCAGGGCCGAGAGGCAACGATCCAGTGCCAGCGATGCGCGCGTCCGATCTGCACCGACTGCATGATCGAGGCCGCCGTCGGTTTCCAGTGCCCCGGTTGTGTCGCCGCCGGACGCCGCGAGACCCGCAACCACCTCGGCCCCTACGGCGGGCTGCGGCCCGCAGACCCGTCGCTCACCTCAAAAATGATGATCGCAATCAACGCGATCGTCTGGGCGCTCGGGCTAGCCGCGGGCGGGGTCACCGGCCCAGTGGTGTCCCTACTGGCCCTCACCCCGCTCGGCACCTGCGTCGACGTGAGCGACCCCAACCGGATCGTCGGCGTCGTCGGCGAAGCCACCTGCCGCTCCCTCGGCGCCACAGCGTGGGTGGACGGCGTCGCGTCCGGCGCCTTCTGGCAGATCATCACCAAGGCCTTCACCCATGTCGACATCTGGCACATCGGGTTCAACATGCTCGCGCTGTGGATCCTCGGCCCCCAGCTGGAGGCGATCCTCGGACGCGCCCGCTTCCTGACGCTCTACTTCGTCTCGACCATCGTCGCAGCCTGCTTCGTCATGTGGCTGTCGGTGTTCTACCTGCCGACGCTCGGCGCCTCCGGGGCAATCTTCGGCATGATGGGTGCGATCCTCGTGCTGGCCTGGAAACACAACGGTGACGTGCGCACGATCCTCATCTGGCTCGGCGCCAACGCCGCCATCACCTTCATCGGTGGCTCGGCGATCTCGTGGCAGGGGCATCTGGGCGGTTTCGTCGGTGGGGTGCTCGTCATCCTCGCCTTCGCCTACGCGCCCCGCAACCGGCGCAACCTCGCCTGGTACGGCGTCGCCGCGATCACGGCCGTCAGTCTCGCCCTGATCGCGGCCCGGGCCGTGCAGCTGAGTGCCCTCGCCTGAGCCGAAAAGCCGCCCCGGGGACGCCCCGGCCTACGACTGCAACAGGCGGGGCAGCGCCTCTTGGATGTCGCCTCGGACGATGCGGTGCGCGAGGTGATCGTAGGCGGTCTCCTCACCGTTGACGATCACGCCGAACGCCCCGTGGGCAATCGCGTAGGGGAACAGGCCCGCGACCGGGTGGACGCCGAGCCCGGTGCCGACCGCGATGATCGCGTCACAGCCCTCGGCGCAAGCCACCGCGGCGTCGAGCACATCGGGGTCGAGGGCCTCTTCGAACAAAATGGTGGTCGCCCGGACGATCCCACCGCAGGCGCACCTGGGGTCGGCCTCACCAGCCCGGACCCGCTCGACCATCTCGGTCATGGGCCCCGTGGCCCGGCAGTCCTCGCACCGCCAGGTCCGCGCCGAACCGTGCACCTCGTGCACCAGCCCAGGGCTGGACCCGGCCAGCTGGTGCAGGCCGTCGGTGTTCTGCGTCACGATGCCGAGCAGCCGCCCCTGCCGTTCCAGCTCCACGATCGCGAGGTGGGCCCGGGTCGGCGTCGCATCCCAGATCGGCGACTCGGCCCGATACTGCCACGCCTTCTTCCGCACTTCGGTATCACCTAGATACCAAGAAAGCGTGGAGATGCGCTCAGCCAGCGGGTCCTTCGTCCACAACCCCTGGGGTCCACGGAAGTCCGGGATTCCCGCCCCCGTGGACAGCCCCGCGCCGCTGAGGACGAGGATGCGTTGCGCGTCACGTAACTCGGTCCGGCCTGTCATAGACCTAGCTTCGCAGAGCGACGCCCCCGGCGCGGCCGTTAGGCCTCAGTCGTGCAGATTCGCCAGCTTGCTCGGCGCGGTGGCGGCGAGATCAACCACGTCGCCCGCACCCGCGGCCACGAGGCGTCCGGCGACCAGCCGTCCGAGTTCGTCGGCCTTCATTCCAGGCTCGGCTAGGGCCGACGCCGTGACCGTCTGGACACCGTCTGGGCTCGCGACGAGGGCCTCCAGCTTGGCCTGGGAGCCGTCGCTGGAGGTGCGGACGCCGACCGGCGCGGCACACCCGGCGCCCAGCGTGGCCAGCACGGCACGCTCGGCCTCGGCAGCGAACCGGGTGGCGGCATCGTCCAGGTCAGCGAGCACGCCCCTCAGTTCGGCGTCCCCGGAGCGGCATTCGATGGCGAGGGCGCCCTGTGCTGGGGCTGGCCAGAGGTCGAGCGGGAAGTGGTCGGGGGCGAGGCGGCCGAGGCGGCGCAGCCCCGCCGCCGCCAGCACTACCGCGTCCAGCTCACCATCCGTCACGAACCTCATGCGGGTATCCACATTGCCACGGATGTCGACGATGGTGAGGTCCCCGCGGCGGGCCAGCAGCTGGGCCGCCCGCCGCGGCGACCCGGTGCCGACCCTCGCCCCGGGCGGCAGCTCGTCGAGGGTCAGCCCCCCGCCGATGAGGACATCGCCCGGGTCTTCCCGCGGCGGGATCGCCGCGATGGTGAGGCCTTCCACCGGTGCGGTCGGCAGGTCCTTCAGCGAATGGACCGCGATGTCGATGTCGCCTTCCAGGATCGCCAGCCGCAGCGCCGCGGCGAACACGCCGACGCCGCCCAACTGCGAGAGTGGTTTCATGTTGATATCACCCTCGGTGCGGATGACGACCACGTCCACCTCGTGACCGCGGCAACGCAGGGCCTCGGCTACGGACTCGGATTGCGTCCTGGCCAGCTGCGACCCACGGGTACCCAAACGTATGAACACGACGCGATCCTACCCCGCGCGGCACCCGGCACCCTCAGGCTGCTGGCTCGAGCGGAGCTGGCCTCGCCTACCGCACGTGGGCCGACCGGCCCCAGCCACGCCCGATGCACACCAGGGCCACCTTCCCATGCCGCTACGGAAGACACATCACCCCTACTCACTGCGCATTCTCCAGAAAATGTCGGTGGCACGCACTATCGTCTGTCCCAGACCAGAAAGGGGGTTCCCGATGCGCACGTTCCTCCTGGCCACGCTGCTCGGATGCCTGCTCGCGTCCGTGGGCTGCACTCCGGGCGACAGTTCCCCCACCGGGGCGCCGCACAATCTGCCCCCGGCCCAGCAGATCGTCGAGCAACTCGCGGCGGGCCTGAGCGAGCTCGACGTGTCTCAGGTGCCCTTCGTCAACTCGGCGGCCGACGCCCAAGCCGACCTGAAAGAGATCACCGCGGGGCTGGGCGAGATCCGGCCGCAGGTCTCGGCCGGGGACATCACCTACGACCTCGAGGGGCAGGGGGCCACCGCGATCCTGCGCTACCACTACCCCTTCCGAGACGAAGGCTGGACCTACCTGGCGCAGGCCTCGCTGCACGTGGTCGGCGGGGACTGGCGGGTCCGCTGGTCCCCAGCGCTGGTCCATCCCAAGCTGGACGACACCACCCGGCTCAAGTACACCCGGACGCGAGCCACCCGCGCCCCCATCAACGGGCCCGACGGCCTGGCCATCGTCGAAGAGACCCCGGTCGTGCGGATCGGCCTCGACAAGGCGAACCTACCGGCCGACCAGCAGGACGCCTCGGCAAAGGCCCTCGCGGCCGCGGTCGGGATCGACGCCGAAGGCTATGTCCGCAAGGTCAAGGCGTCCGGGCCACGGGCTTTCGTCGTCGCCAAGACCGTCCGCGACGGGCAAGTGCCACCCGCGGTGACCGAAGTCAACGGGTTCTACCTGCAGAACGCGACCGCCATGATGGGCCCCACCGACAGCTTCGCGGTCGGGCTGCTGGGGGTCACGGGCGAGGCAACCGCCGAGATCATCCAGAAGAGCGGCGGGACGATCAAGGAAGGCGACGTCGTCGGGCTGAGCGGAATCCAGCAGCGAAACGACGAGCAGCTTCGCGGGCTTCCGGGACACACCATCGAGGCGGAACTCCGCCCCAGGCCGGAGCCTTCACCCTCACCGGCGGCCCCCACGCCGTCCGGCTCGGCCTCCCCCAGCCCCGCCGAGCCGCCAGGAATCCTCTTCGACCAGCCTCCGGTGCAGGGCAAGCCCGTCGAGCTGACCCTGAACGTCGACATGCAGGAGAAGGCCGAACGGGTGCTGGCAGACCAGGAGGGGATCGCCGCGATCGTGGTGCTCAAGGCCAGCACCGGTGAGGTGCTCGCGGCCGCGAACTCCGGCGCGGCCGGAGTGAACGCTTTCGCGACCACCGGGCAGTACCCGCCCGGGTCCACGTTCAAGGTGGTGAGCGCCCTCGCGCTGCTGCGCAAGGGGCTGACCCCGGACAGCACCGTCGAGTGCACGCCGCGCTACACCGTGGCCGGCCAGACCTTCGTCAACTACGACGGCTACCCGTCCAGCGGCCTCGGCAAAGTCCCGCTGTCGAAGGCCTTCGCCCAGTCCTGCAACACCTCCTTCATGCACGCCGGTGAGCAGGTGAGTGCCGCGGAGCAGGCCTCCGCCGCCGCCAGCCTCGGTTTCGGGATCGACCACAAGCCGGGCTTCCCCAGCTTCTACGGTTCGATCCCCGTCGACGACAACCGCATCGCGAAGGCCGCGAGCTTCATCGGGCAGGGCCAGGTGAGCGCCTCCCCCATGTCCATGGCGGCCGTCGCCGCGTCCGTGGCGAGCGGCAAGACGGTCATTCCCTGGGTCATCAAGGGGGTGACACCCACGCCCACCGCACCGCCGCTGTCCGCTGACGAGGCCGCCACGCTGCGCAGCCTCATGGCGGGCGTCGTCGATGGGGGAACCGCCAGTGCCCTGCGCGGCGTGGTCGATGGCGCCAAGACCGGGACGGCCCAGTTCGGTTCGGCGCCGCCCTACAGTCACCACGCCTGGCTCATCGCCTGGAGCGGAGACCTTGCCGTCGCCGCCTTCGTCTACGAGGGGGTCTCGGGGTCGGCCTCAGCGGCGCCCCTGGTCAAGAACCTGCTGGCCAGTTGAGACCGCCAGGGGTCGCTGCCGGGCCCCAGGACGAACGCGCCCAGCTGGGCAAGAACCAGCCGACGGCGAGGAGGGCCGCCCTATGGCTTCCAGGTCTCCCGTTCGGCACTCTCGGCGGCGATGGTCGTCGCGTCCCCATGACCGGGGAGCACGGCGGTGTCCCCAGGCAACACGAGCAGCCGGTCGGTGATCGAGGCCAGGATGGTGCCGAAATCGGAATACTCCCAGCGGGTCGCGCCAGGGCCGCCGGGGAACAGCGTGTCCCCGGTGAACACCGCCCCGAGCTCGGAGGCGTCGAGGCAGACCGACCCGGGGGTGTGCCCCGGGGTGTGCAGGACGCGCAGCTCCAGCCCCGCGACCTCGAACCGCTGGTCGTCGGTGAGCCGGAACCCGAGGCTGAACGGCACCACCTGGTCCCAGAGGAACTCGTCGGCAGGGTGCAGGTATACCGGGGCGCCGACCGCCTCGGCGAGCCCAGCGACCGCGTTGACATGATCCCAGTGCCCGTGGGTGCAGACGATCGCCTTGACCTGCCGCCCGGCGACCGCCTCCACGATCGGGTGGGCGTGATGCGCGGCGTCCACGACGAGCACCTCTTCGTCGTTGCCGATCAGCCAGACGTTGTTGGTGAAGGCCGGGTCATCCTGCGGGAAGGTGACCACCCGTTCCACTCGGACTCCTGGCGGGATACGTGGCGTCGCGTACTGCATGGTCTATGTCTACCGCGTTCCCTCCCGGCGAGCGAACCGGGGCGGCCAGCGTCCCTGCTCACCTCGTACCCGTGCGTCCCTTCAGCAGGGCGGCGAAGCCTGCGGGTTCGCGCAGCCCACCCGAGCGCAGATCGGCTTCCGTGGCCGTGAACCCGCCGACGGACCCGCGTTCGGCGACGGCCCGGACCACGAGTTCGTCGGCGGCCCGGTAGATGCGCGCGGACAGCTCCTCGGCCCCGGCGAAATCGTCCGTGGCGGCGAACACCCCCGTCGGGACGATATCGGCGCGCAGGTAGGCGAACAGCGGCCGCATCGCGTGGTCGATGACCAGGCTGTGGCGGGCGGTCCCAGCGGTCGCGGCCAGCAGCACCGGCTTGCCCTCCAACAGGTCCTTGTCCATGACGTCGAAGAAGAGCTTGAAGACCCCGGAATAGCTGGCCGTGAAGACCGGAGTCACCACGGCGACGCCGTCCGCCGCGCGCAGCGCGCCGAAGGCCTCCTCCAGCCTGGGCGAGGCCATGCCCGTCGCCATCGTCGTGGCGAGGTCGGTGAGCAGGTGGCGCAGCTCCACGTGGGTGACCTGGACCCCTTCGCCACGGGCGCTGATCCGTGCCCGGACGGCGTCGGTGATCCGGTCGGCGAGCAATCTGGTCGTGGATGGGTTCCCCATCCCCGCGCTGACGATGACGATGGTGCGGCTCATGCGATGCTCCTCAATCAAGGGTGGTCAGGCCTCGTCCCGGCTGGCGACGGGGTCGACGAGGCGGTGCGGGCTGGCGGGCCCCTGGTCCGCCAGCCACCGGTGGGTGGGCGGGTCGCTCGGCACGTGGGCGGGGCGGCGGCGCTCGAACTCGCGGCGCAGCACGGGGACGACCTCGCGTCCCAGCAGCTCAAGCTGTTCCAGGACCACCGGCAGCGGAAGCCCGGCGTGGTCGATCAGGAAGAGCTGGCGCTGGTAGTCGCCGGCGTAATCGGCGAAGCTCAGCGTCTTCTCGATGACTTGCTCGGCCGTGCCGACCGTGAGCGGGGTGGTCGCCTCGAAGTCCTCTAGCGACGGCCCGTGGCCGTACACCGGGGCGTTGTCGAAATAGGGCCGGAAACGCCTCTTGGCCTCCGCCTCGGTCTCGCCGATGAACACCTGGCCGCCGAGCCCGACGATGGCCTGGTCCGCCGCGCCGTGGCCGTAAGCCTCGTAGCGGCGGCGGTAGAGGTCGATCATCTGGGCGGTGTGCTGGCGTCCCCAGAAGATGTTGTTGTGGAAGAAGCCGTCGCCGTAGTAGGCGGCCTGTTCGGCGATCTCGGGGGACCGGATCGACCCGTGCCACACGAACGGCGGGGTGTCGTCCAGCGGCCACGGCGTCGAGGTATAGCCCCGCAGCGGCGTGCGGAACTCACCGGCCCAGTCGACGACCCGCTCCCGCCACAACCGGCGCAGCAGATGGTAGTTCTCGACGGCCAATTCGATGCCTTTGCGGATGTCCTTGCCGAACCATGGGTAGACCGGGCCGGTGTTGCCCCGGCCCATCATGAGGTCGACCCTCCCGCCGGACAGGTGCTGCAGCATCGCGTAGTCCTCGGCGATCTTCACCGGGTCGTTCGTTGTGATGAGCGTCGTTGCCGTGCTGAGCAGCAGCCTCTCGGTCTTGGCCGCGACGTAGGCGAGCTGGGTCGTCGGGGAGGACGGCACGAACGGCGGGTTGTGGTGCTCCCCCTGGGCGAACACGTCGAGGCCGACCTCCTCGGCCTTGAGCGCGATCCGCACCATGGCCTCGATCCGCTCCCCCTCGGACGGGGTGCGGCCCGTGGTGGGGTCCGCCGTGATATCGCCGACGCTGAAGATGCCGAACTGCATACCATCCTCCATTAGTTGAGTGTTCAACTACCCTAACGGAGATGCCCCCGAACCTATTCCCGGCCCGGACGTCTACGGCGCTCCGGCTCAGCGACCAGCCCTGGCCACCCCGCTGGACCGGTCAGCCGCAGTCGAGGAGTTCCACCTCGGACTTCAGCGCCAGGACCCGGGCGGTGCTGCGGGTGACCTGCTCGGCGAACCGCGGCTCCCGCTCGGCTTTCGCGATGGTGTGCTCGATCATGGACGCCAGCGCCACGGAATCAGCGGTAATCACCAGGTCCCCTCCCGCGGCCAGGAAGCGGGTGCCACGCTCGTCCTTGGGAACGCCGTCGAGGGCCTTCGCCGCCCCCACGTCGTCGGAGACCAGCACCTTGTCGAAGCCCAGCCGCTCCCGCAAGATACCGGTCACGATCGGGGTGGAGTACATGGCCTGCGTCCCCGGGTCGAGCTGGGGGTAGACCGCGCTCGACACCATGATCGAGGACACCCCGGCCTCCACGGCCGCCTTGAACGGCTCCCACAGCGGCGAATCCGGCCCCGTCTGGGAGTCGGTCGCGGCCTCGTGGTCGGTGTTGCCCACGACCTGCCCCAGACCCGGGAAGTGTTTGACGCTCGTCGCGACCTTCGCATCGGCCATCCCCCGAATGAAGGAGGCCACCTTCCGCCCCACCTCGGCCGGGTCCGAGCCGTAGCCGCGCCGCAATTGGGCGATCGGGCGGTTGCTCTTGGCGTTACCCTCCGGCACGACATCGGCGACCGGGGCGAGGTTGTACCTGATCCCCGCCGAACGTAGCTGCGCCGCCCATTCCGCCGCGCT
>JAUMWV010000005.1 GCA_030529455.1 Propionibacteriaceae bacterium | reverse complement strand
TTCGGGTTCCGGGGCGGGTGGTTCGGGTTCGTCGTCGCCCAGCAGTTCGTCCAGCAGGTCGAGGTCGAGGCCGGGAGCGTCGAAGGGGTTGCGGCGCCGCCGGTGCGGCAGCGCCAGCCGGGCTGCGGTGCGGATGTCCTCCCGGGTGATGTGGGTGCGTCCCTCCAGCGCGGCGTGCGCCATGGCCGCCCGCGCGGTGACGATGTCGGCCCGCAACCCGTCGACCTCGAACCCGGCGCACACCGTCGAGATCTTGGTGAGCGCCCACTCGCTCAGCTCGACGTGGGAGACCAGGGCACGCGCGGCGACGATCCGCCGGGTCAGCGCCGCCTCGTCCTCGGCGAACCGGGCGGCGAACCCGGCCGGGTCGGCGTCGAAGGCCAGGCGGCGGCGGATGACCTCGGTGCGTTCGGCGACGTCCCGGGACGCCGTGGCCTCGACGGTCAGCCCGAACCGGTCGAGCAGCTGGGGGCGCAGCTCCCCCTCCTCGGGGTTCATGGTCCCGACCAGGACGATCCGGGCGGCGTGGCTCGCGGAGATGCCGTCCCGCTCGACGGTGTTCCGGCCCATCGCTGCCGCGTCCAGCAGCAGGTCGACGAGGTGGTCGTGTAGCAGGTTGACCTCGTCCACGTACAGGATGCCCCGGTGGGCCGCGGCCAGCAGGCCCGGCGCGAAGGTGGTCTGGCCGGAGGCCAGCGCCTTGCGCACGTCGAGGGAGCCGGTGACCCGGTCCTCGGTCGCGCCGACGGGGAGTTCCACCAGCCGCGCGGGCTGGCTGACCGAACAGGCATCGCCCGGGTGCGGCCCGTCGGGGCAGGAGGCATCGGGGGCCGCCGGGTCGCACCCGAAGCGGCACCCGGCGATCACCTCCTCGTTGGGCAGGACGGCCGCGAGCGCGCGCACCATGGTCGACTTCGCCGTGCCCTTCTCGCCGCGCACCAGGACGCCGCCGATGGCGGGCGAGATCGCGGTGAGTTGCAGAGCCAGCGCCATGTCGGCGCTGCCGACGATCGCGGTAAAGGGGAACTGCTGCATCGAATCCTCCTGGCGAGTGACTACGCTCGCCGGTAGTGGTGATCTCGTCCGCGACGACCTGACTTGCCTAAAAGCTCACAGTGGCGAGACCGTTCCGGATTCGCACCGGATTCCTCGCGGACGTCAGCAAGTATCGCACGTCCTCACCGGTGCGCGCCTCTTCGCCCCCGGTTCGGGCTCAGCCCCCCTTGCGCGCCGTGACGAGGAAGACCGAAAAGACCCGCTCCTGACCGTCGGCGACGGTCTTGGTCACCTGACAGGCGCTGCTCCACTCCAGGTCGCAGAACCCCGCCCGGGACAGTGCCCGGCCGAGCTCGTCCCGGTCGAAGCCGTGGTGACCGGCGAAGGCCTCGCCGTGGTATTGGCCGTTGGTGTCGGTGTCGAGGTCGGCGATCGCGAGCTGGCCGCCGTCGCTCAGCAGGTCCGCGAACCGGCCGAGCGCCTCGCCGGTATCGTCCATGTGGTGCAACACCATGGCGGCGATCAGCAGGTCGTAGATCTCTCCGGCGACCTCGTCTAGGCCGCCGTGCACCACCCGCACCCGGGTTAGGCCATCCTCGTCGGCCCGCCGCCGCGCAACCCTGGCCATGCCAGCCGAGGGGTCCAGCAGCACCACCGAACCGGCGTCCCTGGCCAGCGCACGGCCGATCGCCCCGGTTCCGGCGCCGACCTCCAGGACCGCGGTCTGGGCGCTCAGCTCGCACCGGCCGCGGATCCCGGCGGCGATGGCCCTCGCCCGTTCCACCCGCCCCGGGTCCTCGTCCCAGCTCTCGGCCAGGTCATCGAATTCGCTCACCGGGACACCGTAGCGCCGCCCACCCGGCGAGGGGAATCCTGCGGCCACGGCACCTCCCGCACCGCCTCACCGGCGCGCGCGGGCTGGTCAGCCCGGGTGGCCCGCGCCAGGAGCAAGCCAGATCCCCTAGGCTGAGCAGGTGATCGATGTGATTGGGGTGGGCGCCGACGGGCGCCTGGACGACGAAGCCGCCGCGATCGTGGCGTCCGCGGGCAAGATCGTCTCGTCGCCGCGCCTGCTTTCTCTGTTGCCCGACCGCTTCACCGCGCCGCGCCACCCCTGGCCGAGCCCGTTGCTGGCCGGGTTGGACGCCCTGTTCGCCGACCGCGACGAGACCCGGATCGTGGTGCTAGCCACCGGGGACCCCCTACAGGCCGGGATCGCCACGACCCTGATCCGGCACTTCGGTGCCGCCGCGGTCCGGGTGCGTCCGGCCGTCGGGTCGGTGACGCTCGCCCGTGCGCGGCTGGGCTGGTCCAGCGAGCAGACCGAGGTCGTGAGCCTGCTGACCTCCCCCGCCGCCGCTTTGCGCCGCCATCTCACCCCGGGACGCCGGGTCCTGCTGCTGTCGCCGAATGCCGCCACCCCGGCCCACGTGGCCGAGGAACTGGTCGCCTCGGGCTGGCCGGAGGCGCGCATGACGGTGCTGGCCGACCTCGGCACCGAACACGAGAAGCTGACCAGCGGGATCGCGGCCGAATGGAGCGCCAGCCCCGGCTCGCCCCTCAATATCGTCGCCGTGGAACTCGGCGAGACCGGGCCCGCGCTGGGCACCAGTCCCGGCCTGCCCGACGCCGTCTTCGACAACGACGGCCAGCTCACCAAGTGGGAGCTGCGGGCGATCGCGCTGGCGTCCCTGCGCCCCATGCCTGGGGAGACGCTGTGGGATCTGGGCGCCGGGGCTGGCAGCGTCGGCATCGAGTGGGCGCTGCACCACCGCAGCTGCCGCACGCTGGCCGTCGAACGGGACGCGGCTCGCGCCGAACGGATCACCCGCAACGCCCTCAACGTCGGGGCGGTCAACCTCAAAGTGGTGCGCGGGTCCTCGGCCGAGGCCATCGCGGATCTGCCCGCCCCCGACGCGGTGTTCATCGGCGGCGGCGTCTCGCCGGAGCTGATCGACGAGGCCTATGCCCGCCTCCGCCCCGGCGGGCGCATCGTGGTGCACACCGTGACGCTGGATTCCGAGGCCCTGCTGGTCGCCGCCCGCGCCCGCTACGGCGGGGAGTTGCGCCGGATCAGCGTCGAACGCGCCGAGCCGCTCGGCCGCTACCTGTCGTGGACGCCCGCGCGGGCCGTCACCCACTGGGCAACCGTGAAACCGGAGGACATATCATGACCGTTCACTTCATCGGCGCCGGACCGGGCGCGGCCGACCTGCTGACGCTGCGCGCGGTGCGTCTGCTCAACTCCTCCCCCGTCTGCCTCTACGCGGGCACCTACCTGGACGCCGAGGTGCTGAGCCACTGCCCGGCGGGGGCCGAGCTCGTCGACACCCAATACCTCAACCTGGACGAGATCACCGAGATCCTGGTCCGGGCGAACGCCGAAGGCAAGGACGTGGCGCGGCTGTGCTCAGGCGACCCGTCGATCTACTCGGCCATCGCCGAACAGACCAGGCGGCTGGACGCCGCCGGGGTCGGCTGGGACGTGACCCCCGGCGTCCCGGCCTACGCGGCGACCGCGGCGATCATCGGCAAGGAGCTGACGGTCCCGGAGGTGAGCCAGTCGATCGTGCTGACCAGGGCGCAGCGGGACTCCACGAAGATGCCCGAGACGGAGGCGCTGGAGAACTTCGCCCGCACCGGCGCCACCCTGGTGCTGCACCTCGCGATCCGCCACATCCGGCGGCTCTCGGCCACCCTGATCCAGCACTACGGGGCCGACTGCCCGGTGGTGGTCGGCTCCCAGGTGAGCCAGCCAGCCGAGCTGATCCTGCGCGGCACGCTGGCAGACATCTGCGACCAGGTGGAGCGTGCCGGGCTGCGGCAGGCCGCGGTCATCATCGTGGGGTGGGCGCTGAACGCCGAGGATTTCGTCGAATCCCACCTGTACTCCTCGAGGTGCCGCCCTGCCCCGCCCCCGGCCGGGTAGGCGGCGCCGGTTCCCGCCGGGCGGCCGCGCGGTTGCCCGGAATCGGTAGTCAGCCCAGGCACGGTGGACTAGGGTGGGCAGTGAGCCCGCCCGGCGCAGGAACCCGGTGAGATTCCGGGGCGGTCGCGCCACTGTGAGTCGCCAGACGAAGCCAGAGACTGACCGGGTGGGCCGATCCATCGAGCAGGACGCGTCATCCTGGAAAGGTCGGGTGCTCCCATGCACATTTCTGAGGGGTTCTTACCCCCACTCCACGCCGCCGCGTGGACCGTCGCCGCCGCGCCGTTCGTCGTCTACGGGGCCCGCGAGGCGATCCGCATCGTCAAGAAGAACCCGGAGGCCAAGATGCTGCTTGGCGCGGCCGGTGCCTTCACCTTCGTCATGAGCGCCATCAAGCTGCCCTCGGTCACCGGTTCGTCCTCGCACCCGACCGGGACGGGGGCGGGGGCGATCCTGTTTCGGCCGCCGGTCATGGCCTTCCTCGGCACCATCGTGCTGATCTTCCAGGCGCTGCTGCTCGCCCATGGCGGGATCACCACGCTCGGCGCCAACGTGTTCAGCATGGCGGTGGTCGGACCGTGGCTCGGCTATGCCTGCTACGCCGCGCTCAAGGCGGCGCCCTTCTCGGTCCGGGTGTTCGTCGCCATGGCCATCGCCGACCTGTCGACCTATGTGTGCACCTCGGTGCAGCTGGCGCTGGCCCACCCCGACCCCGAGTCCGGCGTGACCGGCGCGCTGACCAAGTTCGGCAGCCTGTTCGCCCTGACCCAGATCCCCCTGGCGATCGTCGAGGGACTCATCGGGGTGTTGCTGTTCCGCGCCCTGGCCAGCTACGCCAAGCCCGAGCTGACCAGCCTGGGCGTGTTCGGAAAGGAGCCCTCCCATGCCTGAGCACAGCGGGAACAAGAGCGGCGGGGTAGGTGTCACCATCGCGATCGTCGCGGCCATCGTGGTGCTGTTCGCCGTCAGCTTCGCGCTCGGCCACCACTTCGTCGCCGACACCGAGTTTGGCGGCACGGACGCCGCCGCCACCGAGGCCATCGAGGAGAGCGGCTACCAGCCGTGGTTCGACTCCCTGTTCAGCCCAGCCTCCGGGGAGGTCGAGTCCGGGCTGTTCGCGCTCCAGGCGGCCCTGGGCGCGGGTGCCCTCGGGTTCGTGCTCGGCTGGTTCCGGGCCAAGAACAAGTTCGGCGTGAAGACCGACTAGGTGCATACGAAACTGGACGAGGCCGCCTGGGCCAGCCCCTGGCGGTCTCGTTCCGTGGCCGAACGCGCCGCGCTGGCCTTCAGCCTGGCCTGCTGGGGGCTGCTGGCCCCCTCCTGGTGGTCGGGGCTCGGGGTCCTCGCGGTGGTCGCCGCGACCAGCCTGGGGGCGGCGCGGGTACCGCCCGGCATCTACGCCCGGTCGCTGGCCGCCCCGTGGACCTTCATCGGCCTCGGCGCCATCGCGATCGCGGTCGGCCTCGGGCGGGCTCCCGCCCCGCTAGCCGCCCTCGGCCCGTTCTATGTCACCGGCGAGTCCCTGGACTCTGCCGCCCTGGTCGTCGCCCGCGCCTTCGCCGTGACCGCGGCGGTGCTGCTGCTCGCCGCCACCTGCCCGATGAGCGAGCTGCTGTCGGGGCTGCGGCGCCTGGGGGTGCCCGCCGCGCTGGTGGACATCGCCGCCAGTGTCTACCGCATGATCTTCCTCCTGCTGGAACGCGCCAGCGCGATCCGCCACGCCCAGGCGGCGCGGCTGGGCTATGTCGGCCCGCGCCGGGCGTTCGCGTCCCTCGGTCAGCTGCTGGCGACGGTGTTCCTGTCGGCCTGGGACCGCGCCCGCCGTCTCGAAGCCGGGCTGGAGGGACGCGGCGGCACCGGCGAACTCGTCGCGTTGAAGCCGCCCCCGCCGGTGTCGGCCCGCTTCATCGCGGGCATCTTCGCCGCCAACGCGCTCGCGGCCGCCCTCGTCGTCCTGGGGTGGTGGCACCGGTGAGCGTCAGGCTGGCCGCGCGGGGGATCAGCGCCGGGTACCACGCGATGCCGCACGTGCTGCGCGACGTGACGCTGGAGGTGCGGCGGGGGCGCCGCCTGGTGCTGCTCGGGGCCAACGGCTCGGGCAAGACGACGCTGTTGAAGTCTTTGTCGGGCGCGCTGCGTGTGCAGGCCGGTGAGATCGCCACCGCGGACGGTGTCCTGCGCTACGACCGCGCGGGGCTGAACGCCCACCGCCAGCGGGTTCAGCTGGTGCTGCAAGACCCCGACGACCAGCTCTTCGCGGGCGATGTCGCCTCGGATGTCGCGTTCGGCCCGGTCAACCTGGGGCTGGACCGCCGGGAGGTCGAGCAGCGGGTGGGCCAGGCCTGCGAGCTGCTCGGCATCGGTGCGCTGCTGGACCGGCCGGTGCACCAGCTGTCCTATGGCCAGCGCAAGCGTGTCGCCATCGCCGGGGCGGTGGCGATGAGACCCGACGTGCTGCTCCTGGACGAGCCGAGCGCCGGCCTGGACCCCGCCGGTGTCGCGGCGATGCGCCGCACGCTCGAGGCAGTGGAGGAGGCGGGCACCTCGGTGGTGCTGAGCACCCACGACGTTGCCCTGGCCTGGGAATGGGCCGACGACGCCGCGATCGTCGGCGCGGGCGGGGTGCGCGTCGGGCCGATCGCCGAGACGCTGACCGACCGTGCCCTGCTCACGGCCTCCGCACTGGAGCTGCCGTGGCCCGTGGCCCTCCTCGATGCGCTGGGGATCACCCCGCGGCGGTGGCCACGCACGGTCGATGAGGTCCGGCAGGTGCTGGCCGCCCCACCGCTCACCCGGTGAGCCAGGCGAGCGCCCCGGCGACCGAATCCACCGAGCGGCACTCCCCCTCGCCCGGTCGCCGAACCACCACCACCGGCACACCGAGCTGGGCGCAGGCGTCCAGCTTCGCCGAGGTGTAGGACCCTCCCGAATCCTTGGTCAGCACCACGTCGATCCGGTGCTGGCGCAGCAACGCCAGCTCCCCCTCCACCGAGTAGGGCCCCCGGTCACGGATCACCGTCCAGCGGGGCGGCGGTGCCTCGCTCAGCGGCTCCACGATCCGCACCAGCACGTCCCGGTCGTCCCAGGAGGCGAAGGCGGGCAGCGTCTGCCGCCCGGTCGTGAGGAAGGGCCGCTGGCCGATCCCCTCGGCCACGGTCCGGGCCTGTTCCAGGCCGTCCACCCAGTGCCACGATGCCGCGTCCGGACGGTGTGCCCAGCCCGGCCGGGCGAACCGCAGCAGCGGCACGCCCGCCGCGCCGCACGCGGCGACCGCGTTGGCGCTCATCCGGGTCGCGAAGGGGTGAGTCGCGTCGATCACGTGCGTGACCCGCTCCGACTGGAGGAAATCTTCCAGTCCCTGGGCCCCGCCGAAACCGCCGATGCGGACCTCCCCGACCGGCAGCCGGGGCGCCGAGACCCGCCCGGCCAGAGAGGACAGGAAGCTCAGACCGGCCTGGTCCAGCGCCTGGGCCAGGGCCCTGGCCTCGGCCGTGCCGCCGAGAATCAGCACCCTCATCGCGGCCTCATCGGTGGGACGATCAGGGTGAGCGCGACGATGCCGAGCCCCATCAGGCCCGTGACCGCCACGTCGAACCACCGGGAGCGCACCGCGAGCAGCCCAATCAGGCGGCGGGGCAGCACCAGGCGCCAGAACGCGGCCAGGCTGACGCCGCAGCCGAGGATGAAGGACGCCCAGCGCCAGTGCCCAGTCGCCGCGACCCCGGCCCCGCAGCACAGGGTCGCCAGCACCGTCAGCAGCGGCCACTGGGCGAGCAGTCTGGTCCCCACACGGGCCCCCTCCCCGCGGGCGGCACCGGATTCGGAGCCCGTCATGGGAGGCGCGACTCCGCTGCGTCAACGACGTTCTTGAGCAGCATGGCCCGGGTCATCGGGCCCACCCCGCCGGGGGTCGGCGCGACCTTGGCCGCGACCTCCCACACGCTGGGGTCCAGGTCGCCGGTCAGGCCCGAGGAGGTGCGGGTGATGCCGACGTCGACGCAGACCGCGCCCGGGGCCAGCATGTCGCCCGTCACGATGCCCGGGCGTCCCGCCGCGGTTACCACGATGTCGGCCTGCCGGGTGTGGGCGGCCAGGTCCCTGGTGCCGGTGTGGCACAGCGTGACGGTGGCGTTCTCGCTCTTGCGGGTCAGCAGCAGCCCGAGCGGACGCCCGACCGTCGTGCCGCGCCCCACCACCACGACGTGGGCACCCGCAAGGTCGACCTCGTAGTGGCGCAGCAGCTCGACGATGCCCCGCGGGGTGCAGGGCAGCGCCCCCGGCACGCCCAGCACCAGGCGTCCCAGGTTGACCGGGTGCAGGCCGTCGGCGTCCTTGCTTGGATCGATCTGCTCCAGCGCCCAGGTGTCGTCGAGGTGCCCCGGCAGCGGCAGCTGCACGATGTATCCGGTGCAGGCCGGGTCCTCGTTGAGCCGCTGGATCTCCTCGGCGACCTGGGCCGCGGAGGCGTGCGCCGGGAGGTCCACCCGGATGCTCTCGATCCCCACCTCGGCGCAGTCGCGATGCTTTCCGGCAACGTAGGAGTGGCTGCCCGGGTCGTCGCCGACCAGGACGGTGCCCAGCCCTGGGACCACGCCGCGGGCGCGCAGCGCCTCGACCCGGGCCCGCAGGTCCTGCTTCACGATGCTCGCCAGCGGCACTCCGGCCATCTTGACTGCGGTCATGGTGCGGCTCCTTGTCAGTGGAAGAAGTGTCGGGTACCGGTGAAGTACAGCGTCACCCCGGCGGCCGCGCAGGCGTCGATGGTCTCCTGGTCCCGCACGGAACCGCCCGGCTGCACGATGGCCCGCACCCCCGCGTCCAGCAGCACCCTCGGCCCGTCGGCGAAGGGGAAGAAGGCGTCGGAGGCCGCGACCGCGCCAGCGGCGCGCTCCCCCGCCCGTTCCACCGCGAGGCGGCAGGAGTCGACGCGGTTGACCTGCCCCATGCCGATCCCGACCGAGGCCCCGTCGTGGGCCAGCAGGATGGCGTTCGATTTGACCGAGCGGCAGGCCTTCCAGGCAAACACCAGGTCCCTGGCGGTGCCGTCGTCGGCTGGGTCCCCGGCGACCAGGGTCCAGTTCGCCAGGTGGTCGCCCTGCGCGTCCAGCGCGTCGCGCTGCTGCAGTAGGACGCCGCCGTCGATCGGGCGCATCTCGATCCCGGTGTTGAGCGACGGCTGGCACAGCAGCACCCGGATGGACTTCTTACGGCTCAGCACCTCGACGGCCCCCTCGGCGTATCCGGGGGCCACGATCACCTCGGTGAAGATCTCGGCGACCTGTTCGGCCATCTCCAGGCTGACCTCGCAGTTGGTGGCGATCACCCCGCCGAAGGCGCTGAGCGGGTCGCAGGCGTGGGCGAGCCGGTGGGCCTCGGCGACGTCATGCCCCACGGCGATGCCGCACGGGTTGGTGTGCTTGATGATCGCCACGGCCGGGTCGGCGAAGTCGTAGGCCGCCCGCCGGGCGGCGTCGGCGTCGACGTAGTTGTTGTAACTCATCTCCTTGCCGTGCAGCTGGATGGCCTCGGCCAGCCCGCCGGGGTGGGCACCGTCGCGGTACACCGCCGCGGCCTGGTGGGAGTTCTCCCCGTAACGCAGCGAACTGATCTTGTCCCACGTCGCCCCGACCCAGGCCGGGAAGTCGTCGTCCTCACCCACCTCGCCGGTCAGGCCGCCCATCCAGGTCGCGACCTGGACGTCGTAGGTCGCGGTGTGGCGGAACGCCTCCGCGGCGAGCTGCTGGCGCTGGGCGAGCGTGAACCCGCCCTGGGCCAGCGCCTCCTTCAGCGCCGGATACTGCGCGGGCGAGGTGATGATGGCCACCGAGGCGTGATTCTTCGCCGACGCCCGCACCATCGCCGGGCCGCCGATGTCGATCTGCTCGATGCAGGCCTCCGCCCCGGCGCCGCTGGCGACCGTCGCGGCGAACGGGTAAAGGTTGCTCACCACGAGGTCGAAGGCCTCGATGCCGAGGTCGCCCAGCTGGCGCACATGGTCGTCGAGGCGGCGGTCGGCCAGAATCCCGGCGTGGATGCCCGGATGCAGCGTCTTGACCCGCCCGTCGAGGCATTCGGGGAAACCCGTCACCTGGCTCACCTCGGTCACCGGCACCCCGGCCGCGGCGAGCTGCCGGGCCGTCGAACCGGTGGAGACCACCTCGACGCCCGCGGCCGCGAGCGCCTGGCCGAGGTCAGCCAGGCCAGCCTTGTCGTACACGCTGACTAGCGCGCGCCGGATCGGCAGTCGTTCCATCATCGCCCTTTCTGTGCGGCAAGGGTCCGCACCACATCGACCAGCAGTCGCCTCTCGACCACCTTGATTCGTTCGTGGAGTTCCTCGACGGTGTCGCCGTCGAACACCGGCACCGCCTCCTGGGCCAGAATCCGCCCGGTATCGACGCCCTCGTCGACCCAGAACACGGTCGCTCCGCTCACCTTGACGCCGTAAGCCAGGGCGTCCCGGGGACCGTGCATGCCGGGGAAACTCGGCAGCAGTGCTGGATGGGTGTTGATGATCCGCCCGCCGAAGCGGCCGAGCACGTGGCGGCCCAGGAGCTTCATGAACCCGGCGGACGCGATGAGGTCGGGGGAATACCGCTCGATCAGCCCGGCCAGCTCGGCGTCCCAGGCGTCCCGGTCAGCGCCTTTGCCCAGCGGGTGCCCGATCGCCGGGATACCCGCCCGGCGGGCGCGCTCCAGCCCGCCGCAGTCCTGCCGGTCGGCGACGACCGCGACGATCTCGGCGTCGGCCTCTCGCGCCTCGACCGCATCCAGCAATGCCTGCAGCAGTGTCCCCGAACCAGACACCAAGACGACTACGCGGAACCCCACGGCGACCAGCTTAGTGTGCCTGGCCCCCGGCGCTCGATACCGGCAGGGGTTGGGTCTCTTCCTCCTCGTCCGGCACCGGGGCGGGCTGCGGCAGAGAGTCCCCGTCCTCGGGTTCCTCGGGCCGCTGGGGTGGCAGGAACAGCCCGAGCAGCGCCCCGGTCACCAGGCCGGAGATGCCGAGCAGCGTCGGGGCGAGGACCGCAAGGGATTCGAGGCGGACACCGACCTCG
Organism: Propionibacteriaceae bacterium; assembly: GCA_030529455.1. Lineage (GTDB taxonomy): Bacteria > Actinomycetota > Actinomycetes > Propionibacteriales > Propionibacteriaceae > JAUMWV01. The sequence goes on along the minus strand of JAUMWV010000005.1, from coordinate 45,474 downwards.
GCCATCCGCGCGTTGCCCAGGGCGCCGTTGCCGAAGGCGCCGCCGATCACGATCAGCACCCCGGACACCGTCCCGGCCAGCCCCCCGGCCAGGGCCGTCTCGTCGGCCCGGGCCCGCGGGCGCGCCCACACCACGATGAAACCGGCCACCGCACCCGCCGCCAGCCCCGTGATGAGCCAGGCCAGCATCGACCACGACCCCGGACCGGCCGGGGGCACCGCGGCGAACACCGGCAGCGACGGCAAGATCCCGAGGTGATTCTCACTAGGCGAGACGATGGTTCCGCTCCCGAGGGAGAACCCGGCGCCGAGCACCCAGGACGCGCACCACAGCAGAAAGTTCGGAAGGTAGCCGAGCTGCAGCAGCAGCAAGATGACGCCCCCGGCGACGCCCGGGTCGAGGGCCTCGTGGAGCGCGACCACCCGGTCCTTGGCCAGCAGCAGCCCGATGCACAGCGCGATCCCGCCAGCCACGACGACGATGAGGCAGGCCGCGGAGATGGCCTTGGGCACCGAGCGCGCCCACACCGGCCAGCTGGCGCTCAGCTGACGCCCGGAGGCCCGGTAGGCCGTGGCATAGCTCGAAGCGCCAGCGATCAGCGCCGCCCCGATCAGGGCGCGCACCGGCTCGCTTCCGGTCACCAGCGCCGCTATCGCCACGCAGGCCACGTAGCTACCGCAGATCAGCCCGGAGAGTTTCGCCACCAGCCCGGGTTCCAGCGCCCCGTCCCCGGCTGCCTGCTGGACCGCGTATCCCGCGGCCCCGGTCACGAGCAGCACGATCACCGCGGTCACCCCGAGCGGGGCAACGCTCAGCCTCAGGCCAGAGATCGAGACCTCACCGCCATTGGAAAGCAGCCACAGCTTGGTGCCGACGCCCACCGCGGCAGTGAAATCCGACTCGGGGGCAGTCAGCCAGCCGACCACCGCGGCCCCGGTCAAGAGCAGCCACCCGCAAAGCGCGACGAACGCCCCGCCGAGCACCGCGGCCAGCGCCCACGGCAGCCGCCGGGTCCGCGCCTGCTTGCGTTCAGGCCCGCTCACGGCAACCTTCACCCGCCGCGGTTTGCGTTCGCGTCCGGCCACTCGACCCCCTGTTGTGCGCTGGCTTGCCATCGTTCCTTGTTTCGGGCGGTAGACTCATCGGCCAGACCTACTCTGAACACTTTTGGGAGGCTCGTATGTCCGACGGTGAGTTGTCCCGTCCTCGCCGGGCCTTTGCCCCGGCTGATGACGAGCACGACGATACCCCAAGCGTCGAGCCTTATCGTCCGCGACGCGGCCAGCCAGCACAGCCCGAACGGCCGCGCGGTGCGCGAGACGCCAGCCCGGCCTGGGTCCCCGTGCTCGACCCGGAACCAGCCGCCGATGCCCCGCAGCCGCACCGCCGGGCCCGGTTCGCCGACCCGGCGCCCCCGGAGGCCACGCCAGCCGCCGCGCGCCGCTCCGCCGTGTCGCCCGCCTCCCCCCCATCGGCCATCCCCGCGGGCAGGCTGGCAGCCGAGTCGGCATCCGGCCCTACCGGAGCGGACGAGGCGGCAGCCGAGACCACCACCGTGACGGGCAAGAGGCCCCGCTGGCTGGCCTCGAACGGCACGTCCCAGTTCTCCAGGATCTTCGTCGCGGTCACCGTGCTGGTCGTCCTCGCGCTTCTCCTCGGCCTCGCCTACACCCTCGTGTGGGGCCGGTCGCAGCCAGCCGAGGAACCATCCGTGAGCCCGCTGCCGCCACCGGTGACGATCGACGACCTGTGGCAGCCGGACGAACTCGCCCCGGCCATCGACGGGAGCTCCTGGCATGTCAGCCAGAGCCTGCTGGAGCTGTCCGCCAAGTCCCCACAGGTGGCTTGCCTGACCGCGATCAACAACGAGGTCAAACCCGGAACCGCCGTGCAGCGCACCCTCACCGCCGCCGAGGGCGGGTATGCGGCGCTGCACCAGATCGACAAATACAGCGGCGAGGACGAAGCCAAACAGGGTTACGCGGCCCGCATCAAGATGCTGGCCAGCTGCGATGACACCCCCGCCTATATCGTCGGCGCCAGCACCGTCAGCGGCATCGGCAACGAGGCGGTCCAGGTCACCATCGCCTACGAAGGCGCGACCCCCGAGTACCACACGGTGCTGGTCGTGCGCACCGGGTCGATAGTGAGCCTGTTCGACCTCGCCCACCCCGCTTCCCTAGTCCCTGCGGAGCGGCTCGTCCCGGCGGCCGCTGCGGCGCTGAGCCGCACCTGCGACAAGTTCGGGACCTGCCCGTCCAACCCCACCGTCACCGTGACGGTCCCCCCGGCGGCGGACCCGCCCGGCTGGCTCACCCCGGCGGACTGGCCACGGATCTCCCCCGGCTCCGGCAAGTGGACCGCGGTAGCCCCAGCCACGCTGAAGAAGGCAGCCACCACCTGCGAGAACCTCTCTCTGGCGACGTTCGAGGGGCCGATTGCCCGGCAGGTCCGCACCTTCGTGCTGACCGAAGACCCGCAGATGCCCTCGGGTTTCGGGTCGGACGAGATGCTGTTCGCCTTCCCCGACGATGCGGCCGCGGCCACCTTCGCCAAGACTCTGGGCGACAACCTGGCCGCCTGCGGCGAACGCACCCCGACGGCGACCGTTGCCGAAGGCACCCCGGTCGATGCGGCCGCCGGGGATGTGACAGTGACGGGACGCACCTTCGCCATCACGCAGGCGATCGACGCCGACACCCAGATGCTATTCCAGGTGTCGGTGGTCCAGGCCCGCCAGTACGTGGTCTACGTCGTGGTCAACACGCCCGCGGCGGGTTTCAAGCTGACCCCCGAGCAGCAGACCGCCGTCGCCACCCGGGCCGGGATGAGGACGACCCAGCTGCCTAGCTGAGCTGCGGCGCCCAGGCCTCACCGGACCGCAGGTCACGTGTGCGCGTCGCCGTCATGGAGTTGAGCCGCCCGAAGATCAGCGACCAGCCCCGTTCGTTGAGCAGCCCCTCGTGGATCGGGAAACCGAGCGGAGCGCCGACCGCGCGGACGAAGTCGATGGTCTCTTTCATCGCCGCCCACGGGCCGTAGATCGGGATCGCCAGCACGTCCACGCCCGCTGGCACGGCCTCCAGCGAGTCTCCGGGATGGAAGAAGACGGGCTCCCCTGGCGCCTCGAAGGTCAATCCGATGTTGCCGATCCGCGGGATGTCGGCGTGGATCACCGCGTGGCGGCCACCGTGCGCGGCGATGGTGAGCTCGCCCAGGCCGCGCCGCTCTCCGGCCCCCAGCGGCTCCATCCGCTCGTGCTGGCAGGTCAGGTGGACGTCGGCCTCCACCCAAACCCGGGCGGACGGGTTGGCGTCCAGCAGCCGCGGCAGGTGGTCCGGGTCGACATGATCGGGGTGCTGGTGGGTGATGCAGACCGCGTCGAGGCCGCTCAGGCCGTGCCAGTCCGAGGAGAAGTTTCCCGGATCGATCAGGACCCGGCGTCCCGCGGCCTCGACGAGGACGGCGGCGTGGCCAAGGTGTGTGATGCGCATAGCCCCACTATGCCGCGTCCTCAGAGGTCGCGGGGCTTGAACTGCTGCACCGGATTGTGGCGGAACTGCCGCCCGGCGCGCAGCCGCTCGGCCACGGTGAAGGCCAGTTCGAGGGATTGGTTGCGGTTGAGCCGCGGGTCGCACGCCGTCTCGTAGCGGCTGGCCAGGTCCTCCTCGCTGAGCTGGAACGCTCCCCCGATGCATTCGGTGACGTCCTCGCCGGTCAGCTCGACGTGTACCCCGCCCGGCCAGGTGCCCAGCTCGTCGTGCACGTCGAAGAAGCCGTTGACCTCCTCGACCACGTCGCCGAAGGACCGGGTCTTGTAGCCTTTCGCGGTCGCGAAGGTGTTGCCGTGCATGGGATCGCACACCCAGGCCACCTTGCGTCCCGATGCCTCGACCGCCCTGACCAGGCCCGGCAGCAGCTCGCGCACCTGGTGCGCTCCCATCCGGGTGATGAAGGTGAGCCGTCCCGGGACGTGGTCTGGGTCCAGCTGATCGGCGAGCCGCAGCGCGTCCTCCGGAGTGGTGGCCGGGCCTAGCTTCACCCCGAGCGGGTTGCAGACCTGGCTCAGCAGCCGGACGTGGGCGCCGTCGAGCTGCCTGGTCCGTTCGCCGATCCACAGGAAGTGCCCGGAGCAGCCATAGGGCCTCTTCGAGCGGGAATCGATGCGGGTGAGGGCGTGTTCGTAGTCCAGCAGCAGCGCCTCGTGGCTGGAGTAGAAGTCGACCGTCGACAGGGATTCCGCCTCGACTCCGCAGGCGACCATGAACGCGACCGCCCGGTCGATCTCGTCGGCGAGTTCCTCGTACTTGGAGGCGACCTGGGTGTTGCGCACGAAATCGGTGTTCCAGGTCTGGACGCCCCGCAGGTCGGCGAAACCGCCCTTGACGAACGCGCGGACCAGGTTCAGGGTCGCCGCCGAGGCGTGGTAGACCTCCAGCAGCCGCGCCGGATCGTGGGTGCGTTCGGCCGCGGTGAAACCGAAACCGTTGACGGCGTCACCGCGGTAGGACGGAAGCGTCACGCCGCCGCGGGTTTCGGCGTCCTTCGACCGGGGTTTGGCGTACTGCCCGGCGATCCGGCCGACCTTGACCACGGGGACCTGGGCGGCATACGTCATCACGACCGCCATGGACAGCTGGACCAGCAGCTTCGCCTTGATGTTGTTGGCCGTCACCCCCTCGAAGGTCTCGGCGCAGTCCCCGCCCTGCAGCAGGAAGGCCTTGCCCTCGGCGACGTCGGCGATCTTGGCCCGCAGGTCGTCACATTCCCCGGCGAAGACCAGCGGGGGCAGTCCGGACAGCGTGTCCACCACGCGATCCAGCGCAGCCAGGTCAGGGTAGGTGGGCTGCTGGACCTGCGGCAGTGAGCGAAGCTGGGCGCGCGTGAGCAAAGACATGCGGGTCAGGTTACCCGTTCCCAGCGGCAGGGGGCTCCCCGCCGCCTGGCCGTGGACGCAGGTAGGCGTCGGACCCCTCACCCTTCAGGTCCCCGTGTTTGACCCGGAACCCGTAGACGTCTGCGTATTCCTGGCCGGTCAGCCGCTGGATCGCGGCCATGGTCTCGTCGGTGACCCAGCGCAGCACCTTCGCGTTGGACTTGTCTGCGTAGAACTCGTCGAAGTACAGCGGCTCGCCGACGATGACGCGGGGACGATCCGGCCAGCCCATGCCGAGCACCTTGCGCGTCGACTGGGTGCGCTCGACGCCGACCGGGATGATGGGCACCCGGGACTGCAAAGCCATGCGGGCGACCCCGGTCTTGCCCTTGTAGAGCCTGCCGTCGGGGGAACGGGTGCCCTCCGGGTAGATCCCGATGAGGTTGCCCCCGGTCAGCACCGCGGTGATCTCGTCCAGGCTGCTCGCGCTCGCCCGGCCGCCGGAGCGGTCCATGGGAACCTGCCCGATCGCCCGGAGGAACCAGGCGACGATGCGGCCACGGAACCCCTTACCGGCGAAGAGTTCCGCCTTGGCCGGGTAGGTCAGCCTGCGCTGCAGCAGAGCTGGGATCACGATGGAATCGATGTTGGCGATGTGGTTGGGCGCGATGATGGCGCCGCCGGTCGCCGGAACATTCTCCAGGCCCGTGATGGTCGCCCGCCAGCCGAATCTGACGAGCGGGCGAAAGATCGTGAACTTGAAGAACGTGTACCACATAGGGCCGCAGTTTAGGCGACGCGGCGCGCTCCCTTGTAAGCCGGATAGGTCGCCAGCTTGGAGTAGTGAACCCCGCGGCCGCTGGGCGAGGAGTGCACCATGACCCCGTTGCCCGCGTACAGGCCGACGTGGGTGATGCCGTTGTAGAAGAACAGCAGGTCGCCGACCCGGAGATCGGACTTGCTGACCGGCGTGCCCACCCGGAACTGGGTCTGGGAGGTGCGCGGCAGCGAGACGCCGACCCGGGCGTAGGCCGCGGTGGTCAGGCCGGAGCAGTCATACCCGCCAGGGCCGGTGGAGCCGAAGATGTAGCGCTTGCCGACCTGGGTGCGGGCCCATTCGACCGCGGCCGCCGCGCGGCTGCTGCCAGTCGCCGATCCGGGGTCAGCCTCTGGGGTGGGCTGCTGCGGGCTTTCCCCGATCGCCTGCCGACCGCCGTTCGCGGCCCGGCTCGCCTGCTGGGTCTGCTCCTCGCGGGCCGCGAGCAGGCGGGCGCGTTCCTCGGCCTTCAGCCCGTCGAGCACGGCCTGGGCGCGGCGTTCCTTCTCGTCGAACTGCTTGACCAGGTCTGCCTGTTTCTTCTGCTCCGCCTCCATGACCGCGGTGTAGCTGGCGGCGTCGGCCCGCAGCCGGTCGAGCTTGGCCTGCTCCAGCTGGACGTCCTGGATGTTGCTGTTGGCCCGCTGGGTGACGCTGTCGATCCTGGCGAGCGAGTTGAGGAACGAGGTCTCGTCGGGGCTCGCCAGCAGCTGGGCTGTCAGGTTGACCCCGTTGGACTGGTACTGCATGAGCGCGAGCTGGGACAGGCCGCTCTTCAGCTCCGCGACCTTGGCGGTCTGCGTCACGATGTCGACGTCGGCCTGGGCGAGTTTGGCCTTCGCGTCTTCCAGCGCGGCCTGGGCGTTGGCGTAATCGGAGTCGATCTTGCTCGATTCCTCCTGGATCTGAGCGAGCTCAGCCTCGGCGCGCCGAATCGCGTCAGTCTCGGCATGGGCTGGCGTCACGGCGATCAGTCCCGCGACCGCCACGGTGGCAAGCCCGACGGTTAGGCGCCGGTAGCTACGCATCTGCACTCTCGATCTCCTCCAGTTGAACGCCTCATACGAAAACGCTGAGAAAATCTTAGCCCGCGCTCAGCATGATGCCAAACCGGCGGGCCGGGCCGCGCTTGGCGCCCGGGCGCGGCCCCGAAAAATGTCGGCGGCGGCGCGTACCGTGCGGTGCATGAACCCGTGGCAGCCTTCCTTCGACGATCTGGGAACTCCCCTGATCGAGACGACCTTCTGCGTCGTGGACCTGGAGACCACCGGTGGGGACGCCGGGGCCGAGATCACCGAGATCGGCGCGGTCCTGGTCCGGGGTGGCGAGGTGCTGGGCGAGTTCCAGACGCTCGTGCGGCCCCGCTCGCACATCCCGGCCTCAATCCAGGTCATGACCGGCATCACCACCGCGATGGTGGCCGACGCCCCGCGGATCGAGGGCGTCCTCGGTTCCTTCCTCCAGTTCAGCACCGACGCGGTGTTGGTCGCGCACAATGCCCGCTTCGACATCGGCTTTCTGACCCGGGCCTGCGCATCGGCCGGGTTCGACTGGCCCAGCCCCACGGTGATCGACACCCTCGCCCTGGCCCGCTGCGCACTGTCGCGCGACGAGGTGCGCAACTGCAAGCTCGACACCCTGGCCGGGTTCTTCGGCGCCGCCACCCAGCCCAACCACCGGGCCCTCTCGGACGCCCGGGCCACCGTCGACGTGCTGCACGGCCTCATCGAACGCGTGGGCAACCTCGGTGTGCACACGCTGGACGACCTGATGCAGTTCACCCACCAGGTCTCCCCCGGCCGCCGCGCCAAGCGGGTATGGGCGAAATCCCTGCCGGAGGCGCCGGGGGTGTACTGGTTCCGCAGCGACTCAGAGGTGCTGTATATCGGCAAAGCCACGAACCTGCGGCGCCGGGTGGGCAGCTACTTCACGGCCGCCGAGCGGCGTGGGCGGATCCACGAGATGCTCCGGGTGGCCACCGGCGTCGAACACCTGCCCTGCGCCACCGCGCTTGAGGCCGGGGTCCGGGAGCTGCGGCTGATCGAGGCCCATTCCCCCCGCTACAACCGCCGCTCCAGGCGGCAGCGCAACCTGGTCTGGCTCACCCTGACCCCCGAACGTTTCCCCCGCCTGTCGATCGTGCGCCAGCCGCGGCCCGGCGTCGAGGTATTCGGGCCATTCCCGTCCAAGAAGGACGCCGAGACCGCGTGCCTGGCCCTGTATGACGCATTCGCGATCCGGCGCTGCACCACCCGGCTGAGCGGCGGATCTGCCGCCTGCGCGCTCGCGGGGCTGGGGCGCTGCCTCGCCCCGTGCGAACATCCGGACGGGGACCGTTACGGTGAGGCGGTCGCCGCGGTTCGGGAGTCGTGGCGCAGCGACATCCGTCCGGTACTGTCCGGGGTATCCCAGCGGCTCGTCCGCCTCACCGCCCAGCAACGCTACGAAGAGGCGGGTGAGCTAGCGGAACGGATGCGCGCCTACGAGGCCACCTCCCGGCGCTGGCACCGGCTGAGGTCTCTTGCCTCGTGCGCCCAGATCGTCGCGGCGGCACGCGAGCGGGACGGCTGGGCGGTGCACGTGGTGCGCTACGGCAAGCTCGCCCACGCCGCCCACAGCCGCCCCGGCGAATCCCCGCTGCGGGTCGCACAGGACGCGGTCGCGGCCGCGGAGGCGGTCCTTGATCCGGGGCCGGGCCGCAGCGCCGCCTCGGTGGAGGAGACCGAGCTCATCGCGTCCTGGCTGGAGACCCCCGGGGTGCGGCTGATCGAGCTCACCGGAGAATGGGCCTGGCCGACGCACTCCGGGCTCACCACGAAGCAGTTCGCGCAGCACCTGCTTGGCGCCGCGCCGGGAGCTGCGGTCTAGGATGCGCTTCTATGGAGACCGCCATCGTCTTTGTCAAAGCCGACGTAGCATCGATCCCCGAAGTCGCCGAACGCATCGCAGCGCTCAATGGGGTCACGGAAGTCTATTCCGTCACCGGCAGCATCGACCTCATCGCGATGATCCGGGTCCGGTCGACGCACGAGATCGCGGTCGTGGTCTCAGACCACCTGAACAAGGTTCCCGGGGTGCTGTCAACCGAGACCCACATCGCGTTCCGGGCCTATTCCAGTGCCGACCTGGAGACCGCCTTCTCCCTGGGCGACGAGTAAGCCGGGCGGGCGATTCCGGCGGCGCCGTCCCCGTCCGGACGCGACGGTGGGCCGGGGTGACCCCGGCCCACCTGGTCGGATGTTACGGTTCGGCGGCGTTCAGGACACCGTGACCCGCTCAATGACGACCGGGTCCACCGGCACGTCGCGGAAGCCGGTCTTGGTCGTGGCGATCGCGTCCACCACCGCCTGGCTCGCCGGGTCCTTCACCTCGCCGAAGATCGTGTGGCGACGGTTGAGGTGCGGCGTCGGGGCCACCGTGATGAAGAACTGCGACCCGTTGGTGCCCGGCCCGCGGTTGGCCATCGCCAGCAGGTAGGGGCGGCTGAAGCTGAGCTCGGGGTGGAACTCGTCGGCGAACTCATAGCCGGGCCCACCGGTGCCGTTGCCGAGCGGGCACCCGCCCTGGATCATGAAACCATCGATGACCCGGTGGAAGGTCAACCCGTCGTAGTAGTGCCCGGTGACCGGCTCGCCGGTCTTCGGGTCCCGGTACTCCTTGGTGCCGCTGGCCAGCCCAACGAAGTTGGCCACGGTCTTGGGGGCCTGGTCGTCGAACATCTCGATGGTGATATCACCACGATTGGTATGCAGGATTACGGTGCTCAAGACTGTCCTTTCGATGAACTTGTGGCCTCTATCCTTCCAGATTCGCGACGCTCGGGTAGCGTTGATGCTGCTCGACTACGAGCCTTTACCCAATGGAGGAAAAATGAAGGACCTGCGCAAGGCCGCCGCGGACACCAGGGACGCCGCCGCCGAACGAGGGACGGAACTCGTCAACGAGTTGATCGCCCGCCTGCAACCGCTGGTTGAACAGGCCGGTGACAAGGTTGGCCCGATCGCTCACGGAGCGAAGGTGCGCACGGCGGATTTCGCTTCGCGCACGCTCGATAGCTGGGAGCCGGCCATCAGCGACGCGCTCGACAAGGTGACCCCAGCGGTCGAGGCCGCCCGCACCAAGGTGCAAAAGGATCTCCTGCCCAAGTTGCAGCATTCCCTGCGCAAAGCGGCAGAGCTCCCGGTGGCCGAGACCGTCCAGCCGAAGAAGTCCAAGTTCAAGGGCTTCCTCAAGGTCGTGGCCATCGGCACGGTCGTCGCCGGGGCGATCGCCGCCGTCCGGCAGTTCCTGGTCAGCAAGGACGACGGGTGGACCGCCCACGAGCCCTCCCGTGCCTATGTGAACACCACGAACAACTTCGCCGAGGCCCAGGCCGAGGCGAGCGCCGAAGCCGAAGCCGTCGACGACATGATCGACGAGGGCTCGCCGCTGCCGGTGGAGGAGGACCTGATCGCCGAGACCAGCCCCGAATACGGGGAAGGGTCCTACGTCGGCGAAGAGCCCCCCGCCGGATACACCATCAAGGGCAACGAGCGTTCCATGAAGTACCACCTGCCGGGCACCGGCGGGTTCGAGCGCACGATCCCGGACGTCTGGTTCAACAGCGAAGAGGCCGCCAAGGCCGCCGGTTTCACCCGCGCCCAGCGCTGATGCGGTGCAGGCTCTGGTAGCCGCCGCGGGGGCATTGCTCGCCCTCGCCCATGCGGTCCTCGTCGTCCCACGGCTGCCAGAGCCGACCGCTCCGCCGCTGCCCGGCGACCCACCCAAACCGCCCTACCGTGACCTGGTCACCCCGGGCAGGGTCTGGGTGCTGGTCGCCGGGTGCTTTGTCTGTGGGCTGGCCTGCTGGCTGGTGCCGTCCGGGCAGTGGCCGCTGTGGGCGGTCTACGTCGGCGGTTTCGGCCCGCTCGTCGCCATTGATGCGCTGACCACCTACCTGCCCAGGCGGCTCCACTACCTCGCGCTCGCCGAACTGGGGATCGCGCTGGCCTGTTTCGGCACCCTGACCTCCTGGGCGGACGCGGGGCGGGCGCTGTCCGGCGGGCTACTGCTCGGCGGGTTGTTCTGGCTCGTGTGGCGGGCCGGTTCGGGGATTGGTTTCGGCGATGTCCGGCTCGCCGTGCCCATCGGGATCGTCGCCTCCGCCACTAGCCTCACCATGCTGCTGCGCGCGGCCCTGTTCGGCGCGCTCATCGGCGCGGCCTGGGGCATCGCGGTGTCGCTGCTCCGGCGCAGGCGCGCCGACCTGTCCCCGGTGTTCCCCTATGGCCCGGCGCTGTGGCTCGGCCCATTCGTCGCGGTCCTGGTCAGCGCATGGACTGGCTGACCTCGACCCAGCGGGCCAGGGTCGCCTCCCCCGCCCCCGAATCGATCGCCTCCGCGGCCCGCCCGAGCGCCTCCGCCAGCTGATCCTCCAGCCGTTCGCCGGGTTCTGGTCCGGCGTAGGCGACCAGTCCGGCCGCGGCGTTCAGCACCACGATGTCGCGCACCGGGCCGGGACGCCCCCGCAGGACCTCCCAGACCACCTGCGCGTTGTGGGCGGCGTCTCCCCCGGTCAGCTCGCCGGGCTGAGCGAGCCGAAGCCCTAGCCGCGACGGGTCAATATGGTCGCGGCTCACCTGGCCATCGCGGATCAGCCACACCGCCGATGCCGTGGTCGTGGTCAGCTCGTCGAGGCCGTCGCCGCCGTGGAAGACCAGGCCGTGGGCGCCGCGTCCGGCCAGGACCCCAGCGACCAGCGGCGCCATGGCGGCGTCGGCCACACCCACCGCGTTCGCGCGGGGGCGGGCGGGGTTGGCCAGCGGGCCGAGGAAGTTGAAGGTGGTCTGGATGCCCAGTTCCCGCCGCGCCCCGGCGGCGTGCCGCAGCGCGGGGTGGTACATCGGGGCGAACAGGAAGGTGATGCCCGCCCGCTCCAGCACGCCCGGCTGCGCGGACGCGGGCACGTCGAGGGCGACGCCGATGGCCTCCAGAACGTCGGCGGTACCGCACTTGCTGGAGGCCGCCCGGTTGCCGTGTTTGACGACCGGGACCCCCGCCGCGGCGGCGACCACCGCGGCCATGGTCGAGACGTTCACGGTGTTGGCCCGGTCACCGCCGGAGCCGACGATGTCGAGAGCCTCCCGTGGTAGGCAGACGGGGGTGGCGCTGGCCAACATGGCGTCGGCCAGACCGGTGACCTCCTCGACCGTCTCCCCCTTGGTGCGCAGCGCCACGACGAAGGCCGCGATCTGCACCGCGGAGGCGTTCCCGGACAGGATCTCGCTCATCGCCCAGCGGGCCGAGTCCGCATCCAGGTGGTTACGCCGGACCAGGGAGCCGAGCAGCCGAGGCCAGTCCTGGTTCACGCAGCGTTCCGCCGCAGCAGCTCAGCGACCTGCTGCGGCAAGGTGACCGGGTCAATCGGCATCGTCGCGAGCGCCTCGGCCTTCGCCCAGGTGCCCAGCCAGGCGTCAGCGGGGCGGATGACCAGCAGCAGCACCGGCGGGCAGTCGGCGATCTCGTCCTTGAGCTGGTAGGCCAGCCCGAAGCCGCCGCTGGGATTGGCTTCCCCGTCCAGGATCGCCAGGCCGTAGCCCCCGGCGTCCATCGCTTTCAGGACGGCCCCCTGCGTGGCGACCTCGTGGATCTCGATCTCTGGCAGGTCCGCCGCCACCTTGCGGCCGAGCGCAAGACGCACCTGCTCACGGGTCGTCCGGTCATCGGAATACAGCAGCACCTTCACCGGGTTTGCCTCACTCATGCCTCGTCCTCGTCATCGGATTGCGTCTCGGCGCCGCGCACGGCGCCATCGGATGCATCGTACCGAGCTTTGGCCGCCAGCGCTTCCTGGCGGTCTAGTGCCCGGTCGATCCGTCTGGCCTCCCGCTGCGAATCCCGGTACCACTGGAAGAAGATCGTGAGGATGCCAGCGAGCATCGTGAGGTCGCCGGTGCCCCACAGCAGGCCACCGGCGAGCTGCTGGTCGTACATGGGGCTGGGCGGCCAGTCGCGGTTGAAGGAGAGGTACCACTCCTCGGCGATGAGCTTGGTCGAGCCCATGACGATGACCCCGAGGAAGGCGTGCCCGGGCATCGACAGCAGGAACAGCAGGAACCGCAGCGGGTAGGCCAGCTTCATGGGCACCGGGTCGACGCTCAGCAGCGGGAAGAAGAACATGCAGCCGATAGTCACGAACCACACGTGCAGCAGGTCGTGGGCCAGGTCGTCGCGCAGCGTGAACTCGTACAGGCCGGTGGTGTACAGCACGAAGGGGCTGGCGATCATCAGTGCCGTGGTCAGCGGGGGGAACAGCAAGATCTTGGCAGGCAGCGAGTGGACGACCCGCACCAGGACCTGCCGGGGACGCCGCGGCAGCGTCCGCAGCATGAGCGTCATGGGGGCGCCGAACACCAGAAAAACCGGCGCCACCATGTTGAGCAGCATGTGCTGGACCATGTGCGACCAGAACAGCACCGAGTCGTACACGCCGAGGAAGCTGAAGTTCGCCACCCCGATCAGGCCGATGCCCCCCGCCATGAAGGAGATGGTCCGCACCACCGGCCAGGCATCGCCCTGGCGCCGTAGCCGGTAGACACCCCACAGGTAGGCACCCCCGACCAGCACCAGCGGAAGCACCCCCCAGAAGGGGAAATCCCATGCCGTCAGGTAACGCCATCCCGCAAGCGGGACGATGTTGTCGTCGGGCTTGGCGTGCAGCAACATGGGCCGCATTATGACATCGTGCGGGCACGCTCCGAAGACCGGGTCCAATTTTCTCGACAGACTGACATGACCAAACGCCAGTTTTACGGCAGTATGTGGACGTGGCCACGAATCACCAGACAACGCAACTCACCGCGGAGCTGCCGACCGGAGCTCTGCACCCGGTCGCCCAGTCCCGGCTCAATAAGCCAGCCGGACGCCCCGACATGGTGGCGGTCGGCACCATCATCTGGCTCGCCAGCGAGCTCATGTTCTTCGCCGCGCTGTTCGCCGCCTACTTCTCGATCAGGAGCGTGACCACGGCTCAGGCACCGTCTCCCGCCGAGAGCCTATGGGCGCAGATGTCCCAGCACCTGAACTTCCCCTTCGCGCTCGGCAACACCCTCATCCTGGTGTTGAGCTCGGTGACCTGCCAGCTCGGTGTCCACGCCGCCGAGCACTACCGGGTCAAGCGGACCGGTTCCATCTGGAACCTCGCTTCCTGGGGCATGCGGGAGTGGTACACGCTGACGTTCCTCATGGGCTCGGTCTTCGTCGCCGGTCAGCTGGTGGAGTACTTCGAACTGTTCGCTGAGGGCTACACCATCTCCACCAACTCCTACTTCTCCGCCTTCTTCCTCGCGACCGGGTTCCACGGCCTGCACGTGTTCGGCGGACTCATCGCGTTCCTGTTCGTCATCGGGCGGTCCTACCTCACCCGCACCTACACCCACGAGCAGTCTGTTGCAGCCATGGTGGTGTCCTACTACTGGCACTTCGTCGATGTGATCTGGATCGTGCTCTTCGCGGTCATCTACCTCCTCAAGTAAGCACCATCGAGTTAGGCAACCCACGATGCGATTCCTTTCTTCACGCAAGCGACACAAGGCAGCCAAACCGCTGGTCGTGGCTCTCGCGCTGGTCCTCATGGGCGCTTTCTACGCGACGCTGACCCCATCGGTGTCATCCGCGGAATCGGCCAAGACGCAGCAGATCGCCGAGGGCAAGGCCCTGTACGACGTGACCTGCTCGTCCTGCCACGGCCTCAACGGCGAAGGCAGCAGCATCGGCCCCACCCTCATCGGGGTCGGCTCGGCCTCGGTTGACTTCCAGATGGGTACCGGACGCATGCCCGCCGCCCGCCCCGAGGCGCAGCTGCCCAAACGCACCGTGATCTATTCGCAGGCGCAGATCGAGGCCGTGGGCGCCTACATCGACACCTTCGGCGCCGGGCCGAAGATCCCTGATCCCAGCCAGTACTCCCCCGAGGGGCTGACGGCCGAACAGATCGCCCGCGGCGGCGAACTGTTCCGGACCAACTGCTCCGCCTGTCACGCCATCGTCGGCGGGGGCGGCGCGCTGCCGAACGGCAAGTACGCGCCGAGCCTCAAGCAGACCAAGGAAGTGCACATCTGGGAGGCGCTGCGTACCGGCCCCCAGCAGATGCCGTCCTTCCCGCAGACGGTCATCACCGATGACGACGCCCGCGCGATCATCGGCTACCTCAAGAAAGCCTCCGACCAGCCAAACTACGGCGGGCTGGGGCTCGGCGGTCTCGGTCCGGTCTCGGAGGGTTTCTGGGCCTGGCTGGTCGGTATCGGCGGCTTGGTGCTCGTTGCGCTGTGGCTGGCAAAGAAGGGAGCTCGCGCCCGATGAGCAAGCAGGAACTCGCCGTGATCGGCGAAGAGAAACACCACCCCGTTCCCAACCCGGGGATCGAAGAGCACGTCGAGCGATACACCGATGTCGACGCGGCCGCCGGTAACCGGGCCTACCGCCAAGTCGTGGCGATGCTGGCCGCGGTGCCGCTGCTGTCCATCGCCTTCATCGTGATCTATTTCACCGTGCCGACGGACATGATGATCAACCTGGGCTTCCTCAAGACCAGCGCCTCCAACCTGGGGCTGGGGCTGACCTCGGGCCTGGGCGTGTCGCTGATCGGTTTCGCCGCGGTGCACTGGGCCAAGCAGCTCATGGGCGACGAGGAGATCGCCGACGAGCGGCATCCGGCGTCCAGTTCCAGCCAGGACCGCCAGGTCGCGCTGGACAAGCTGGAGGCCGGCATTGAGCAGTCCGCGATCCGGCGGCGTCCGCTGCTGGGCGGGGCGCTCGCCGGGGCGCTGGGCTTCACGGCCTTGCCGGCGGTGGTGCTGCTCGCCGACATGGGCCCGTGGCCGACCGCCGCCGTCCGCAAGGAGACGATCGAGAAGACGCTGTGGGCCCAAGGCATCCGCCTCGTCAACGGCGACACCGCCGCCCCGATCAAGGCCAGCGACCTTGAGGTCGGCAACCTGGTGAACGCCGAGCCGGAGAATCTCAAGGCGCTGCACCACGACCCGGTGCGCTACCAGCGGGAGAAGGCCAAGGCGCCCATCATCATCGTCCGCATGGACCCCGGGTCCATCAAGATCCCCGAGTCCCGCAAGGACTGGCACGTCGGTGGCATCCTGGCCTATTCCAAGATCTGCACGCACGTCGGCTGCCCGATCTCGCTGTGGGAACGCCAGACCCACCACCTGCTGTGCCCGTGCCACCAGTCGACCTTCGACCTCGGGGACTCCGGGGTGGTCGTCTTCGGCCCCGCCGCCCGGGCGCTGCCCCAGCTCCCGATCACGACGGACGCCGAGGGCTACCTCATCGCGCGAAGCGACTTCACGGTCCCGGTCGGGCCCAGCTATTTCGAGCGCGACTCCAGCAAGGACTACAAGGAGGGTGACAACTAATGGCCGCTCCAACGACCGTCACTCCTGGCTCCGCGGGCACCACCCGTCCGCCCGCCCAAGCCAAGCGCCCCGGCAGCGGCCTGGCCTCCTGGGTCGACGACCGCGTCGGCCTGGCCAAGATCGCCAAGGGCAGCCTGCGCAAGGTCTTCCCCGACCACTGGTCCTTCCTGCTGGGCGAGATCGCGCTCTACTCCTTCGTGGTCTTGCTGCTGACCGGTATCTTCCTGACGATCTGGTTCAAGCCGTCGATGGCTGAGATCGAGTACGACGGCTCCTACCAGCTGCTCAAGGGCCTGCCGGTGTCGGAGGCGTTCGCGTCCACGCTGA
Source organism: Propionibacteriaceae bacterium (assembly GCA_030529455.1). GTDB lineage: Bacteria > Actinomycetota > Actinomycetes > Propionibacteriales > Propionibacteriaceae > JAUMWV01. Next base: position 29,048 of record JAUMWV010000005.1, on the reverse strand, counting down.
ACATCTCGTTCGACATCCGCGGCGGTCTCCTCGTCCGCCAGGTGCACCACTGGGCCGCCATGCTGTTCATCGCCGCGGCGATCGCGCACATGCTGCGGATCTTCTTCACCGGGGCGTTCCGCAAGCCCCGCGAGGTCAACTGGCTGATCGGTGTCGGCCTGCTGTCGATGTCCCTGGTCGCTGGCTTCGCTGGCTACTCGCTGCCCGACGACCTGCTGTCGGGCACCGGCCTGCGGTTCGTGGACGGCCTCGTCCGGTCCATCCCGATCGTGGGCACCTGGCTGGAGTTCTTCATCTTCGGCGGCGAGTTCCCCGGTGACCTCATCATCCCGCGGCTCTACATGGCCCACATCCTGCTGATCCCCGGCCTGTTGCTCGGCCTCATCAGCGCGCACCTGGCGCTCGTGGTCTACCACAAGCACACCCAGTTCCCCGGCCCCGGCCGCACCGAGAACAACGTGGTCGGCTACCCGCTGTTCCCCGTCTACATGGCCAAGGCTGGCGGTTTCTTCTTCATCGTGTTCGGGGTGCTGCTGCTCATGGGCGCGTTCATGCAGATCAACCCGGTGTGGACCTACGGCCCCTACAACCCGGCCCAGGTGACCGCCGGTTCGCAGCCGGACTGGTACATGGGCTGGGTCGAGGGCGCGGTGCGCATCATCCCGAACTGGGAGACCCACATCGCCGGGACGACCTGGAGCTGGAACGTCTTCCTGCCCGGGGTGGGCCTCATGGGCCTGCTGTTCACCGGTCTCGGCGCGTGGCCGTTCATCGAACGGTGGCTGACCGGCGACAACCGCGAACACCACCTGCTGGACCGCCCGCGCAACGCGGCGACCCGCACGGCGCTCGGCGTGGCGGGCATGACCTGGTATGCGATGTTCTGGATCGCTGGCGGCAACGACATCATCGCCACCCAGTTCTCGCTGAGCCTCAACGCGATCACCATCTTCCTGCGGGTGGCGATCTTCGTCGCCCCGGTGATCGCCTACCTCATCACCAAGCGGATCTGCCTGTCGCTGCAGCGGGCGGACGCCGAGCGCGTCCTGCACGGCTCGGAGTCTGGGGTCATCAGCCGCAGCGCCACTGGCGGCTACACCGAACCGCACGTCCCATTGCACGACGACGAGGCGTTCACGCTGACCCAGCACGAGCAGTACCCCGTCCTGGACGCGACCCGCACCGAGGACGCCCACGGCGTCCGGGTCAAGCCGGAGGTGTCGACGCTGCGCGCGCGGCTGTCCCGCTGGTACCTCGGCCAGGACATCCCGAAGCCGACCGCTGGCGAGATCGCCGCGGCCCACCACCATGGCGCCGCGGAGCTGACCGACGGCACCGAGCACTGAGCTCGCTGGCCGTTCTGGGGCTTTGGGTCGGCCGTCTCTTACACTGGCCAGGTGCGATTCCTTCATGGCCAGCCTTCCTACGACCTGACCTATAGCGACGTCTTCATGGCGCCGAACCGGTCCAATGTCGCGTCCCGTCTCGACGTGGACCTCACCTCGACCGATGGGCTCACCACCCCGACGCCACTCGTGGCAGCGAACATGACCGCCGTATCGGGGCGCCGCATGGCCGAAACCATGGCTCGCCGGGGCGGGCTCGCGATCATCCCCCAGGACATCCCCTCCGACGTGGTCGCCCAGACCATCGCCCGGGTCAAGGACGCCCACCCGATGTTCGAGACCCCGGTCACGGTCTGCCCGACCACGACGGTCGGGGAAGCCATGTCGCTCATCACCAAACGCTCCCACGGCCTGGTTGTCGTCACCGACCACGGCCGCCCGGTCGGCCTGGTGTCGCCGCTGGAGGCCGCGGGCGTCGACCGCTTCGCCCAAGCCCGCGACGTCATGACCACCGATCTCGTGCAGGTCGCGCCCGGCATCACCCCGCACGAGGTGTTCGACACCCTGGCCAGGCACCACCAGAAGGTGGCGCTGGTGACCGGCTCCGACGACCGGCTGATCGGCCTGATGACCCCCAAGAGCGCGTTGCGGGCCGCGATCTACTCCCCCGCCCTGGACGCTGGCGGTCGGCTGCGGGTGGGCACAGCGGTGGGTGTCAACGGCGATGTCGCCGCGAAGGTGCGGCGCCTCCTGGAAGCGGGCACCGACGTCCTGGTGATGGACACCGCCCACGGGCATCAGGAGAAGATGATCCAGGCGCTGCGGATCGCGGTGGCGGCGCGCGACGAGTTCGCCTCCCGGTGTGGGCGCCACGTGCTGATCGTGGCGGGGAACGTGGTGACCGCCGACGCCACCATCGACCTCATCGAGGCGGGGGCCGACATCCTCTAGGTGGGTGTGGGCCCGGGCGCGATGTGCACGACCCGGATGCAGACCGGGGTCGGCCGCCCCCAGTTCTCGGCGGTGCTGGAGTGCGCCTCTGCCGCCCGGGAGGCGGGCAAGGCGGTCTGGGCCGATGGTGGCGTCCGCCACCCCCGCGACGTGGCCCTGGCGTTGGCCGCCGGTGCCGGGTCGGTCATGATCGGCAGCTGGTTCGCTGGCACCCACGAGTCGACCGGTGACCTGTTGTTCGACGCCGACGCCCGCCCCTACAAGGAGTCCTTCGGTATGGCCAGCGCCCGTGCGGTCCGCCAGCGAACGAGGGAGCAGTCCGGTTTCGAGCGGGCCCGCGCGGCGCTGTTCGAGGAGGGCATCTCCAGTTCCCGGATGTATCTCGACCCGGCCCGGCCGGGAGTCGAGGACCTGATCGACTGGATCACCTCGGGCGTCCGCTCGGCCTGCACCTATGCCGGGGCCCGCACCCTCAGGGAGTTCTGCGACCGGGCCGTGGTCGGCGTCCAGTCCCCCTCGGGCTACGAAGAGGGCCGACCGCTGCACTCCAGCTGGTAGGGGCGATCATGGACGGTTCGACGCTGGGCACCATGACGGCGACCGGGATCGCCCACCGGGTGCGTTCCGGCGAGATCTCGGCCGCCGGGGTGATCTCGTCCTGCCTGGAGCGAATCAGCCGTCTCGACCCGCAGCTGCGCGCCTTCACCGCGGTCCGGGCGGAGGCGGCCCTCGCCGAGGCCGAAGCCCTCGATGCGGGCGCACCGGGACGCGACGGCCCGCTGGCCGGGGTACCGGTCGCGGTCAAGGAGGAATATGACGTCCGGGGCATGGTCACGACCTTGGGTGGGCGCGGCAACTCGACACCGGCGGCGGCCGACAGCGAGGCGATCCGGCGGCTGCGTGCCGCGGGGGCGATCATCGTCGGCAAGACCGCGATGCCCGAGTTCGGCCAGTTCCCCGAGACCGCGAGCCTGCGCCACGGCGTCACCGTCAACCCCTGGAACCACGACCACTCCCCCGGCGGCTCCTCGGGCGGGTCGGCGGCCGCGGTCGCCGCTGGCCTCGTCCCGCTCGCGCTGGGGTCGGACGGCGGCGGTTCGATCCGCATCCCGGCCTCCTGCTGCGGGCTGGTCGGGCTGAAACCGGAGCGCGGACGCATCAGTCCCGCGCCGCTAACCCAGCACTGGTACGGGCTGGTGAGCCTCGGCGTCCTGAGCCGGACGGTCGCCGATACCGCTCTCGCCTGCGACGTGCTGGCCGGGTCCATGCCCACCGACCGGTGGCGCCCGACGCCGCTGGCCAGGTCTTTCGGCGAGGAGGTCGCCGCCGGTCCTGGACGGTTGCGGATCGGCTGGACCTCCCGGCCGGTCCTGCCCGGCCTGGGCACGCATCCGGAGGTGCGTTCGGCGCTCGCCGCAGTCGTGGCCAGGCTGAGCGGCCTGGGCCACATCGTGCGGGAGGCCACGGGACGCTGGCCCATCCCGACCGACGCCTTCCTCCTCCAGTTCCTCGCGGGCATGTACGCCGAATCGCGGCTCGTGGAGCACCGGAACCGGCTCGAACCGCATACCCGCCGCACGGCCAGGGTAGGACGATTCGTTCCCGCCGCCGGAGTGCGGCTGGCGCTGCGGCGCGGCCGGGCCATCGCCGGGGCCATCGACGAACGCTTCCTCACCGGGCACGACGCGGTGCTGCTGCCGACCCTGCCGCGGCTCGTCCCGGAGGCCGGATACCTGTCCGGCCTCGGCACGGCGCGGGCTCTGCTGGCCTCGACCCCCTACGTCGCCAACACCGCCATCTTCAACGTTTCCGGCCATCCGGCACTGTCGGTCCCGGCCGGGTTGAGCCGCGGCGGGCTGCCGATCGGCGTGCAGCTGGTGGCCCGACCGGGCCGGGAGGGGATGCTGCTGGCGCTGGCCGCCCAGCTGGAAGCCGAGCAGCCGTGGCCTCTCCCCCCTGCCTACTCCGGGACGGCTAGCCCTGCTTGATGGCTTCGCGGAGCAGCCCCGCGAGTTTGTCCAGCTGGCTCACGTGCGCCCAGTCGCCGTCGGACTGGAGCTCGGCCGGGCCTACCCCGTTCGTGATGATCGCGACCGCGTAGCCGTCGACGATGCCCATCTGCCGCGTCTCGGACTCCCTGGTCAGCCATCCACCCTTGTATGCGGACGCGCCGACGGTGCCCAGCCCCCACGCCTGGGACGGCACCGGCCGCATCCGCTCGAGCACGTACTTGCTCACTACCGGGGAGACGACCTTGCCGTGGTGCAGCGCGGCCATGAACCTGACCTGCTGGGCCGCCGTCCATGTCATGGAGCCCTCTCGCCGGTCCGGGGCCACGGTTTCGGTGTCTCCGATGCTGCGCAGGATCTGGGTCATCGGAGCCCCCGATCCGCCCTTGATTTCGCTGCGCAAGGTGAGGAGCGCATCCAGGTCGGACGCCGAGAGCGCCTTGTTGATGAGTTTCTCCTGCCGCTGCGTGAGCCGTCCAGGGTCTCCTCCCGCGACCTCCTTCAGGTAGGCGCAGACCACGAGCACCTTCGACGTGGACCACGCCTTGCTGGATGGCACGCTGCCGAGCACGACGATCTTGTCCGGGTGAGACAGCGGGGCGAACGCGATAGCGCTACGTCCGCTGGTGAGATCAGGGTGCTGGGCAAGCGTGTACCGCGCGGGGGAGATCCCGTCCGAGGCGGGCTTGGCGTCCCGTCCCTGGGCCGGAACCGGGCTCTCGCTCAGGCTGGCCGCCCCGATGGATGGCGAGGCATCGATAGCCGCCGCGGTGGCCCCCGTGCCCGCCACAGCTCCCGGAGACAGCGCGGCACAACCCAGCACTGGCAGAACCACAACCCAGGACAGTCGACGCATAGGACTAGGCTAACGCCCGTGCGATCCTACTTCGGCATAGACGGGTCCTGGGTTCGCCCACGCCCCGCTGAGGGATGGTGGCGCTTCGATGCCGCCCTCGCTGCCGCGCTCACGGCGCTGTCACTGTTCGGCGTGGAGGCGATCCGGGCCGTCGGCGGCACCTCGCCACCCAGCCACCCCCGCTGGCTGCAGTACCTGGTGATCGGCAGCGCCGGGGCACTCCTCGTGCTGCGCCGCCGGTTCCCGACCGCGATCATGGTTGCCCTGACCGGGCTCCACTTCCTGCTGGTGGGTCTGTTCCTTCCTGAAGTCGTGATAACGCTGGGCAGCCAGATCCTGTATTTCCTGGCTCTGCTGAGCGCCTTCGCCTGGTCCCAGCGGCGCACCGACCTGGTGCTGTGGACCGGTTTCGTGCTGGCGATCATGACGGGGTGGCTGGTCTGGCAGTTCGTGGCCCACAACTCCTTCACCACGCTGACTCGCGAACCGGTTTCCGGCCTGGTCAGCCCGTTCGTGGCCAGTGTGCTGTGGGCCAGCGTGGTCAATCTGGTCTATTTCGTGGGGGCGATCGTGGGCGGCCAGGCACTCTGGCACAAGGCCAGGGCGGACGCTCTCGTCGCCGAGCAGGCCGGGCAGCTGCGGCACCAGGCCACCCAGCTCGCCGGGCAGGCGGTGCTCGCCGACCGCGTCCGGCTCTCCCGCGAACTGCACGACCTGGTCGCCCACTACATCTCACTGATCGGGGTGCAGGCCGCCGCGGCGCGGCGCGTCCTGCTGAAACGGCCCGAGGCCGCCAGCGAATCGCTGGAGATCATTGAACGCGCCTCCCGGGACGCGGTCGCCGAGATGCGCTCGATCCTGGTCACGCTGCGCGACTCACCGGAGGAGGACCGCTCTCCCATCCCCGACGCGCGGGCCTACGAGCGGCTGTTCGCGGATTCGTCCGCCTCGGGCATGGCGGTGGACTATGTCCTGGTCGACGAGCAGCGGCAGCTGGACCAGCTGCCGACCGCGGTGTCGGCCTCGCTGTACCGGATCACGCAAGAGGCCTTGTCGAACGCGCGGAAGCACTCCACCGCCCGGTCGGCCAAGGTCGCCCTGCGCCTGACCCCGGGGCGGGCTGAGCTGGAGGTCACCGATGCGGGCCGCCCCATCCCGGGCCGCCGGGGCAGCGGGTTGGGTCTCCAGGGCATCCGGGAGCGGGTCGCGGCGGTGGGCGGGGACTCCGAGATCGGGCCAAGGCCTCACGGGGGTTTCCGCGTACGCGTGACGCTGCCCTGGGGGGTGAGCCGATGATCCGGGTGCTGCTCGCCGACGATCAGGCCCTCGTCCGCCAGGCGTTTGCGCTGATGCTGTCCGCCGAGGACGATATCGAGGTGGTCGGGCAGGCTTCCGACGGCGCTGAGGCCGTCGAGGCCACGCGACGGCTCGGACCGGACGTGGTGCTGATGGACGTCCGAATGCCCGGCATGGACGGGATCGCCGCGACCGCCCAGCTGGCCGATCATCCGGCCGGGATCATCATCCTCACGACCTTCGACTCCGATGACTACCTGTTCGACGCGCTCAGCGCCGGGGCCGCGGGTTTCCTGTTGAAGAACGCCCAGCCGGACCAGCTGGTCGCCGGGATTCGTGCCGTCGCCGAGGGACACGCTCTGCTCGCCCCCGAGGTGACCCGCCGGGTGATCGAGGCGCGCGCCCGGCAGCGGCGTCCCCGCCCGATGCCGTCTGGGCTCACGGCCCGGGAGATCGAGGTTTGGACCAGGCTGGCGCACGGTCGGTCCAATAGCGAGATCGCGGCCGACCTCTTCCTCAGCGAGGCCACGGTCAAGACCCACGTGTCAAACCTGCTGACCAAGCTCGGCGTCAGGGACCGGGTGCAGGCGGTCATCGCCGCCTACGAGTCCGGTCTGATCCAGCCCCGGTCATAGCCCGCCAGCCTGGGCCCGTTCCGGCGGAACGCCGCAGCCCGGTTCATCCTTTCGGATGAGCCGCGGCCACCATCTTTCATTCTCGCCGCCGATGACTCAAGAAGGCCTCGCTGGCTAGTGTGATCGTCATGCTGGAGATCAGACACCTGGTGCGCAAGTTCGGCGACCTCGTCGCGGTCGACGACGTATCCTTCACGGTCCGGCCCGGCGTCGTGACCGGCTTCGTCGGCGGCAATGGCGCGGGCAAGACCACCACCATGAGGATGATCCTCGGGGTCCTCGCCCCCACCTCGGGAGAGGTCCTGTGGAACGGTGAACCGATCACCCGAGAGGTCCGTGCGTCCTTCGGCTACATGCCGGAGGAACGCGGCCTGTTCCCGAAGCAGAGCGTGCTCACCCAGCTGGTCTTCCTCGGGGAACTGCACGGCATGTCCGCCGTTGACGCCCGCACCACCGCCGCTGCCCTGCTGGAGCGCTTCGGCCTGCACCCGAGAGCCAAGGACAAACTGGAGTCGCTCTCGCTGGGCAATCAGCAGCGGGTACAGATCGCCGCCGCCGTCCTCGCCGACCCGATCGGACTCGTCCTCGACGAACCGTTCTCGGGGCTGGACCCGAAAGCCGTCGACGAGATGTTCGCCATCCTCTCCGAGTACGTGGCCCGCGACGTGCCGGTGCTGTTCAGCTCGCACCAGCTCGACCTGGTGGAGCACCTCGCCGACCACGTGGTCGTGCTCTCCAGCGGGCGCGTGATCGCCGACGGTTCGGTCGAGGAGCTAGTCGCCTCCGCGATCAGCCGTCACCACCTGTGCACCGACACCGATCTGGGCTGGCTGCGAGACCTCAGCCAGGTCACCGAGGCCGACGTGCACGGCAACGAAGCGTCCTTCGTGCTGGCCCACCCCGGCGCCGACCAGGACGTCCTGGCCGAGGCGCTGCGCCGCGGCCGCGTCCGGTCGTTCGGGCCGGTCGTGCCTACCCTGAGCGAAGTCTACCGAGGAGTCACCGCATGAACCGCCGCAACCAATGGGCCATCATCGCTCGCCACGAGATCGTGACGAAGCTGACCGACCGCACCTTCATCGCTTCGACCCTGGTAACGCTCGCCCTCCTCATCGCGGGCATGGTCTTCATGGTGATCCGCGGCGCCAGCCCGCCGCAGGTGAGCGTCGCAGTCGTCGGCCCGCAGGCCAACGCCGTCGTCCAGCGGGTCAACGACGCCAACCAGACCCCCTGGAAGATCGTCGAGGTTTCCACCCCCGAGGCCGCCCGGACCGGAGTGGCCGACGGCGACTACGACATCGCGCTCCTGAGGTGGCCTGGCCGCTGGGAGGCCATCGTCGAGGAAGCCGACTCCTTCAGCGGGCGCTGGATCGCGCTCATCGATCAGGCGATCACGCTCACCTCGATGATCGACGCGGCCTCCGCGCACGGCGTCGAACCCGCCTCCCTGCTTCACCGGGACCCCCTCAAGCTCGTTAACACGTCGGAGAGCAACGGCACGGGCTGGCTCGTGGCCTTCATCATCGGGATCATGTTCGCGGTGACGTTCTTCACGACCGCCCTGATCTTCGGGCTGCAGATCGCTGCCAGTGTGGTCAAAGAAAAGGAGTCCCGGGTCGTGGAGATCCTCAGCGCCGCGGTGCCCCCAGCCCAGCTGCTGCTCGGCAAGATCCTCGGTAACTCCGCGCTCGCCCTGGCCCAGGTCGCGCTATATCTGGGCACCATCGCCGTCGGGGGCTCCTTCACCAGCTATGCCGCCCTGCTGCCGACGTTCCTGACCAGCGGCGGCTGGTTCCTGGCCTTCTTCGTCACCGGCTTCCTGGCCCTCTCCTGCCTGTGGGCCGCCTCCGGCGCCATGGCCACCCGCTACGAGGACATCCAGCAGACCTCGCTGCCGCTGAACCTGGTGCTCATGGCCGGATACGTAGCCGCCTTCGTCGCCCCCGCGGGGCTCAAGACCGTGCTGAGCTTTATCCCGATCCTATCGAGCGTGCTGATGCCGATGCGCCTGGTGGCGGGCAGCGCCGCCTGGTGGGAGGCGCTACTTGCCCTGGCCGCGAACCTCCTCTTCACCGTCTTCGCGGTCTGGGCCGGTGGCAGGCTGTACCTGCGTGGGCTGCTGCACACCGGGGGGACGCTCAAGTGGGGGCAGGCCTTCGCCAGCTAAGACGCCCCCTCCCCCGTTCCGGCTAGGCCGTCAGCAGTTGCTCCGCGTCCGCCAGCTCACGAACGAGGCCCTCTCCCGGGGAGGCCAGGAGCCCCTGGCCGTCGCGCAGCCGGGCCCCGTCATAGTCCCAGAGGGTCACGTTGTTCGCCTCGTCGATCAGCGCGATCTTCAGGACCGGCGGGCCGAAGCGGGCTTCGTCTGGCTGCGGGGTCAGCTTCCGCAGCGCCTCCAGCGCATCGGCAGACAGCGCCGTCGCGTCCTTGCGCCGGTCCTGCCCGGGCAGGCAGGCAGCGGCTAGGGTGAGGCGGTCGCGACCGGCGGGCTCCACCGTGGCGGTGGGGCACCCGGCGGCCGGGACGCTGCCCTTCGGCCAGAGCGCGAACAGCTCGTCGAGTAGCCGTTTGCTGCCCGCCCGATGGTGCCGGTCGGTGTCCGGTCCCGTGCTGGCCGTGCGACACCCGTAGAGAATCCCCTTCACGGGGATGCGGACCCCGTTGGGGTACTCGTAGACGGCGTAGTAGCTCGTGCCGAAGTCGCTGGTGCAGACCTCTGCTTCTTCCCTCGGCAAGGCGTTGTAGGCCCGGATGGCTCGCTGCACCGCGTCCGGGTCGGTCAGCGGCACGCTGGGCATCAGCTGGGTCGGGTTGGGCAGCACCCGGTCGTCGCACAGCCAGACGCGAACCGCGCCGCGGGGCAGCTCGTTGACTTTCAGCCATAGCGCCGGGTCCCCGGACCGCTTGGTGTCTTGGTAGGGGGCGCACAGTTCCACCCGGTCGGGCGCCGGGGGCACCGGCGCCGAGGACGCGACCGGCTGGCCGCCCACTCCCGGATCGCGCATCAGCACCCACCCGGCAGGAATCCCCAGGACGAGGACCGCGACGGCCAGGCCTACCAGGTTCCGTCGTCGGTACCGGGTGCGGGCCCGCAGCGCCCAGCCTGCTGGGTCTGGCGGTGCCGGGGCCTGCCGTGCGAAACGGTCACCAAGGCGAGTCATGCCGTCTCCCCTTCCTCAAGGAGCCGGGACCGGCGTAGCGCGGCCAGTCCCCTGGAGGTGTGGGTTTTGACGGTGCCCGGGCTCACCCCCAGCAGCGCCGCGGTCTCCTCCACGCTGCGGTCCTCGAAGTAGCGCAGCACGAGCACCGCCCGCTGTATCCTCGGCAACAGCTCGAGGGCCCTAGCCAGGTCGATGTTGCTGGGGTCCTCCTGGACCGCGGTCTCCGGGAGCTGGTGGGTGGGGCGCTCACCGTTCCAGCGGCGGCGCCACCAGGAACAGAACTCCCGGTACATCGCCTGGCGCACGTAGGCCTCGAACTGCTGGTCGCTGCCGACGCTGAGGTAGCGGCCGTACACCCGGGCCAAGGCGCTTTGCACGAGGTCCTCGGCCTTGTGCGCGTCGCAGGTGAGGAACCAGGCCGCCTGCCACAGCACCGGCCCGCGGGACGCGACGAAGGACTCAAAGCCGAGCCGTTCGCTGGACACCGTTCACCTCCTTCCCTCAGTATGACGTCCTGGTCCCGCTGAAGCGTTGACCTGGTGTCACATTCGGGCCGGGTACCCCGCCGGGCGGAGCCAGTCAGTGCCTGGCCGGTTCGTGGGCGCAGAAGGGTTCGGCGGCCAGGTAGTCCCCGGTCATCGCGAAGGCCCGCGCCCGGGAACCGCCGCACAGCGACCGGTAGGAGCACACCCCGCACTTGCCCTTGAGCTGGCTGCGGTCGCGCAGGGTGCGAAACAGCGGGGAGTTGCGGTAGACCTCGATGATGTCATCGGTGCGTACGTTGCCCGCCTTCACCGGCAGGAAACCCGACGGGTAGATGTCGCCGATGTGGCTGATGAACACGAAGCCGTCGCCGTCGTTGACGTTGCGGGCGCGCCCGATGCCGTCGGCCTGCGAGTAGTGCATACCGCTGGTCAACACGTCCATGCTCTCGCGTTCGGCCTTCTTGCGTTCCAGCACCACGCGGGAATACTGGGGCGCCGCCGTGGCCTTGATGTCGAACGGCGCGGTCTTGGTCAGGTCGTACAGCTTGTGGAAGACCTCCTCGAACCCGTCGGCGCTAGCCACATCCTCTTTTTTCGCCCGGCCCATCGGAACCAGGAAGAAGACCTCCCAGAACACGATGCCCAGCTTGCCCATCAGCTCGCACATGGCGTCCATGTCGTCCAGGTTCGCTTTGCGCACCACGGTATTGACCTGGGTGGTGAGGCCGATTTCCTGGGCCTCGCGCAAAATCCGCAGGCCATTGTCGTAGGAGCCCTGCACTTGCCTGAACTCGTCGTGGAGCTCCGGGGTCGACCCGTCAAGAGAGATCGCCAGGCGGGTCAGGCCGGCGTCCCGGAGCTGGATCATCATCTCTTTGGAACACAGCGGGGTCGTTCCGGGGGTGATCGCCATCCTGAGCCCGAGATCGGCGCCGTGGCGCACCAGATCGACGATGTCGGGGCGTTTGAGGCAGTCTCCGCCGGAGAAGACGAAGATGATCCGGCCGAACTCCCGCAGCCGGGTCAGTAAGGCCTTGGCCTCCCCGGTACTCAGCTCGAAGGGGTTGCGCAGCGGCTGGGCCTCCGCCCGGCAGTGCTTGCAGGCCAGGTCACATGCTTGGGTGGTTTCCCAGATCGCGATGAAGGGGGCCTTGTCGAAGTCGAGGTTCGAGTGCATCGCCCCTTTGGGATGGCCCTTGGGGTGACCACCGGGATGTCCGGCGGGGCGGCCCGGTGCCAGGCCGCCCGGCTGTGCCCCCGGGTGCGCCAAGGCTAGGGCCACCGGGCCAACCACACCACCCCGCCGACGCGCGGCCCGGTGAAGAAGGGCGTCTCTTCCCGCACGTGCAGCCGGGCCTCGGCGGCGCGCTGGTGACGCATCGCATCGGTGAGCCGGTGCAGCTCATCGGCCTCGAAGGACAGAATCCACTCGTAGTCGCCCAAAGCGAAACCCGACAGGGTCGAGCCCTTCACGTCCGGGTAGGGACGCGCGGCCATGCCGTGTTCCTTCAGCATCTCGGCGCGCTTCTCGGCGGGCAGGTAGTACCAATCCAGCGACCGGACGAAGGGATAGACGACCAGCCATTCGCGGGGCTGCACCCCGCCGAAGCAGGCCGGGATGTGCTGGCTGTTGAACTCAGCCGGGCGGTGGACGCCGATCACCGACCACACCGGGGTGAGGTAGTCCCCCAGCGCCGAGTACTGGATCGTCCGGTAGGCGGCCTGCAGCGGGGCCGGTTCGTCACACGTCATCCAGACCATCAGGTCGGCGTCGGCGGTGAAACCGGCGACATCATAGAAACCCCGGATCGTCACTCCGCAGGATTCGATCTGCCCGGTCAAGGCAGCGGCCTCCGGCACCAGGCCCGAGCGGAATCCCCGGTCGGCGGCGAGGACCACGTGCATGCCATAGCGCGGCCTGGAGTTGACCTCGGCAATGTCGACGGACTGGTCGTCGCGGGGGTCATGGGTGTACATATCGTCGTCCTTTCAGGCGATCGCGGGTTGAGGGCAGGCCCCAGGCCGGGGCAGGCAGCAGGTCTGGGGGCACACGTAGCGGGACTGGTCGTCCGCACCCTCACCGGACCGGGCCGCCTCGGCGCGGGCGAGGATCGCCTCAACCAGTGAGGCGATCAGTTCCGGGTGGACCCCGGCGGTCGCGGCCCGCAGGTAGTCGATGCCCTGCTCGGCCGCCGTCTCATTGGCTTCGGTGTCGAGGTCGTAGACGACCTCCATATGATCGTTGACGAAACCGATCGGCACCGCGATGACCCGTTTCACCCCCTGGGCGGCCAGCTCGGTCAGCCGGTCGTTCACGTCGGGTTCGAGCCACGGGATGTGGGGTGCCCCGGAGCGGGAGCAGTAGACCAGTTCGTGGCTCGGCGCCTCGGCGCCGAGTGAGGCCATGACCTCGGCGATGACCCGCTCGTGCTGGGCGACATAGCTGCCCAGGTCGCCGCCGCTGGCCTCGTTCATCGCTGTCGGGATCGAGTGCGTGACGAACAGCAGGTGCGCCCCCGGCAACCGTTCCAGCGCCTCGCGCACCGCCGCCGCGTTCGCCGCGATGAATCCCCCGGTCTCGGCGAACGGACCGATCTTGTCGAGCTGGAGGCCCCCGCCGATCTCGTCGAGCGCCCGCGCCAGGTCCTCGCGATACTGCCGACACCCCGAATAGGACGCGTAGGCCGAGGTGATGAGGCACAGCACCCGGCGGGCGCCGGAACGCTTGAGCTCCGCGAGCGTCTCGGCGAAGAAGGGGTGCCAGTTCCGGTTGCCAATGACCACCGGGATATTGATCCCCAGGTCACGCAGCCTCCCGGTGAGAGCGGCCATCAGTTCGGCGTTGCGTTCGTTGATGGGGCTCTTGCCGCCGAACAGCCGGTAGTGGCCGGAGACCTCCACCAGCCGCTCGTCGGGGACGCCACGTCCGCGGGTCGCGTTCCGCATGAACGGCAGCACGTCATCTGGCCCATCGGGCCCGCCGTAGCTCACGAACATGATGGCGTCGTAGGGCGTGAGCGTCATATGGCCTCCAGGTGCGGACGCGTCGGCTTGAGATCGTCGAGTCCAAGCCCGGTGGCCGGACACGACGGGCATTCCAGGGTGCCGGGGTCGAGTGGGGCCAGGTCCTGCCCCAGCGCATCGGTGACCGCGACGTCCAGGTCGTACAGCTCGCCGAGCGCGGTGGCATAGCTCAGGCTGTGGCCCTGTTCGGCGGCCTGCCGTGCCCGGTCGAGCGGGGCGTGGATCATCCTGGCGGCGAGGCGTCGCAGCGCCCGTTCGGCCGCCTCCCGGGGCACGCTTCCGTGAGGCAGCCGCGCCGCTTCGTCCTCGACCATACCGGCCACGAGATCCCGCAGCGCCACGATGACCGGGTCGAGCTGGCGGCCACGCAGCGCGGCCAGGAGACCATCCAGCGCCTCGTCGACGATGTTCTCGGCCTGTTCGACCTGCGCGAAGGTGAGTTCGCCCGCGACCTGACCGATCGAGTCCAGCGTCCACAGCTTCACCCCGGGCAGCCCGGCGACCTCAGGCGCGACATCGCGGCGCAACGCCAGGTCGAGGATCGCGAGGTCGGCCAGCCGTGGGACGGCGAGGGCCGCAGCGATCAGCGACTCGGTCAGCACGCACCCGCCGGTGCCGCTGCAGCTCACCACCACGTCGGCGGCCCGCAGCCCGGCTGGCAGGTCCTCGACGACGTCGACGCCGTGGGATTCGGCGAAGTCCGCGGCCCGCCCGCTCCGGGAGTAGACCCCGATCCGGGGCCAGCCTCGGCGCCGCAGCGCGTGAACCGTCGCACCGGCGTAAGCGCCCGTCCCGATGAGCAGCACCCGGGGCGAGTATCCTGCCCCGACGGATTCCGCCGCTAGGTCGAGGCCGACCGCCACGATGGAGCGGCCCTGGTCGGCCAGCCGGGTCGCCGCGGAGACTCGCCGCGAGCAGCGCAGCGCATGCTCCGCCGTCATGTTCAGCAACCGGGTGTTGAGGTTCTCCGCCGCAGCTTTCTTCAATGCCCGGCGAAGCTGCCCAACGATCTCACGCTCACCGACCACCATGGAATCCAGGCCCGCTGCTACCCGCAGCATGTGCCTCATCACGGCCTCTCCACGCCTCACCCGCAGCGGAATCTGCGGCAGGTGGGCCGGACAGCCCGAGGAAGCTAGGACCGACCTCAGGCATCGCCTGACGATTGCTTCGATACGGCCGAGCGGAGCGGAGGTGACGTCCAGATAGACCTCGAAGCGGTTACACGTCGACAACACCAAAACGCCATTGACCAGGTCTTCCGCCCGAAGCCGGTGGGCGACCTCGTCCGCGGCAGGCGTCACTCGCTGCACGGCGGCCATCCCGTGGTCGAGGTGGTGCACAGAGAACGACATCAAACCCACGGCACCAATTCAGCCTCACCGGGCAGGCCCAAGGCAACTTTTCCCCGCACGCGTCACTAGTGATACAGTAATCTTGGTTCAACATAAGTTACCGACAGCCAGACGACACCATCTCGACGAGGTGTTGGCACCTTATCAGCGCCGCGCCGGAATGCTACACCGGGCTTGCCTGACCCTTTATCCCGGGGCACAATTCGGGCCGTGAGCACCTTCCTGACGGCACTGTCTGGTTCCCAGCCGCCCCACCCACCGGTCTGGTTCATGAGGCAGGCAGGCCGGTCGCTTCCCGAGTACCGCTCCGCCCGGGCGGGGATCGGGATGCTGGAATCCTGCCTGCGCCCGGAGCTCGCTGCCGAGCTCACCCTGCAGCCGGTGCGCCGTCACGGGGTGGACGCCGCCATCTTCTTCTCCGACATCGTGGTACCGCTCCGGCTAGCCGGGGTACCCGTCGAGATCCACAGCAACGTCGGCCCGGTGTTCGACCGGGCTTACCGGGACGCGGCGAGCATCCGCGAACTCGTCTCCCACCGCATTGAGGATGCCGAACCCATCACCGAAGCGGTGCGCATCCTCGTCCGGGAGCTCGGTTCCACCCCGCTCATCGGTTTCGCCGGGGCGCCGTTCACCCTGGCGGCCTATCTCGTCGAGGGGCGGCCCAGCCGCGACCATCTCGCCGCCCGCGCCCTCATGCACACCGATCCGGACAGCTGGCACGCGCTGCTGTCCTGGTGCGCCAGCCTGGCCGCTGGCTTCCTTGAGATCCAGGTCGCGGCCGGTGCCCGCGCCGTCCAGCTGTTCGACTCGTGGGCGGGCTCCCTCACCCGGGCGGACTACGTGACCCACGTGGCGCCGCACTCTCGCCGCGTCCTGGAGAGGGTCGATGTCCCGAGCATCCATTTCGGGACCAACACCCACCACCTGCTGCGGGAATTCGCCACCATCGGCGACGCCCTGGGGGTGTGCTACCGGACCCCGCTGAGCGAGGCCATCGCCCTGTTCGACGGGCAGGTCATCGTGCAGGGCAACATCGACCCGGCGCTATTGGCTGCCCCCTGGCCGGTCCTCGAAGACCACGTTCGCGACATCGTGCAGGCCGGACGCGGCGCCCGGGCGCACATCGTCAACCTCGGACACGGCGTCCCGCCCGGCACCGACCCAGACGTCCTGACCCGCATCGTCGACCTGGTGCACGCGCTATGAGGGCGGAAGCCGTCGTGATCGGCGGCGGGATCGGCGGCCTCAACGCGGCCTACCAACTCGCCAAGCGGGGGGTGCGCCCGCTGCTATTGGAAGCCCGCGGCACCTGCGGTGGGCTCGTGGCCGGGGCCCCGGTCGCCGGGACCTGGATCGACCTCGGTGCCGAGTCCTACGCCCGCCGCTCGGCCTACTGCCACCAGCTATGCGCCGAGCTGGGGCTGTCGACCCGGGAGCCCGGCGGTTCGTCCTGGGTCTGGCTGCCCGACGACCGGGTGCTGCCGCTCCCCCACGGCGTGCTGGGCATCCCGTCCAGCCTGGACGACGCCCACGTCTCCGCCGCGCTGTCGCCCGAGGGCCTGGCAGGATCTGCTGCTCGACGCCAGTATCGGGGCCGAGGCCAGCGACCTGGCAGGGCTCGTTCGCGCACGCCTCGGCGAGGAGGCCTACCAGCGGCTCGTCCGGCCGGTCGCCAGCGGCATCTACTCAGCCGAGCCGGAGGACCTCACCACCGACGTCATCATCCCCGGGCTGCGCGCCGCGCTCGCCACCACCGGCTCCCTGACCGCCGCGGCGGCGAAGCTCCGCTCTGCCGCGCCCCCTGGCCCGGTGGTCTCGTCGGTCGTCGGTGGCCTGTTCCTGCTGCCCCGCAGCCTCGCCCAGCAGATCACCGATCGGGGCGGCGAGGTGGCGACGCGGACCATCGCGAGCAAGCTGGTCCGGGATGGCTCGTCCTGGCGAATTACCTGTTCCCGCACCAGGCCGGGACCCACCCCGGCCGACCCGCCGCTGCCCGACGGGGAACCGTGGGAGGTCCAGACCGAGCGCGTGATCGTCGCCTCGGACGGGCGGGCCGCCATGGATCTGCTGCGTCCCGTCCCCAGCCTGGAGATGGCCCAGTGGAGCCTGCCACCCGGGGCTCGGGTCGCCCACGTCGTCCTCGCGTTGCGCCACCCCGGGCTCGACGCCGGACCGCGCGGCTCGGGCCTGCTGGTCGCGGCCAGACCGCCCGGCTCCACCCCCATCGGGGCCAAGGCCCTAACCCACCTCAGCATCAAATGGCCGTGGCTGCGGGAGCAGACCGAGACCCACTTCCTGAGGGTCTCCTACGGCCGCCCCGGAGAAAACCCCCAGCCCAGCGTGGCACAGGGGCTGGCGGACGCCTCGACGCTGCTGGGCCTGGACCTCGCCCACGGCCAGGTCGAGGCCGGATTCGTCGTGCACTGGAACGACTCGCTGCCGCCGCCGACCCCGCTGCACCGCGAGCGGGTGGAGGCCTTCCGGCGGCGCCTGGTGGAGCTGCCCGGCCTCGGGGTGACCGGAGCGTGGGTCGCTGGCAATGGCCTAGCCGCGGTGCTGTCCCAGTCCCACCTGGAGGCTGAACGTCTCAGCTGAGAGAAGGCTCCGCACAGTCCGCGGGTGCGGCCAGCGGGTCGTGCCCGCCACGCCTCTTACCCGCGCTGCGGGCCCCGGTCCTTCTGCTTGAGGTCAGTGCCGGTAATCGCCCCGGTAGAACTCGAAGAGCCACCCAGACGCCGACCAGATTCCCATGCCCAGGCCGAGGATCGTGATCCACCACATGTGCAGCGCGGGGCCCAGCAAGATCACCGACATGGTCAGTGCGACCCAGAACGGCCAGATGCTCTTCGGCGCGAAGAACCCGACCTCACCGGCCGCCTCGTGGATCTCGCCGTCCTTGCGGTCCTCGGGGCGAGGGTCGAAGGTGCGGGCGGCCAGCGTCAGGTAACCCGCGATCATGGCCCCCAGGAAGCCGGAGAACAGCAGCACGAAGGTCCCTGCGACCTCACCCGAGACCAACCAGTAGACGGGTGCGACGATGGCGAAGAAGATCGCCAAAAACCAGAAGATCCACTTCTCGGGCTTCACTTGCGTTCTCCTAGCAATTCTTTGTCGGCGTACTTGCTGAGCTGGTCTAGATCCTGGTCGTCCAGCCCGGCGAGTTCAGGATGGTGCTTGTCGAAAGCCGGGTGGGGAGAGCGGACGCGGGGCAGCTCGGTGAAGTTGAACCGCGGCGGCGGGCAGGATGTCGCCCACTCCATGGAGCGTCCCCAGCCCCAGGGGTCGTCCACTTCGACGAGCGGATGCTTGCGGCTGATCCACACGTTCCACACGAACGGCAGCATCGAGATGCCGAGCAGGAACGCGCCGAAGGTCGATATCTGGTTCAGCAGCGTGAAGCCCTCCCAGGAACCGTAGTCGGCGATGCGGCGCTGCATGCCCTCGACACCCAGCCAGTGCTGGACCAGGAAGGTGAGGTGGAAACCGATGAACAGCAGCCAGAAGTGCACCTTCCCCCAGGTCTCGTCCAGCATCCTTCCGGTGAACTTCGGCCACCAGAAGTAGAAGCCGGCGAACATCGCGAACACGACCGTGCCGAACAACACGTAGTGGAAGTGCGCGACCACGAAGTAGGTGTCCGAGGTGTGGAAGGTCATCGCCGGGCTAGCGAGCATGATCCCGGTCAGGCCGCCGAACAGGAAGGTGGTGAGGAAGCCGATCGCGAACAGCATCGCCGAGGTCATGGTGATCGATCCGCCCCAGATCGTGCCGATCCAGTTGAAGAACTTCACACCGGTCGGAACCGCGATCATGAAGGTCATGAACGAGAAGAACGGCAGGTACACCGCACCGGTCACGAACATGTGGTGCGCCCACACCGACACCGACAGCGCGCCGATGGACAGGGTCGCCAGGACCAGGCCCACGTAGCCGAAGACCGGCTTGCGGCTGAACACGCTCAGCACCTCGGTGATGATGCCGAAGAACGGCAGCGCGATGATGTAGACCTCGGGGTGGCCAAAGAACCAGAACAGGTGCTGCCACAGGATCGGGCCGCCGTTCGCGGCGTCGAAGATGTGGCTCCCGAGGACCCGGTCGGATTCCAGCACCAGCAGCCCCGCGGCGAGCACCGGGAACGAGATGATGATCATCAGCGAGGTGACCAGGATGTTCCAGGTGAAGATTGGCAGCCGGAACATCGTCATGCCCGGGGTGCGCATACAGATGATGGTGGTGATGAAGTTCACCGCACCGAGGATCGAGGACAGGCCGAGCAGGTAAAGACCCATCAGCCACAGATCGCCGCCAACGCCCGGAGAGTTGATCGAGTCCGACAACGGCACGTAGGCGAACCACCCGAACGAGGGAGCGCCGGTCGGGCTGAGGAAGCCCGCGCAGGCCATCAGCGAACCGAACAGGAACAGCCAGTAGGCCAGCATGTTCATGCGCGGGAACGCGACGTCCGGGGCGCCGATCTGCAACGGCATGATCGCGTTGGCGAAGCCCGCGAACATCGGCGTAGCGAACATGAGCAGCATGATCGTGCCGTGCATCGTGAAGAACTGGTTGAACGTCTCGTAGTTCATGAACTGCATGCCGGGGTTGGTCAGCTCGGCACGGATCGCGAGCGCCAGGATGCCGCCGAAGGCGAAGAAGGCCAGGCTCGTCACGAAGTACAGCTTGCCGATCTCCTTATGGTCGGTCGTCGTCATGTACTTCATCAGGATGGCGCCCACGCGGTGACGCTCACGGTTCGGGAATGCTGCTGCCTCGGGGCCGGTAGTCACTTCTTCTCCTCCGGTTTCGTGGTCGGCAACGTGTTGGGAGCGTTCGAGGGCAGCGGCACCTCTCCGGTCTTACCCGCCGCGATCAGTTTCTTGACCTGAGCGTTGTACTCCTCCTCGGGCACGACGTGCACCTTGAACAGCATCGCCGAGTGCCAGGTACCGCACAGCTCGGCGCACTTGCCGTCGAAGACCCCCAGCTTGGTCGGGGTCACGTCGAAGGAGTTCGGGTGCCCGGGGATGACGTCGACCTTGAACAGGAAGGCCGGGATCCAGAACGAGTGGATGACGTCCGGCGAGTTCACGTTGAACCGGACCGACTTGCCCAGCGGCAGGTATAGGTCAGGGATTCTCTGCACGGTGCCGATCTCGTGGGCGTTATCGCCGATGGCCGGGTTGTCCTTCTCCATGTAGTTGAAGGTCCACGACCATTTCTGGCCGATGACATTGACCGTGTGATCGGGGGTGCTCTCCTTGGCCAGCACCGCGTCCTGGGCGCGCACCGTGTAGAAGAACAGCACTCCGATGATGAGGAAGGGAACCAGCGTGTACAGCAACTCCAGCGGCAGGTGGTACTGCGTCTGCCGGGGCACCGCCGGATCGCCCTGCTTGCGGCGATAGCGGATCACTGCCCAGCCGATCAGACCCCACACGAACACGCCGATCACCAGCGAGGCGATCCAAGCCCCAACCCATAGGTCTGCGATGTAAGGGGCCCGGTCACTTGCGGGTTCCGGAAGCCCGAACCGAGCGGCTTGCCCGCTGCAGCCAGTCAACAACACCAGGAGCGCTGCAGCGCCGCCCAGCCTACGGAGGTTTAGACTCACTACTTACCCTTCCGAGGATGTCATCTGCCGTCATCGGCACAATCTTGTGCACAGACTAACGTAAAAAAGTGCGCCCCGTCGCGGCGAAGCCGCAGCGGGGCGCTGTGAGAACGCGATCACCGGCTCGGTCAGTTGAACGAGTCGCCGCACGCGCAAGAGCCCTGCGCGTTCGGGTTGTCGATGGTGAACCCCTGCTTCTCGATGGTGTCCATGAAGTCGATGGTCGCCCCGATGAGGTAGGGGGCACTCATCTTGTCGGTCACGACCCGGACGCCGTCAAAGGTGTTGACGACATCCCCGTCGAGAGCGCGATCGTCGAAATAAAGCTGGTAGCGCAACCCCGAGCAGCCACCCGGCTGCACCGCGAGCCGCAGGCTGAGATCCGTCTGGCCCTCCGCCTCCAGCAAGGCCTTGACCTTGGTCGCGGCCGCGGGCGTCAACACGACCCCCTGAGGGGTGAGCTTGGTATCTGTCATGTTCATATTCCTTGTATGTGTGAACAGAGTGCGACTGTAAGTGTACGACCCGCGTCCGGCAACACCTAGCCCCGCATTTGCCGGGCAGAATCCGGGCTACCAGGTCCAGGATGCGGCCACCCGGGTGGCCAGGCGAGACAGCTCGGGTAGCCCCACCTCGGCGTCGGGGCCCTCCCCCGCCGCGTAACAGGCCTCGATTCCGGCGTTGCGCAGTTCCCGGGCCGAGACGTGATTGCGTCCGGCCAGCACGATGACCGGACAGCAGGCCTGCCTGGCGAGCCGCACCACCTCCGCGACCACCGGCCCGCCGAAGCTGCCGAAGTCGAGAACGCCGCAGCCGGTCACCACGAGGTCGGCCTGCCGCGCGGATCGCGCGAAACCGGCCAGCTCGGCACACAGCGCCTCCCCCGTCACCAGGCGGCCCCCCGCGGCGAGTATCCGCAGGCCCTGGCCCCGGTGGGCACCACCACCGGGCACCTCCGCGGCAGCGTCGTTGCCCGGCCACACCTGCCTCGCCCATTCGGTCCAGCGCGCATCCTCGGCTAAGACCTCCTCCAGCGGGGCACCAGAGAGTCTGCCCTCGGACGCCGCCAGGCCGCGCAGGCCGGTCAGCGGCAGGTCCGCCTGGTCTGAGGCCACCACACCGATCGCCCCCGCGGGCACGCTCTCGGGCACGCCAGCGGTCAGGTCAACCACCGGCTCGCAACAGCCCAGACCCGCCAGCGCCGCGGCCAGCCCCGGGCCACCGGGCGCCATCGGCACCACGGCGACCTCGGCCCCGGCCGCAGCCCACGCCCTGGCGAAGGCGACCCCAACCTCTTCGGAGGTGTGATCCCCAACGCCATCCGTGGCGATCAGGACGCGCATCTAGCCCGGGATCAGACCCGGGTACTCGGCAGCATCGTCCAGGAGCTTCTGGATGTCGGCGACCGTTGCGGTCTCGTCGGGAAGAATGAGATCGGATTCGACCGCGATATCGTCCTCGACTGGGCGCCCGGATTCCCGCACCTTGGCGATGAGGGCCGACAGGGCGCGGGTGAGCCGCTCCTGGTCCCCGGCCTGCGCCGCGGCCTCTACCTCGTGATCGAGCGTGTTCAGATCGGCCAGGTCGGCCTCGTCCATGACGAACTGGCCCTCGCCGAGAATCCTGATAATCACCGGACACCCCCCTGACCCGATGGCGGGGTCGCGGCGGCGGGCGCCGCGCCCGCCTCGCCGGTGGGCGCCGCGATCTCGGGCCGCGCGGCCGGACCGCCGGTCAGCTGGGCCTTCATCCGTGCCAGCTCATTCTCCACCGAGGAGCTGGACGCCAGCGCGTCGAGCTCACGGGTCAGGTCGTCCTTCACCGAACCGGTGGGGTCGTCCAGCACTCCCGAGGCGAGCAACTCGTCGACCGCGGAGGCCCTGGCCTGCAGCTGAGCGGTCTTGTCCTCGGCGCGCTGGATGGCCAGGCCAACGTCGCCCATCTCTTCGCTGATCCCGGTAAACGCCTCGTTGATCCGGGTCTGGGCCTCGGCCGCCGAATAGGTCGCCTTGATGGTCTCCTTGCGGGTGCGGAAAGCGTCTACCTTCGCCTGCAGCCGCGAGCTGGCGCGTGCCAGCTTCTCTTCCTCGGCCTGCAGCTGCGCGTGCTGGGCCTCAAGGTCGGAGAGCTGCTGCTGAAGACCGGACTTGCGGGTCAACGCCTCGCGGGCGAGGTCTTCTCGTCCCGCCTCCAGGGCGCGCTGAGCGGCGACGGTGAGCTTGTCCATCTCGCCCGCCATCTTGTTCGCCTGCAACTCGACTCGCTTGCGGCTGGTGGCCACGTCGGCGACGCCGCGCCGCACGCGCTGCAACAGTTCGAGCTGCCGCTGATACGAGTAGTCCAGGGTCTCGCGTGGATCCTCCATCCGGTCTAGCGCTTTGTCGGCCTTAGCGCGGAACACCAGCGCGATCCGCTCGAAGATTCCTGCCATCAAGTTGTCCTTCCGCTCAATTAGGTCGCCTTCAAGGGTATTCCCTTCCCAGGTTAGCCGGGCACCGCCATGCCAAATTGATCAACTAAGATGTGGGCGCAGCCACCAGCCCAAAGGAGCATCGTGGGATTCTTCCGCCCCTATGAACGGACCGCACCCGCCAAGGACGCCACGCCGCGCACCCTGACGCCGAAGGGACCATCGTCCGCTCAGAGTTCCGAGACGAGGGAGGCGACGCCTCGGGAGACCCGGCCGACCAGCGGAAAGAAGGGTGCCCCCACCCCGACTCGCAAGGCGGCAGAGGCGGCCCGGATGGAGCGGCTGCACCCGAGGCTGGATTCCAAGGCAGCGCGTAAGAAGGCCCGGCAGGCGCGCCGCATCGCCCAGGACCAGGCCTGGCAGAAGGCGGAGGGCTCCGCAGAGCGCACCCTGCTGCGCGACTTCGTGGATGCCCGCTGGACGCTGATCGAGTTCATGCTGCCGGCGATGCTGGTCTTCCTCGCGCTGACCATGCTGTCGACCTACCCGATGTTCATCGCCATCGCGCCCTACGTGACGATCCTGCTGTGGGTCTTCCTGGTGCTCAACATCGTCAACGTGGCCCTGCTGTGGCGCTCGTTCAAGCGAGAACTCGCCCAGCGGCTGCCCAAGGCGAGCTACCGCGGCCTGCTGATGTACCTGGTCAACCGGGCAATGATGATCCGCCGCTTCCGCCAGCCCCGGCCGCGCATCTCCAGGGGAGAGTCCTACTGATGTCCTACCGCTGGGTTCCCACCGACGCCGCGCACGCCTCAGACCTCGGTCTCGGGCAGCCGTTCGCTGACCAGGCCGAGGCCGAAGCATGGCTGAGCTCCTACTATGAGGACCTGGCCGAGGCTGGCGTCACGGAGGTCTCGCTGTACGAGGAGGACCGGCTCGTCTACGGGCCGATGTCGCTGTTGCCCGACTGATCCGCGGCCGTCTGCCGAGCCGGGCGACGTATCTCCTGGACGAACAGGAAAGCCCCGAAGGCTGCGGTCAGCACTCCCAGTCCCATGACGACCGGGGCGCTGGACCGGACGGCCGACACCCGCTCCTCATAGGTCTGCACCCGCTGCGTCCTGGCCTCTCCCGGGCTCGCGTAGTAGCAGGTGTCCCCCGGGCCCATCGCCACCCCACGGCAGGAGGCCGACGACGCGGCGAGCATGCCAAGGCCCCAACCGGTCAGGGCGAGGCCGGCGAGCACGACCAGGGCGTGCACGATGCGTTGCGTCACGGCCAGGACGCCTAGCCCCGGACCGAAGGCTGCACGAACGGCGGTTTGACCAGCTCGAACTCCTCGACCCGGTTGCGCACCTGGACCCCGACCCGTTCCCCGAGGCCGTGGGCGGTGTCGATCAGTGCCAGCCCGATGCCCTGTTTGAGCGACGGCGAGAAGGTGCCCGAGGTCACGGTCCCGATCTCGGCGCCGTCGGCGTCCACGACCGTCATGCCCGGACGCGGGATGCCCCGCCCCAGCGCCTTGAGGCCCCGGCTGCGGCGGGCCGGGCCTTCGGCCTTGATCGCCGCCAGCGCCGCCTTCCCAGCGAATCCCGGTTTCGCCCAGCCGATGGCCCAGCTGAGTCCAGCCGAGACCGGGTCGATGCCGGGGGTGATCTCGTGCCCGTGCAGCGAATAGCCCATCTCGGTCCGCAGGGTGTCGCGGGCGCCCAGACCCGCGGGGCGGATACCGAAGGGTTCGCCCGCGGCCAGCACGGCGTCCCACACCGCGGCGGCATCGCCCGCCGCGCACACCAGCTCATAGCCCCGCTCCCCGGTGTATCCGGTGCGGCACACACTGGCCAGGACGGGGGAATCCACCCAGGTGAAGCTCATGTAGCCGTGACCCACCGGGTAGCCGAGCGCCGACAGCACCTCGTCAGACTTCGGCCCCTGCACCGCGACCACCGCGAAATCGTGGTGTCGGTTCGTCACCTGAATCCCCGCGGGGGCGGCGGCGGCCAGGATGTCCACGACCTCGGCGGTGTTGGCGGCGTTCGGGATGAGGAAGACATCGTCGGTGCCGTTGACGTAGGCGATGAGGTCGTCGACGACCCCACCGGAGTCGTTGCACAGCAGCGTGTACTGGGCCTTGCCCGGCCCGGCCTTGGCCAGGTCGTTGGCGAGGATGCCGTTGAGGAAGTGCAGGGCGTCCGGGCCGATCACCGACGCCTTGCCCAGGTGCGAGACGTCGAACACGCCGACGGCTTCGCGCACCGCCTGGTGCTCGTCCAGCACTCCGCTGTACTGCAGCGGCATCTCCCAGCCGCCGAACTCGGCAAACTTCGCGCCCGCGGCCGCGTGGCGATCGTGCAGCGGTGATTGATGCATCATTGCTCCTCTCGACGAAGGTGAGAGTAGCCTGTCCGGGTGAACGAGAGCCAACCATCCCTGAATCTGACGAAATCCATCGGCCGCAACCACGACGTGGTGGTGGTCGGTCTCGCGGCGACCGGCGCGGGCCCATCGCTCGTCGGCCTGCCCGCCGATATGGACAAGGCATTCCAGAAGAAGTTCGGCGTTGACGTGGCGAGCCTCGCCGCCGACCTCGGCGCCAAGCCGGAGGCCGGTTCGGTCACGGTCCTGCCGGGCGCCGGGCAGCGCCTGGTGGTGGCCGGGCTCGGCGAACCCGATGTCGACCCCGCGCGCATCCGCCGGGCGGTCGCGAACGCGACCAGGTCGATCACCGCACTTCCCGGGGAAGACCCCCTCACTGTCGCCATCTCGCTGGAGCTCAGCGACCCCGAACTGCTCCAGGCCGCGGCCGAGGCGGCCGTGCTCGGCCAATACGGCGTCCGCAAGGTCACCCGGAGCCCCAAACCGGCCCGCATCGGGGCCATCGATGTCGTCTCGGCCAGCGTCCGCGCCGAGGCCAAGGACGCGATCCAGCGGGCCGGGCTGGTCGCCGCCGCGGTGTGCACGGCGCGGGACCTGGTGAATACCCCGCCGAACCTGCTGTACCCGGAGTCCTTCGTCGCCGAAGCCCGCAACCTGCTCAAGGGTGCCCGCGTCGCCGTCGAGGTCCTCGACGAGAAGGCGCTGGAGAAGGGCGGTTACGGCGGCATCCTGGCGGTCGGCGGCGGTTCTAGCCGCAAACCGCGGCTGCTGCGCATGGAGTACGCGCCGCGCGGAGCCAAGACCCACCTCGCGCTGGTCGGGAAGGGGATCACCTTCGACTCCGGCGGCCTCAACATCAAGCCGTCGTCCGGGATGCTCACCATGAAGTGCGACATGGCTGGGGCCGCTGCGGTGCTTGCCGCGACCAACGCCATCGCCCGGCTCGGACTGAAGGTGCGGGTCACGGCCTACGCCGCGCTCGCCGAGAACCTCCCCTCGGACACCGCCTACCGTCCCAGCGACGTGCTGACGATGTTCGACGGCCAGACCGTCGAGAACGTCAACACCGACGCCGAGGGCCGTCTGGTCATGGCCGATGCGCTGGCGCGCAGCAACACCGACAACCCCGACCTGGTGGTGGACGTCGCGACGCTGACCGGCGCGTGCATCGTCGCCCTCGGTGAGCGGTGCGCCGGGCTGATGGCCTCCGACGACACCACCGCCGACCTGCTGCTCGATGCGGCCGAGGCGGCGGGTGAGATGTTCTGGCACCTGCCGATCACCGAACACGCCCGCGACTCCCTCGACTCGCCGATCGCCGACATGAAGTCGGGCACCACCGCGAAGGTCGGCGGGACGCTGGCGGCGGCGGCCTTCCTGCAGCGTTTCGTGGAGCCGGACCGGTCCTGGGCCCACCTCGACATCGCGGGCCCGGCCTACAACGAGGGGTCCGCCTACGACGAAGTTCCCCCGGGCGGCACCGGGGCGGGAGTCCGCACGCTGGTGGCGCTGGCCTCCTCCCTGGCTGGCTGAAACCTGCGGCCGGGCGCGGGACGCTACCCCGCGCTCGGCTTCGGCGGGCGGTTGCGGGCGTTGTAGTCCCGCATCCGCTTGGGGTAGGGGACCACCCCGGCGTCGTAGGAGGGCAAGCCGTGGTCGATGGCGAATTGGTGGGCGAAACCGACCGACGGCATGGCCCTCCTCGTCCACTCGCCATCATGGGCGATCAGCAAGATGGAGGCCTGGTTGAACCCGGTCGGCAGCTCAACCCACGCCTCTATGCCCCGCCGCGTCGCGATGAAATCCCTCAGGTGCGCCAGCAGTGCGGTATCGACCGTCGCCGCGTCCCGTTCTACTTGTGCCTTCGCCCGCCGTCTCCTGAACCAGCCCACGCCCCAATTATGGGCCACACCTGACAGACTCTGTCCATGACGACATACGACGTGGTGGTGATCGGGGGTGGCCCCGCAGGTTACTCGGCCGCGCTGCGCTGCACCCAGCTCGGCCTGAGCGTGGCCCTGGTGGAGGCGGACCGGGTGGGCGGGACTTGCCTGCATCGCGGCTGCATCCCCGCCAAGGCCCTCCTGCATGCCGCCGCGACAGCGGACGCCGTCCGCCACGCGGCAGGCGTCGGGGTCCGGGCGGAGTACCAGGGAGCCGATCCCGCCGCGATCGTGGGCTACGCCGATCAGGTCGTGGGCAGGCTGCACGGCGGCCTGACCGGCCTGCTGGCGTCCGCGGGCGTGCGGGTCCTGGCCGGACGCGGCGAGGTGCTGACGTCTCCCCTAGGGGTGCGAGCAGGCGAGGAGGTGCTGGCCGCGGGCTCTGTGGTGCTCGCGACCGGAGCGAGCCCGGTCACGCTGGGGCTGCCCATTGATGGGCAGCGCATCCTCACCAGCGAGCACGCGCTGCGGCTGACGGAGCTGCCCGCCAGCGCGACGATCCTCGGCGGCGGGGTCATCGGGGTGGAGTTCGCCTCGGCGTGGGCGAGCCTCGGCGTCCGGGTGCGGATCATCGAGGCCGCCGACAGGCTGGTCCCCAGCGAGGAGCCGGAGGTCTCGGCGTCCCTGCTGGCCGCGTTCCGCCGCCGCGGCATCGAGGCGGTGCTGGGCTGCCCGGTGACTGGGGCCAGCGCCCACGCCTCCGGGGTCAGGATCGAGACGGCCAGCTCAGTGTTCGAATCCGACCTGCTGCTCGTCGCGGTGGGCCGCCGCGCCGACCTGTCGGCCTCGGGGCGGCCGGGCGTCGTCGTGCACGACGACCTCAGCACCAGCCTGCCCGGGGTCTACGCGATCGGCGATCTCGTGCCCGGCCCGCAGCTCGCCCACCGCGGGTACGCCCACGGCCGTTACGTCGCGGAACTGATCGCGCACCGCCTCGGACGATTCTCCCCCGCCCCGATCCGGCCGAACGACGCCGCCATCCCGCGGGTCACCTACTCCTCCCCCGAGATCGTCTCGGTTGGGCTCACGGCCGAGCAGGCCCGCGCCGGGGGCGAGGCCGAGACGGTGAGCTATCCGCTGTCCGCTAACGGCAAGGCGCAGCTCCTGGGCGGGGCGGGCCGGGTGAGCGGGCAGGTTCATCTGGTGCGCCGCCGCGGCGGGGAGATCGTGGGCGTCCACATCGTCGGGGAGCGCGTGTCCGAGCTCGCCGGTCAGGCCGCGCTGATCGTGGGTTGGGAGGCCCGCCCGGACCATCTGAGTGCGATCGCGCACGCCCACCCCACCCTCGGCGAGGCGATAGCCGAGGCCGCGCTTGCCCTAGCTGGCAAGCCTTTGCACATACACCAGTGAATGCGGGATAGGCTGGGACCTGTCCACGAGAATTGCGAAGGAGCCCAATTCCACCATGTCGACCGAAGTAACTCTCCCGGTACTCGGCGAGTCCGTCACCGAAGGCACTATCTCCCGCTGGCTGAAAGCCGTCGGAGACCGCGTCGAGGTGGACGAGCCGCTACTCGAGGTATCGACCGACAAGGTCGACACCGAAATCCCCTCCCCGGTAGCCGGTGTGCTGCTGGAGATCAAGTT
>JAUMWV010000059.1:3844-10498 GCA_030529455.1 Propionibacteriaceae bacterium | reverse complement strand
GTACTTCGAGAACTTCGGTGGGGTCCGCGACTACCTGCACCAGGTCGTCGCGGGTGCCCGCGGGAGCGGCTACACCGAGACGATGCTCGGCCGCCGCCGCTACCTGCCCGACCTCAACTCCAGCAACCGGCAGCGCCGGGAGATGGCGGAGCGGGCGGCGCTCAACGCGCCCATCCAGGGATCGGCCGCCGACGTCATCAAGGTCGCCATGCTGGACGTCGACTCGGGGCTGGAACAAGCTGGGCTGGCCAGCCGGATGCTGCTCCAGGTGCACGACGAGTTGGTCGTCGAGGTCGCCCCAGGGGAACTGGCCGCGGTGACCGACCTCGTCAGGGACAAGATGGGCCATGCGCTTCAGCTGAGCGTCCCCCTCGACGTGTCGGTCGGGACCGGGAGGTCGTGGCACGACGCCGCGCACTAGCGCTCATCGCGGCCGCCCCGACGCTGAACGCCAGATTGATGGCGACGTTGCCGACCCAGGCGATGATGACACCGAAGCCCGATGTCGGCGCGCCCCGGCTAGGCGGGCACGGGGCGGAATTGACCCGATTTAGGCGGGCCAGGTAGCCTAACAAGGCCCGTGTCCTGCGTGCGCCTTCGGACGGAGTAGGGTGCACATCCACAGCAGGGCGCCGGGTGACGCAACTACTGATCCACATCGGAGCCCTACTACATGACCTCCTCCACTGAGGCCGCACCTCAGGTCGCGATCGACGACCTCGGCTCGCCGGAAGCCTTCCTCGCTGCGGTTGACGCCACCATCAAGTACTTCAACGACGGCGATATCGTCACCGGTACCGTCGTCAAGGTCGACCGGGACGAGGTCCTGCTCGACATCGGTTACAAGACCGAAGGCGTGATTCCTTCGAAGGAACTCTCCATCAAGCACGATGTCGACCCCAATGACGTTGTCGCCGTCGGCGACGAGGTCGAGGCGCTCGTCCAGCAGAAGGAAGACAAAGAAGGACGCCTGATCCTGTCCAAGAAGCGCGCTCAGTACGAGCGTGCCTGGGGCACGATCGAGAAGATCAAGGAGGCCGACGGCGTCGTCACCGGCCATGTCATCGAGGTCGTCAAGGGTGGCCTCATCGTGGACATCGGCCTGCGTGGCTTCCTGCCCGCCTCCCTGGTTGAGATGCGCCGCGTCCGCGACCTCCAGCCCTACGTCGGGATGGAGCTTGAGGCCAAGGTCATTGAGCTCGACAAGAACCGCAACAACGTGGTCCTGAGCCGCCGCGCCTGGCTGGAGCAAACCCAGTCCGAGGTCCGCCAGAGCTTCCTCACCCAGCTGCAGAAGGGCCAGATCCGCAAGGGCGTGGTTTCCAGCATCGTCAACTTCGGTGCCTTCGTCGACCTCGGCGGCGTGGACGGCCTGGTGCACGTCTCGGAGCTGTCGTGGAAGCACATCGATCACCCCGACGAGGTGGTCAAGGTCGGCACCCCGGTCACCGTGGAGGTGCTCGAGGTCGACATGGATCGCGAGCGGGTGTCGCTGTCGCTGAAGGCGACCCAGGAAGATCCGTGGCAGACCTTCGCGCGGCTGCACCAGATCGGCCAGATCGTTCCCGGCAAGGTCACCAAGCTGGTGCCGTTCGGCGCCTTCGTCCGGGTGGGCGAGGGCATCGAGGGCCTGGTGCACGTGTCCGAGCTGGCCGAGCGCCACGTCGAGATCCCCGAGCAGGTCGTCTCTGTCGGCGATGAGGCCATGGTCAAGGTCATCGACATCGACCTGGACCGGCGCCGGGTCTCGCTGTCGCTGAAGCAGGCCAACGAGGGGATCGACATCGCTGCCGACGATTTCGACCCGTCGCTGTACGGCATGACCGCCTCCTACGACGAGCAGGGCAACTACATCTACCCCGAGGGCTTCGACCCCGAGACCAACGAGTGGAAGCCCGGCTACGAAGAGCAGCGTGCCGCTTGGGAGCAGCAGTACGCCGAGGCCCAGGCCCGCTGGGAGGCCCACAAGAAGCAGGCCGAGAACGCAGAGGCCGCCGAACGCGAGGCGGCCGCTGCCGCTGGCACCGGTTACAGCTCGACCGCGGCCCCGGCCGAGGGGCAGCTGGCTTCGGACGAGGCGCTGCAGGCGCTTCGCGACAAGCTGACCGGCGGTAACTGACCGCTAGTCGTGAGGGGCCCGGCAGGATTGCCGGGCCCCTCTGGCATGCTTGGGCCATGCGGGTTGGGGTGACCGGCGGCATCGCGTCGGGTAAGTCATTGGTCGCTCAGTTGCTGGCCGACCGGGGCGCGGCGATCATCGACGCCGACGTGTTGGCGCGGGAGGCGGTGGCGCCGGGCACGCCGGGGCTGCGGGCCGTGGTGGAACGCTTCGGCGAGGACCTGGTGGATTCCCAGGGCAGGCTCGACCGTGCCCGCCTCGCGTCCCTGGTGTTCGCGGACCCCCAGGCGCGGGCGGACCTCAACGCGATCGTCCACCCCAGGGTCCGGGCGCGGGCCGCGGAGCTGGAGGCCGCCGCCGATCCCGGGGCCGTGGTGGTGCACGTCATCCCGCTGCTGGTCGAGACCGGTCAGCAGGAGAGTTTCGACGAGGTGATCGTGGTGGACGTTCCCGAGCGGACGCAGCTGGAACGCCTGATGGCCCGGGACGGGCTCAGCCGGGAGGACGCGCTGAGCCGGATCGCGGCGCAGGCCTCCAGGGCGGAGCGCCGGGCCGCCGCCACCCGGATCGTCGACAACTCCGGCACTAGGCAGAACACCGTCGATCAGGTGGGGCGGCTCGCCAGCCAGCTGGGCCTGACCGGGAGCCCCAGCGGGGTGCGCTGAGCGGGCCCGCCCGGCGTCCGCAGGCGGCCGCGGCGCGAAACTGTCGGGGCATACCCCTACAGTGGGAGCCATGCGTCCGATCCATGAGCTGCAACGCCAGGTCGCCCCCCTGCGGGTGGTCTCCGACTTCGCCCCGGCGGGGGACCAGCCCGCCGCGATCGACGAACTGGAGCGGCGCATCCGGGCCGGGGAACAGGACGTGGTGCTGCTCGGCGCGACCGGCACGGGCAAGACCGCGACGGTGGCCTGGCTGGCGGAACGCCTGCAGCGCCCCGTCCTGGTGATGCAGCCCAACAAGACGCTGGCGGCGCAGTTCGCCAACGAGCTGCGCACCCTCTTCCCCGACAACGCGGTGGAGTATTTCGTCTCCTACTACGACTACTACCAGCCTGAGGCTTATGTGCCGCAGACCGATACCTACATCGAGAAGGACTCCTCGCTCAACGAAGAGGTGGAACGCCTGCGGCATTCCGCCACGAACTCCCTGCTGACTAGGCGTGACGTGGTGGTGGTGGCGACGGTGTCGGCGATCTATGGCCTCGGCACCCCGCAGGAATATCTCGACCGGATGGTGCGGCTCAGGGTGGGGGAGACCTACGACCGGGACACGCTGCTGCGCCGCCTGGTCGACATCCAGTACTCCCGCAACGACATCTCCCCCGAACGTGGGACGTTCCGGGTCAAGGGGGACACCCTCGAAGTGCTGCCGATGT
This sequence comes from Propionibacteriaceae bacterium, assembly GCA_030529455.1. Lineage (GTDB taxonomy): Bacteria > Actinomycetota > Actinomycetes > Propionibacteriales > Propionibacteriaceae > JAUMWV01. The sequence goes on along the minus strand of JAUMWV010000059.1, from coordinate 7,001 downwards.
ACGAACTGAACCCGGTCAGGGTGGAGTTCTTCGGGGACGAAGTGGAGCGGTTGACGACGCTGCATCCGGTCACCGGGGCGGTCATCAGCGACGACACCGAGGTGTACATCTTTCCCGCCTCGCACTACGTGGCCGGGACCGAACGCATGGCCCGCGCGCTGGCCGGGATCGAGGAGGAGCTGGCCCAGCGGCTGGCCGAGCTGGAATCCGGGAACAAGCTGCTGGAGGCGCAGCGGCTGCGGATGCGCACCAGCTACGACCTGGAGATGATGCGCCAGATCGGGTCGTGCTCGGGCATCGAGAATTACTCCCGACACATCGACGGCCGGGCACCGGGTTCGGCGCCAAACTGCCTGCTGGACTACTTCCCCGAGGACTTCCTGCTGGTCATCGACGAGTCCCACGTGACGGTCCCGCAGATCGGTGGCATGTACGAGGGGGACATGAGCCGCAAGCGGACGCTGGTCGAGCACGGGTTCCGGCTGCCCAGCGCGCTGGACAACCGGCCGCTGCGGTTCGGGGAGTTCACCGAACGCATCGGGCAGACCGTGTACCTGTCGGCGACGCCGGGCAGCTATGAACTGGACCGCTCCGAGGGTTTCGTGGAGCAGATCATCCGCCCCACCGGTCTGGTCGATCCGGAGGTGATCGTCAAACCCACCAGGGGACAGATCGACGACCTCATGGGGGAGATCAGGTCTCGGGTGGAACGCAACGAGCGGGTGCTGGTCACGACGCTGACGAAGAAGATGGCCGAAGACCTCACCGACTACCTGATGGAGAACGGCATCCGCACCCGCTACCTGCACTCGGAGATCGACACCCTGAAACGGGTCGAACTGCTGCGCGAGCTGCGGCTCGGGGAATACGACGTGCTGGTCGGCATCAACCTGCTGCGGGAGGGTCTCGACCTGCCGGAGGTGTCGCTGGTCGCGATCCTCGACGCCGACAAGGAGGGTTTCCTCCGCTCGGAGCGGTCCCTGATCCAGACCATCGGCCGGGCCGCCCGGAACGTGGCGGGCCAGGTGCACATGTACGCCGACAAGATCACCGACTCGATGGCCGCGGCGATCGACGAAACCAACCGGCGGCGCGCCAAGCAGATCGCCTACAACACCGCCCACGGCATCGACCCGCAGCCGCTGCGCAAGAAGATCTCCGACATCACCGAAGTGCTGGCCCGCGAGGACGCCGACACCGCCAAGGCCCTCGCCGGGCTGGGCGGCACCAGGCCCGGCCCGGTGCCTGCCGGTTCGCGCCGCGACCTGGACCCGGCGAAGCTGGCGACCTCGGAGCTGGCCAGCCTCATCGCCCAGCTCAGCGACGAGATGCACGCCGCCGCGGCCGAGCTGAAGTTCGAGGTCGCGGCGCGGCTGCGCGACGAGATCAGCGACCTGAAGAAGGAACTGCGCCAGATGCGGGAGGCAACCCGCTAGCCGACACCCCGGCCGCTCCTGGCCCAGGGGGCGGTGGGTGGTCCCGGGTCAGAAGATGGGCAGCGGTGGCAGGCGGACGCCTTCGGGCGCGGGGCCGCGTCCGGTCAGCCAGGCCAGCAGCGTCCGGGCGTCGGAACGCACCAGGTCTTGCCGCCCGTCGCGCCCCGTCGTGACATCCAGGCCCTCGCTGGCGATGAGCCGCAGCGCCGGGTAGTCGCGCCGCCCACGCAGCATCGCGGCCCGCAGCTCCAGGCACCACAGCACGGGCGTGGTGTCGGCTTCGCCGAGGGTGAACCCGCTGTCGAGGTCGCAGTGGTGCAGGATCAGTTCGCTCAGCCGGATCAGGGGGATGAGGCGGGCGGGCACCCTGATCCCGGACGCCAAGCGAACCGGCTCGTCGCGCATGGCCGGGGGCAGGTCGTGGAGGGCCGTGGCGAGCAGCCCGGCCGAGGTGTCGAGAGCGATCTGCAGCGACAGCGAGTCACGCGCCGCGCCGAGCTGGATCGCCGCGTCCCTGGCCTCGGGTGAGTCGTACATCGCGGCCTCGCGGCCCCGGATGACCCCCAGGATGAGCCGCCGCAGGCCCACCGCGTTCTCTGCCAGGTGGGCGGCGACGTGCGCGCGGCTCCAGCCCGGTAGGCGCGAATCTAAGGACCAGTCCTCCTCGGAGAAGCCGATGGTGTGACCCAGAAGGTGCCCGGTAGCGGCCAGGACCTGGCGACACACCTCGTCGATCGGGCCTCCCACAGAATCGAGGAAGGCAGGCTGAGTAGTGGTCACCAGCCCACCCTACTAGCAGGTTCCGGATTCGGCGAGCGCCTACGATATGCACGTGCATGATCGCCTCATCGTCCGCGGAGCCCGCGTCCACAATCTGCGCGACGTTTCGCTTGAACTCCCCCGGGACTCGCTCATCGTGTTCACGGGGCTATCCGGCTCCGGCAAGTCGTCCCTCGCCTTCGACACCATCTTCGCCGAGGGGCAGCGCCGCTACGTCGAGTCGCTGTCGGCCTACGCCCGCCAGTTCCTCGGTCAGATGGACAAACCCGACGTGGACTTCATCGAGGGGCTCTCTCCCGCGGTGTCGATCGATCAGAAGTCAACCAGCCGCAACCCGCGTTCCACCGTCGGGACCATCACCGAGGTCTACGACTACCTGCGCCTGCTGTACGCCCGGATCGGGGTGGCGCACTGCACCGTGTGCTCGGCCCCCATCGGACGCCAGACCCCCCAGCAGATCGTCGACCGGCTGATGGCGTTGCCGGAGGGCACCAGGTTCCAGATCCTCGCCCCGGTCGTGCGCGGCCGCAAGGGGGAACACGTCGAGGTGTTCCGCCAGCTCCAGGCCGACGGGCTGAGCCGGGTCCGGGTCGACGGCGAGGTGCATCAGCTCAGCGACCCCCCGGTGCTGGACAAGCAGAAGAAGCACGAGATTGACGTCATCGTCGACCGGATCGCGCTGAAGGAATCCGCGAAACAGCGCATCACCGAATCCGTCGAGACCGCGCTCGGTCTGGCGCAGGGCGTCGTCGGGATCGATTTCGTCGACCTTGACCCGAAGGACCCGCAGCGGGAGAAGCGCTATTCGGAGAAGCTCGGCTGCCCGAACGCCCACGACATCGCGATCGAGGAGTTGGAGCCGCGCCAGTTCAGCTTCAACGGGCCGTGGGGGGCCTGCCCCGCCTGTTCCGGGCTCGGGACGACACAGGAGGCCGACCCCG
>JAUMWV010000059.1:285-3834 GCA_030529455.1 Propionibacteriaceae bacterium | reverse complement strand
AAGTCGGTGATCGAGGGCGCCATCGCGCCGTGGGCCACGCCGCACGTCGCGGCGCACTACGAGCGGGTGTATGCGGCGCTGGCCGAGGAGCACGGTTTCGACCTCACCGTCCCGTGGGAGGAACTGCCCGCGGCGACCCGCAAGCTGCTGCTGAACGGGCACCGGGACGCGGTGGTGGTGACCTACCGCAACCGGTTTGGCCGGACCAGGTCGTTCAGCCAGCGCTACGAGGGGGCGCTGCCCTATGTGCGGCGGCGCTTCGCCGAGGCCGAGACCGACGCCGCGCGGGAACGGTTCGGGGCCTACATGCGCGAGATCGACTGTTCGGCCTGCCAGGGGGCGCGGCTCAAACCCACCTCGCTGGCCGTCACGGTCGGGGGGAAGAACATCGCCGAGGTTTCGGCGATGTCGATAGCCGGGGCTGCCCAGTTCCTCGGCGGCCTCGACCTCACCGAACGGGAGGCCCAGATCGCCCGCCGCGTGGTCAAGGAGATCAACGAGAGGCTGCGCTTCCTGCTCGATGTCGGCCTGGACTACCTCACGCTCGCCCGGAGCGCCGGGTCGTTGTCCGGCGGCGAGGCGCAACGCATCCGGCTGGCTACCCAGATCGGGGCCGGGCTGGTCGGTGTGCTGTATGTGCTGGACGAGCCGAGCATCGGCCTGCACCAGCGTGACAACCGGCGCCTCATCGACACGCTGATCCGGCTCCGGGACCTGGGCAACACGCTCATCGTGGTGGAGCACGACGAGGACACCATCCGGGCGGCGGACTGGGCGGTCGACATCGGCCCCGGTGCGGGCGAGCACGGGGGGCGGGTCGTCGTGTCGGGCCCGGTGGCCGACCTGCTGGACTGCGAGGAGTCGCTGACCGGGGCCTACCTGGCGGGACGTCGGTCGCTGCCCACCCCGGCGGTTAGGCGTCCCGGCAATGGGAACCAGGTCACGGTGATCGGGGCGGCCGAGCACAACCTGCGCGGCATCGACGTGGCCTTTCCCCTCGGCAGGTTCATCGCGGTGACCGGGGTATCGGGTTCTGGTAAGTCCTCCCTGGTCAACTCGATCCTCTACAACGCCGCCGCTAAACAGCTCTACGGCGCGAAGGCCTTGCCGGGCAGGCACCGCACGATCGCTGGCCTGGAGCACGTCGACAAGGTGATCCACGTCGACCAGTCGCCGATCGGGCGGACCCCGCGGTCCAACCCGGCGACCTACACGGGCGTCTTCGACAAGATCCGGACGCTGTTCAGCCAGACCCCCGAGGCCAAGGTGCGCGGCTACCTGCCCGGCCGGTTCTCCTTCAACGTCAAGGGCGGCCGCTGCGAGCACTGCTCGGGGGACGGGACGATCAAGATCGAGATGAACTTCCTGCCCGATGTGTACGTGCCGTGCGAGGTGTGCCACGGCGCGCGCTACAACCGCGAGACGCTGGAGGTGCGCTACAAGGGCAAGACCATCGCCGAGGTGCTGGACATGCCGGTCGAGGAGGCCGCCGGGTTCTTCTCCGCGATCGGTTCGATCTCGCGACACCTGGAGACGCTCAACCGGGTCGGGCTCGGCTATGTGCGCCTGGGCCAGCCCGCGACCACGCTGTCCGGCGGCGAGGCGCAGCGGGTGAAGCTGGCCGCCGAACTGCAGAAGAGGTCAACCGGCCGCACCCTGTACGTGCTGGACGAGCCGACCACGGGCCTGCACTTCGAGGACATCCGCAAGCTCCTCGGGGTGCTCGGCGCGCTGGTGGATAGCGGCAACACCGTGGTGGTCATCGAACACAACCTGGACGTCATCAAGACCGCGGACTGGGTCATTGACCTCGGCCCGGAGGGCGGTTCCCGCGGCGGCACGCTCGTCGCCGAGGGCACCCCGGAGGAGGTGGCGGCCAACCCGGCCTCGCACACCGGCCGCTTCCTGGCACCCCTGCTGTGAGCCGGGCCGGGGCGGCCGTTTGGTGAGCGGACGCGGCGCGGATCAGCCCTCGCCCAGCACCAGTCGGTCCCCGTCGCGGCGGAAGGGGACCGGCGGCAGGGGCACCGTCGCGGGCCCCCGCACCACCGCGCCGTCGGCGATCGCGAACACCGAGCCGTGGCAGGCACAGAAGATGCCGTCGGCCGGGACCTTGCTGACCGCGCAGCCGGTGTGGGTGCAGACCCCGGAGAAGGCCTTGAACTCGCCCTCGCGCGGCTGGGTCACGACATAGGGCCCGGCGGCGATCACGACGCCGCCGCCGACGGGGACGTCCGCGACGGCGAGGCTCACCACTGCGGAGGGGCTAGTCTCGCCCCTCGGGCCGGAACACCCGGCCAGCCCGGCGGCCGCGCAACCGCACGTCGCCTGGAAGATCTGCCTGCGGGTCGGGGTCATGGGGCGAGCCTACCGGGCGGGGTGTCGTGGCGTCCGGCCGTACGCCGGGGCACCGGCTGGTTCGGTCTGTGGCACGGCCGCCTCGGGCAGCCTCATTAGACTCGCTTCGTGGCTGATCCTTCGACCTACCGTCCCGCGCCGGGGACGATCCCGACCGATCCGGGGGTGTACCGGTTCAGTGACGCGCGCGGCAACGTCATCTACGTCGGCAAGGCCAAGAATCTGCGGCAGCGGCTCAATTCCTATTTCGGTGACCCCTCGGCGTTGCATTTCAGGACGCAGACGATGGTGCGCACCGCCGCCAGCCTCGAGTGGACGGTCGTGCAGAACGACCTGGAAGCCCTGCAGCTCGAATACACCCTCATCAAACAGTACGACCCCCGGTTCAACGTCAAATACCGCGACGACAAGTCCTATCCGTGGCTGGCGATCACCTGGTCGGAGACCTACCCGCGGGTCTTCGTCGGCCGTGGCGCCAAGAAGCCGGGGACGCGGTACTTCGGCCCGTTCGGGCAGGCCTGGGCGATCCGGGAGACAGTCGACCTGCTGCTGCGGGTCTTCCCCATGCGGTCCTGCAGCGCCGGGGTGTTCCGCAGCGCGGCGGCCTCCGGCCGTCCGTGCCTGCTCGGCTATATCGGCAAGTGTTCGGCGCCGTGCACCGGGGCGATCACCCCGGAGGCGCACCGGGAGATCGTCGCCGACTTCGCCTCCTTCATGTCCGGGCAGTCCGGCCACCTGGAGCGCAGGCTCCGCCGCCAGATGCAGGAGGCCGCCCAGGCCATGGAATACGAGCGGGCCGCGGTGCTGCGGGACTCCCTCGCCGCGCTGCAGCAGGCCACCGAACGCAACGCCATCGTGCTTCCCGACGGCACAGACGCCGACGTGGTGGCGCTCGCCGAGGACCCGCTGGAGGTCGCGGTGCACGTCTTCCACGTGCGCGCGGGCCGGGTCAGGGGAGAACGCGGCTGGGTCGCCGACCGCGCGGACGACGCCGGTACCGCCGACCTGGTCGAGAGCTTCCTGTTGCAGCTCTACGCCGATGCCCCACCCGAGGCCATCCCCGCCGAGATCCTGGTGCCGGTCGTCCCCGCGTCCGGGGATGCCCTGACCGAGCTGCTGGGACAACAGCGGGGCTCCCGCGTCCGGGTCAAGGTGCCCCAGCGCGGGGCCAAGGCGACGCTGCTGGACACC
>JAUMWV010000059.1:0-275 GCA_030529455.1 Propionibacteriaceae bacterium | reverse complement strand
AACGCGGCCGAGACCCTCGCCCTGCACAAGACCAGACGGGCCTCCGACCTGGCCACCCGCAACCGGGCGCTGGAGGAGTTGCAGCACGCCCTCGGGCTGGACACCGCGCCGCTGCGCATCGAGTGCTACGACATCTCCCACACCCAGGGCAGCGAGGTGGTCGGCTCCATGGTGGTGTTCGAGGACGGCCTGCCCCGCAAGAGCGAGTACCGGCGGTTCGTCGTCAAGACGGTCCAGGGCTCCAACGACGTCGCCGCGATGCACGAGGTCGTCTC
>JAUMWV010000058.1 GCA_030529455.1 Propionibacteriaceae bacterium | reverse complement strand
GCGGCCGGGGCGGAGGGCCGGGGGGCACCGGTCTGTGGTGAGGCCTGCGGCCTGGGCGCCGACTGTGGCGCTGGTCCGGGTGGCGGGGTGGGTGCCTGTCGCTGCTCGAAGTACGCTCGCCAGCTGGGATCGACCGATGCTGGATCGGCCTGATAGGCCTCGTACATCTCGTCAATGAGCCAAGCATTGGCTCCGAAATCATCTGCTGAGTGAGACGTGGTGTCTGTGGCAGAGGCCACGATTTCCTTCTTCCGGGTCGGGTGCCTGGCAGGCGGCTATGCCTGCTTCTCCGATGCTACCCGGAAATCGCCGGTGACGCGCCACGCGCGAAGGAGCGCCCAGACGGCGAACGCCACCATGCCCGCGTTGCGGGCGGCGAGCAGCACCATTCCGGCGGCGTAACCGTCGGTGATCGCGTCGTAGCACCAGGGGAAGATCAGCCCCGTCGCCAGCGCTAGGGCGATCATGCTGCCCGAGATGATGAACATCTGCCTGCGTGAGGCCGCCCAGATGCACCAGATCGCGACGGGCCCGGCCAGCCACCAGAGGTACTGCGGGCTGAAGGTCTTGTTGACCACGATCATCCACGCGGTGATCGCGATGACGCAGACGGCGAGGCCCTCAGCGGAGGGACGCCTGGACAGTCGCCACGCCAGGGCGGCGGCTATGACGACCGCGAGCACGTTCGCCACGCTCGTCACCAGCAGCGCCGCGTCCGTGCCCGGGCCGGCAATCTCGACGGCGTTGAACTCGCTGACGCCGACGTGCCAGGCGTCGGGCGATAGCACCCGCCCCACGACGAGGGGTGTCGCGGCCACCGACTCGATCTGGAGGCCGCGCTCGGCCTGCCAGGTGAGGGGGGAGACGCTGCGCGCCCACCCGGCCAGGAGCAGGGAGGCCAGCCCGAGCCCGCCACCGACGGCGGTGAAGCCGAGCAGACGCGCCCGGCGCTGACCATCGGCTCCGGCGACCAGCGCCGGGGCCAGCAGGGCTGGCCACAGCTTGAACGCCGCGGCCAGGCCCAGCAGCGCCCCGGCGGCCTTGGGCCTCGCGGATGCCCACAGCAGAGCCAGGGCGACCGGGGTGGCGGTGAGCAGGTCGATGCGGTGATAGCTGATGACCCCGATCGCGGTCCCGAAGGCCAGCCACACCAGTCCAGCCCGGAGGCTGCGGCGCCACAACAGGACGGCGGTGAGCGCGTCCAGGCCGACCATGAGCAGCGTGAAGGCCGCCCGGAAGGATGGGAGTTCGGGAAACAGCGCGTGCAGTCCGGACAGTGCCCAGGCGACGGGGGTCGGGTATTCGGTCAGCAGCTCGGCGATCGCGCGGCCGTGGTGCGGGCCGAACCAGTAGTAGTACACGTCCCACGACACCCTCCAGGACTGGGTGAGCATCGCGGCGCGGGTGAGGATGAACAGCACAATCACCGCGAGCGTCCCGAGGAAAGCCGACGGGTTGCCAGACATGATGCTGCGGTTAGCTGGCGCCCCGGAGCGAGACTGCTCAGACTCTGAGATGGCCAGCGGCATTCCCGGCGTCCTCTCTTCACGGCTGGCGCCCCCGGCAGGATTCGAACCTGCGCTCCCGCCTCCGGAGGGCGGTGCTCTATCCCCTGAGCTACGGGGGCCAGTCACCCGCTGTGCGGGCCTGGACAAGGTTAGCAAAGATTTCGCGATCTGGTCACACCGGGGTGCTGGCGTGTCGCAGTGGGCCGGTTTTGGGCCGCCCGGCACTAGGGTAGGGGAATGCGCTGGGCGAAGACCGGGATCGTGGCGATGGTGGCCGCGATGCTCGTCGGCTGTGTCCAGCCCGCGCCGCCGACTCCGGCGACGGAACGGACTCAGGCCCCGCCCTGGCCCGCGCCGCGCGACGGGATCTCCTACATCGAGGCGGCGGGCATGCCGAAGCTGCCGCTCAACGACACCACCGACCCGCACGTGTTTCAGCTGACCATCACGCGTAACGGCGTCCCGGTCGAGGTCGCGGCGCACATCGGCACCGACCGGGTGCGGGCCTGGCAGGCGCCGGTGCACACCCACGACGCCTCGGGGCAGGTGTGGCTGGAGGGGCGGGGGAACCGCACGGTGACGCTGGGTCAGTTCTTCACGGTGTGGGGGGTCCGGTTCGACGAGCGGTGCCTCGGCGATGTGTGCGGGACCGTCGAAGTGACGGTGGACGGGCAGCGGGTGAATGGCGTCCGTGACATCGTCTTACGAGACGTGCGTCAGGCGATGAGCGTGTCGGTGACCGGCTAGTCTCAGCTGCCATGACACACATGCACATCGCCGGCGCGATCCACGCCGACGCCATGCAGACTGGCCCGCAGTGGCTGACGATCCCCGCGGATGTCAACGCGCTGGACCCGGCGCTGTGGAGCGAGACGGTCGAGCGCATCGACGGCGAGCTCCGCGTCGCGGGCGTCGGCGTCCGGGCCATCGCCGAAGAGGTCCAGACCCCGGTCTACGTCATCGACGAGCAGGACTTCCGCCGCCGTGCCGCCGGTTTCCGGGACGCCTTCGCCGGGTGGGAGGTGTTCTACGCCGGGAAGGCGCTGCTGACCAGGACCGTCGCGCGCTGGGTGAACGAGGAGGGCCTGAGCCTCGACGTGTGCACCGGCGGGGAACTGGCGATCGCGCTCGCTGGGGGCATGCCGCCCGAGCGGATCGGCATGCACGGCAACAACAAGTCGGTGGCCGAGCTGGCCGCGGCCCTGGAGGCCGGGGTCGGGCGGATCATCGTCGACTCCTTCGACGAGATCGCCCGGATCGAGCGGTTGTGCCAGGAGAACCAGTGGCGCGCCCGCGTCCTGATCCGGGTGACGACCGGCATCGAGGCGCACACCCACGAGTACATCGCCACCGCCCACGAGGACCAGAAGTTCGGTTTCTCGATCCTGGGCGGGCAGGCCCTGGTGGCGCTGGTGCGCTGCCACAACTCGGCCGAGATCGACCTGCTCGGCATCCACAGCCACATCGGCAGCCAGATCTTCAACACCGCGGGTTTCGAGGTGGCGCTGCGCCGGGTCACCAAGCTGGCCCACCAGTTCCGTTCCGCGACCGGATACGAGCTGCCCGAGCTGGACCTCGGTGGCGGGTTCGGGATCGCCTACACCGCGGCGGACCATCCGTCCACCGTGGAGGATCTGGCGAAGAACTTCAACGAGATCGTCGACCACGAATGCCGCGCCTACGGGCTGTCGCGGCCCCTGCTGTCGATCGAACCGGGGCGGGCCATCTGCGGCCCGGCGGGGCTCGCGCTCTACACGGTCGGCACGGTCAAGGTGGTCGACCTGGAGCGCGGCCAGAGCCGGGTCTACGTGTCGGTGGACGGCGGCATGAGCGACAACATCCGCCCGGCGCTGTACGCCGCCGAGTATTCGGCGACGCTGGCCAACCGCGAATCCGGGGCGGACCCGGTGCTGTGCCGGGTCGTCGGCAAGCACTGCGAGGGCGGCGACATCCTGGTCCGCGATGTCTTCCTGCCCGGGGACATCCGCCCCGGCGACCTCATCGCGGTGCCCGCCTCGGGGGCCTACTCCCGGTCCATGGCGAGCAACTACAACGCGCTGACCAGGCCACCGCTGGTCGCGGTGCGAGACGGCGAGTTGACTACGCTGCTGAGGCGAGAGACGCTAGCCGACCTGATGGCACTCGATGTGGGGGAATGACGTGAACAAGATCACACTCTCGGACAAGCCGCTGCGCGTCGCACTGCTCGGCTGCGGCACGGTGGGCAGCCAGGTCGCCCGGCTGATCCTGTCCCAGGCCGAGGACCTCAGGGCGCGCATCGGACGTCCCCTGGAACTGGTGGGGATCGGCGTGCGCAGGCTGGACGCGCAACGCCCCGGCCTCGACCCGGCGCTGTTCACCACCGACCTGACCGGGCTGGTCTCGCGCGGCGATCTCGACCTGGTCATCGAGGTCATCGGTGGGATCGATCCGGCGCGCGAGCTGTTGCTCAGCGCCATCGGGCACGGGGCCTCCATCGTGACCGCGAACAAGGCACTGCTGGCCGAGCACTACGACGAGCTGGCGGCCGCGGCCGAACGCGCGGGCGTCGACCTGTACTTCGAGGCCGCGGTGGCCGGTGCGATCCCGATCATCCGGCCGCTGCGGGAATCCCTGGTCGGCGACGAGATCACCGCGGTCATGGGCATCGTCAACGGCACCACGAACTTCATCCTGGACAAGATGACCGGCACCGGCGCCAGCTTCTCCGATGCACTGCGCCAGGCCCAGGAGCTCGGCTACGCCGAGGCCGACCCCACCGCCGACGTCGAGGGCTACGACGCGGCGGCCAAGGCCGCGATCCTCGCCAGCCTGGCCTTTCACACCTCGGTGCGGGGTGGCGACGTCGCCAGGGAGGGCATCACCGGTGTCACCCCCGAGGACATCGCCGCGGCCAGGGCATTGGGCTGCGTGGTGAAACTGCTGGCCACCGCGCGGCTGACCGCGAACGGGGACATCAGCGTCAAGGTGCACCCGACGATGGTCGCCCAGACCCACCCGCTGGCCTCGGTATCGGGGGCCTACAACGCGGTGTTCGTCGAGTCCCGCGAGGCGGGGCGGCTGATGTTCCTTGGGCAGGGGGCCGGTGGGGCGCCGACCGCGTCCGCGGTCATGGGGGATGTCGTCACGGTCGCCCGCAACCGGGCGCGGGGGGTGGCGGGCCACGGCCAGTCCTCCTACACGCAGCGTTCGATCGCCGATCCCGGCGAGTCCGAGGCGCGCTACTACCTCCGGTTCCAGGTCGCCGACCGGCCGGGCATCCTGGCCGCCTGCGCCACGCTGTTCGCCAAACACGACGTGTCGTTGCAGACCGTGCAGCAGTCGGCGCTCGACGGCTTCGACCGGGAGGACGGGATGTCGGCCATGCTCGGCATGCTGACCCACCCCGCCAAGGAACAGAACCTGCAGGCCGTGGTGTCCGACCTGCAGGGCGCCGACTTCGTGGGTGACGCGGTGCGGTTCATGCGCGTCGAAGGCAGCTGAGATGCTGGTCCGGGTCGCCGCGAGCTCGGCGAACCTCGGTTCGGGATTCGACTGCGTCGGCCTGGCGCTCGGCCTCTACGACGAGCTGGAGGCGAAGGTCACGGACGCGGGGTTGTCCATCGAGGTGGCGGGCGAGGGCGCCGGTGACGTGCCCACCGACGGGCGCCACCTCGTGGTGCGCAGTATCCGGCAGGGCCTGGACGCCTGGGGCGTGCCGATGCCTGGGCTGCGGCTGCGGACCCGCAACGCGATCCCACACAGCCGGGGCCTCGGCTCGTCGGCCGCCGCGATCGTCGGTGGCCTGGCCCTGGCCTGGGGCATCGCCTTCCCTGACCGGCCGCTCGACCGGGCCGAGGTGTTCCGGCTGTCCAATCTCGCCGAGGGCCACCCCGACAACGCCGGGGCCTCGGTCTACGGCGGGGCGCTGCTCGGCTGGCCGGAGGGAGACGACGCCCGCCACGTCCCCCTGCAGCTGCACCCAGACCTGCGGATGCTGGTCTACGTGCCGGATTTCGAGACCCCCACGGCGGGGGCGCGCCGGGTGCTGCCGGACCTGGTCCCACGCCAGGACGCGGTGGTGCAGGCCTGCCGCTCCGCCCTGCTGATGCACGCCCTGACCACAGCCCCCGAGCTGCTGCTGCGGGCGACCGAGGACCGGCTGCACCAGGACTACCGGGCCGACCTGATGCGTCCCTCCCACGATCTGATGCTGCGGCTGCGCGGCCAGGGCGTCCCCGCGACGATCTCGGGCGCCGGGCCGACGGTGCTGGCGATCGGCACGGCCGAACAGCTGGAGCCCGCCGTCGAGCACCCCGGTTTCGCGCTCTGGCGCCTCGGCCTCGGCGAGGGCGTCCAGCTCAGCCTGGACTGATCGCCGCTCGCCGCCCGCATCGGGCGTGAGTGGCGTTGCGGCCTCACCGTGCTACCATAAGTCGCAGATCATGCGATCCGCACCTCACAGGTCAGGTGCGCTGCCACTCGCAATCAGATTTCCTGTGGCCACCCCAAGAATCGTGCATGATTCAGACCTGACCGCAATTCAGGCATGTGCCTTGGTCCTGCGTGGACCAATCTGGAAGGAACCCTGTGACGGAAACCACGAACCATAAGCCCGTTGACGCGATGCTGCTGCCGGAACTCAAGCAGCTCGCCTCGTCGATGGGCATCAAGGGCGCGTCCGGGATGCGCAAGGGCGACCTGATCGCCGCCATCAAGGGCCAGTCGGCATCGCAGCCGGCGATCGTCGCCGAGAACGCCCCGCAGCCGAAGCGCCGCCGTGCCGAACGCGCGGCCGGTGAGCCCGCCGGTGCCGCGAGGCAGGCTAAGGCGGATCAGGACGCCCCGCGGACCGAGCCTGCGAACCCCCAGCCCGCGCCCGAGGCGGCAGCTGAGCGTCCCGAGCGCCCGGAGCGGCGCCGCCGCGAACGGATGCCGCGCCCGGCGGAAGCCCCCGCGGCCGATCAGGCCAGCAGCTCCGACGAGATCGGGGCCCGCCTCGCCGCGCTCGGCCAGGCGGCCAAGGACGGCGAGACCCGCACCCGCGACATCGACGACATCGCGGCGATGCCCCGCGACGACGAGTCCGGCGGAAGCAGGCGCAACCGCAGGAGGCGCCAGCGCGACCGGCAGAACCGGCGGAACCGGGGCTCTCAGGGCTTCGACCGGATGGACGCCGAGCCCACGGTCGCCGAGGACGACGTGCTGGCCAACATCAGCGGCATCGTCGACCTCATGGACAACTACGCCTTCGTGCGGACCTCTGGCTACCTGCCCGGTCCCAACGACGCCTACCTCTCCCTGTCGACGGTCCGCCGGTTCGGCCTGCGCAAGGGCGATGTCATCACCGGCGCGGTGAAACTGCCTAAGGATGGGGAACGCCGCGAGAAGTTCAGCCCGCTCGTGCGGATCGACTCCATCAACGGCGACGCCCCGGAGAACGCGAAGAACCGGCCCGAGTTCGCCAAGCTGACCCCGCTCTACCCGCAGGAGAGGCTGCGCCTGGAGACCGTCAACACCGCGATGACGGGCCGGATCATCGACCTGGTCAGCCCGATCGGCAAGGGCCAGCGTGGCCTGATCGTGTCCCCGCCCAAGGCGGGCAAGACCATGGTGATGCAGGCCATCGCCAACGCCATCACGGCCAACAACCCCGAGGTGCACCTCATGGTGGTGTTGGTGGACGAGCGCCCCGAAGAGGTCACCGACTTCCAGCGCACGGTCTCGGGCGAGGTCATCGCCTCGACCTTCGACCGTCCCGCCGACGACCACACCACCATCTCGGAGCTCGCCATCGAGCGGGCCAAGCGGCTGGTGGAGCTGGGCCGCGACGTCGTCGTGCTGCTGGACGGCATCACCCGCCTCGGCCGGGCCTACAACCTGGCTGCCCCGGCGTCCGGACGCATCCTGTCCGGTGGCGTGGACTCGGCTGCGCTGTACCCGCCCAAGAAGTTCTTCGGTGCGGCGCGCAACATTGAGAACGGCGGTTCGTTGACCATCCTGGCGACCGCCCTCATCGAGACCGGCTCCAAGATGGACGAGGTCATCTTCGAAGAGTTCAAGGGCACCGGGAACATGGAGCTGCGGCTCGCCCGCCAGCTCGCCGACAAGCGCATCTTCCCCGCCATCGACGTGGATGCCTCGGGCACCCGGCGCGAGGAATTGCTGCTCGGCCGCGACGAGCTGCAGATCATCTGGAAGTTGCGCCGGGCCCTGAGCGGCCTGGACCAGCAGCAGGGCCTGGAGATGCTGCTGAACCGGATGAAGAAGACCGCGAACAACCACGAGTTCCTGCTCAGCGTCCTCAAGACGACCCCGAGCCAGGACTGAGGATCGCCGCGGCGCTCAATTTGGCCGGGTCAACCGCCTGAGACATAATGAAACGTCGTGCCGGTTCACGCGATTTCAGCGACCCGGCAGAATCACAAGGAGAAACCATGAAACAGGGAATCCATCCCGACTATGTCGAAACCCAGGTGACCTGCACCTGCGGCAACGAGTTCACCACGTTCAGCACCGCCAGCAAGGGCGTGCTCAAGGCTGAGGTGTGCGCCGAGTGCCACCCGTTCTACACCGGCAAGCAGAAGATCCTCGACACCGGTGGCCGGGTCGCTCGCTTCGAGCGCCGCTACGCCAAGAAGAAGTAGCTTCGCATTCAGACGCTGGGCAGCTATCGGCTGGCCCAGCGTCTGTTTTTGTCCGCACCAGTCAGAAGGCCCGAGATGTTTGAATCCGCCCAACCCCTGATCGATGAGTTCAATGCCTTGGAACAGGAGCTGGCCGACCCCGCGCTGCACGCCGACGTGGCCCGGTCCCGCAAGGTGGGCCGCCGCTACGCGGCCCTGCGCCCGATCGTCGAGGGACTGGGGGAGTACCGCCGCCTGGTGGACGACCACAGCGCCGCGGCGGAGCTGGCAGCAGAGGATGTCTCCTTCGCCGCCGAGGTGGAGGCCCTGGAGCAGGCCATCGAGGCCCAGACCGCCAAGCTGACCCGCCTGCTGGCCCCCCGGGACCCCAACGACGACGCCGACGCCCTGCTGGAGATCAAATCCGGTGAGGGCGGCGAGGAGTCGGCGCTGTTCGCGGGAGACCTGCTGCGAATGTACACCCGCTACGCCGAACAGGTGGGCTGGAAGATCGAGGTGCTGGACGAACAGCTCACCGACCTCGGCGGCTACAAGTCCATCACCATCGCGGTCAAGGCCAGCGGCGACGTCGAACACCGCCCCTACGGCAGGCTGAAGTTCGAGGGGGGAGTGCACCGGGTGCAGCGCGTCCCGGTCACCGAATCCCAGGGGCGCATCCACACCTCCGCCGCCGGGGTCCTGGTGATGCCGGATGTGGAGGCCGACGAGATCGAGATCAACGACGACGACCTGCGCATCGACGTCTACCGGTCGTCCGGGCCGGGCGGCCAGGGCGTCAACACCACCGATTCCGCGGTGCGCATCACGCACCTGCCGAGCGGGGTCGTGGTGAGCTGCCAGAACGAGCGTTCCCAGTTGCAAAACCGGGAATCGGCCATGCGGATGCTGCGCGCCCGGCTCACCGCGCTGGCCGAGGCCGAGGCGGCGGCGTCCGCTTCGGCGGCCCGCAAGTCCCAGGTGCGCACCGTCGACCGCTCCGAGCGGATCCGCACCTACAACTTCCCGGAGAACCGGATCGCCGACCACCGGATCGGTTTCAAGGCCCACAACCTCGACCAGGTGCTGGGCGGCGACCTGACCGCGGTGCTGGACGCCCTGGCCGAACAGGACCTCGCCGAACGTCTGGCCGATGTCTCGGCCTAGGCCCGTCAGCGCCGACGAGCGGCTGTTGCTCGCGCACGTGCTCGGTGTCCCGCTGACCCGGCTGGCGCTGGTCGATGAGCTCACCGCCGGGCAGGAACGCCGCTATGCCGAACTGCTGCGGCGCCGGGCCGAGGGAATCCCGGTGCAGCACCTGACCGGCGAGGCCCACTTCCGCACCGTGACGCTCAAGGTCGGGCCGGGGGTATTCATCCCGCGGCCGGAGACGGAGTCGCTGGTCGGGTGGGCTCTGCAGGAGCTCGCCGGGATGCAGAACGCCCGCGTGGTCGAGCTCTGCGCCGGGTCGGGAGCCATCTCCAAGGCGCTCGCCACCGAACGCGAGGGGCTCGACCTCTACGCGGTGGAACTCAGCGAGGAAGCGCTCGCCTATGCCACCGAGAACCTGGCCGGGCTGGGCGTCGAGCTGCGCCAGGGGGACATGGCCGAAGCCTTCGGTGACCTGGACGGCACCGTCGACCTGGTGATCGCGAACCCGCCCTACATCCCGCTGGACTGCTGGGAGACGGTCCCGGCCGAGGTGCGCGACCACGACCCCGAGCTGGCCCTGTTCAGCGGCGCCGACGGCCTGGACGCGCTCCGGACGGTCGCCGCTGTCGCGTGGCGGCTGCTGCGTCCCGGTGGCCTGGTCGGCGCCGAGCACGCCGAAGTCCAGTCCGACGCGGTCGTGGAGCTGTTCGCGGCCACTGGTTTCGCCGGGGTCAGCGACCACCTCGATCTCACCGGACGGCCGCGGTTCGTCACGGGGCGGCGTCCTGCGCATGGCAGGATGGCTTCGTGACCGCTGAGATCCCCCGATCGGCCCCCGCGCCGCTCCCCGCCGATGCCGATTCGCTGGAGGCCGCCGCGGCGGCCATCAAGGCGGGCGAGTGCATCGTGTTACCGACCGACACCGTGTACGGCATAGGCGCGGACGCGTTCTCCAGCGCGGCGGTGCAGCGGCTGCTGGACGCCAAACGGCGCGGCGCCGACATGCCCCCGCCCGTGCTGATCGCCGAACCGGGCATGCTCCGCGCCCTCACCCAGAACCCGCCGAAGGCCGCGCTCGACCTGGCCAGGCAGTTCTGGCCGGGGGCGCTGACCCTCATCCTCAAGTCCCAGCGGACGCTGCAGCTGAAGATCGGCGAGACCGGCGGGACCCTGGCGGTCCGCGTCCCCGATCACGGCTACGCGCGCGACCTGCTGCGCCGCACCGGACCGCTGGCGGTCAGTAGCGCCAACATCTCCGGCGCCCCGGCGGCCCGCACGGCCCAGGAGGCCATCGACCAGCTCGGGGATGCGGTCAGCGTCTACCTGGACGCGGGCGCCGCCCCCGGCGGCGTGGCCTCCACGATCGTCGAC
>JAUMWV010000057.1 GCA_030529455.1 Propionibacteriaceae bacterium | reverse complement strand
GCCCACGCCTCAGCCCACGGCGGAACCGACCGCCAAGCCGAGCGTGAAGCCGTCAGCTACGCCGGGCGTGAAGCCACCCGTGGCCGGTGGAGACCCGAACGGGAAGCGTCCGCTGCCGCGGACCGGCGGCGAGGCCGCGGCGCTGCCGCTCCTGGTCTCGTTGCTGGCTGCCGGGGCTGTCGCTGCGGGGTTCGCTCGCAGGCGCCGGTGACACCCAGCCCGCTCGTGTGAGCGGGCACCCGACAACACACCTCGTCAGGGACACGCTCCAGCCAGGAGCGTGTCCCTGACGGCATAAAGAGGGGATGCCGCAGACCACAGAGGAACTTGTCGATCTGCTTCGCCTGGAAGCCATAGAGCCGGGAATCTTCCGCGGTCCCCACCCGGACACGCTGTTTCAGCGGCTGTTCGGTGGGCAGGTGCTGGCCCAGGCCCTCACCGCCGCGCACCAGGCGGCACCTCCGGACCGGCTCGCCCACTCCCTCAACGCGTACTTTCTGCGGCCCGGCCGGGTAGACACCCCGATGATCTTCGAGGTGGAGAGCCTGCGGGACGGCGGCAGCTTTTCCTCCAGGCGGGTCGTGGCCCGGCAGCGTGGCGAGGTGATCTTCGCGCTATCGGCCTCCTTCCAGGTGCCAGAGGACGGGCTCGACCACCACGATCCGTTGCCGGTCAGCGTGCCACCTCCCCAGGACTGCCCTCCGCTTGTCGACGTGCTGGCCAGGCGTTTCGGCGGGCCGCTGAAGATCTTCGAGGAGTGGGACGCCCTGGATGTGCGGTGGGCCGACGACTCCACCAGCTACGGCACTATGGCGGCCAACAGCCACGGTGCCCACATGCGGGTCTGGGCGAAGACCACGGGCCCGTTGCCAGCGGATCAGCACGTCCACCGGGCGATCCTGGCCTACCTGTCCGATATCACGCTGCTGAGCGTTAGCACGCTGCCACACCGGGTGATCTTCATGTCGCCACAGATGCAGGCGGCCAGCATCGACCACGCGATGTGGTTCCACCGTGAGGTCTTCGCCGACCGCTGGCTGCTCTACGACATGGTTTCGCCGTCGGCGTCGCATGCGAGGGGATTCTCGACGGGACGGCTCTTCCAGGAAGGACACCTGGTGGCCTCCTGTGCTCAGGAGGGCCTGATCCGGATGGTCGGCTAGGCGGCGTCGCGCATCTTCGCCAGGGCGAGCCGTTCGATCTGGCGGACCCGTTCGGCGGTGATTCCCCAGACCTGGCCGATGTCGGCCAGTTTCGCCTGACGGCCATCGAGCAGACCATAACGGCGCCTGACCACGTCGGCGGAGCGTTCGTCGAGCCCGGACAGCATCGCGTCGAGGCGCTGTCGGTCTTCCGCGTCCAGCACCATTTCGTCGGGGCCTGGCGCCGTCTCGCGGGCGATCAGGTCGCCGAGGGCCGTGTCGCCGTCGGGCTCCACCGGGGCGTCCAGCGACACGTGGTCGCGCGCGTAGCGCAGCAGGTCGATGACCTTGTCGGGCTCGAACTCAAGTTCGGCCGCGATCTCGGTGACCTCCGGCTCCCGGCCCAGTAGCCGTTCTAGGTTGCGGCGCACCGCCGAGATCTGGTTGACCTGCTCGGCGACGTGTACGGGGAGGCGGACGATGCGCCCCTGCTGAGCGATGCCGCGAGAGATCGCCTGACGGACCCACCACGTCGCGTAGGTCGAAAACTTGAACCCCTTGGCGTAGTCGAACTTCTCGACCGCCCGGATCAGGCCCGTGTTGCCTTCCTGGACCAGATCCAGCAGCGGCATCTGCGAGCGGCCATACTTGCGCGCCACGCTGACTACCAGCCTCAGGTTGGCCTGGACGAACCTCCTCATGGCCTCGTCCCCGATGCGCACCAGGGCCTCAAGCTCCTCGGCGGTGGCATCGCAGGAGGTGGTTTCCGCGCCGTCCAGGATCGCCTGGGCGAACAGACCCGCTTCGATCTGGCGGGCCAGCTCGACCTCCTCAATCGCGCTGAGCAACGGTGTCTTGGCGATCGCTTCGAGGTACAGCCCCACCGAGTCCTTGCCATCGATGCCCTCGGACATGCGTGCTCTCACGTTGCTAGCCATATCGATCAACCTTTCTGGTCTGTTCATCTGTGCAACGTCACGAGCGGCCCAAAGGATGCACACTTTTCGCGATGAGATGAAAACTCAGACCACGGTCTGACCCCGTCTCGACCCGAGGGGTGTTGCGGATGGCCCGAGGTAGCCGGTTTGGGGTATTTGGAAGGCCGTGCCAGAATGGTCAGCGAGGCGCCCATTGACTGTTGCGGGGCGTTTCGCGCCCTAATGCGAGTCGAGAGGATTCCCGTGACGTCTGGCGCCGAGACCGAACCCACTCCCAAGGCCAAGACCAGCCGTTCCCGCGTCAAGGTGGCCGAAGAGACCAAGACCACCCCGACGCGGCGCACGCGCACGGTGAAAGCGGCTGCCGAGAAGGCACCGGCGGAACCGAAGGCCACGCGCACCCGCAAAGCCGCTACCGGTGAGTCCGCCCCCAAGGCCACGACCACCCGTGCCAAGACCACGTCCAAGGCGACAGCCACCAAGGCCACGGGGACCAGGCGCACGTCGACTAAGACTACGGCCACCAAGACCACGGGGACTAAGGGTACGAGCCGTAAGGCTCCGGCGAAGGCCGCCCCGCCGCTGGACGGGGATCTCTCCCTGTCGGCAGCGAGCGCCGAAGACGACCTGAACCTGGACGACGCTCTGGACGAGGATTTCGACCTCGGTGATGACCTCGTCGACGATACGGACGAGCCGACCATCGCCGGGGTCGCGACCGGTGAGATCGAGGTCAAGTTCCAACGCGAAGGCGATGATGTCGTCCTCACCGTCGGCGGCAAGAAGCGCTCACTGGACGACGTCGACGATTCGTCCTTCTCGGAAGAGAAGGAAGCGACGCTAGAGAAGGAACTGACCGAAGACGAGGGCTTCTCACTGTCGGACGCCGACGACGCCGACGAACCGGAGCAGCAGGTGGTCTCGGCTGGTGCCACGGCCGACCCGGTCAAGGACTACCTCAAGCAGATCGGCAAGGTCGCGCTGCTCAACGCGGTGCAGGAGGTCGAACTGGCCAAGCGGATCGAGGCGGGCCTGTTCGCCGAGGAGCGCCTCGGCGACCCCGAAGTCAGCATCGACGCCGACGACCTAGAAGACTACGAATGGATCGCCGAGGACGGCAGGAGGGCCAAGAACCACCTGCTGGAGGCCAACCTGCGCCTGGTGGTGTCGCTGGCCAAACGCTACACCGGCCGCGGCATGCTGTTCCTCGACCTGATCCAGGAGGGCAACCTTGGCCTGATCCGCGCGGTCGAGAAGTTCGACTACACCAAGGGCTATAAGTTCTCGACCTACGCGACCTGGTGGATCAAGCAGGCGATCACCCGCGCCATGGCCGACCAGGCCCGGACGATCCGCATCCCGGTGCACATGGTCGAGGTCATCAACAAGCTGGCGCGCGTGCAGCGCCAGATGCTGCAAGACCTCGGGCGCGAACCCACCCCCGAAGAACTGGCCAAGGAACTCGACATGACTGCCGAGAAGGTCATCGAGGTGCAAAAGTACGGCCGCGAACCGATCTCGCTGCACACCCCGCTCGGCGAAGACGGGGACTCCGAGTTCGGCGACCTGATCGAGGACTCCGAGGCGGTCGTGCCCGCCGACGCGGTGAACTTCACGCTGCTCCAGGAACAGCTGAACGACGTCTTGGACACCCTCAGCGAACGCGAGGCGGGCGTGGTCAGCATGCGCTTCGGCCTCACGGACGGCCAGCCGAAGACCCTCGACGAGATCGGCAAGGTCTACGGCGTCACCCGGGAGCGCATCCGCCAGATCGAATCCAAGACCATGAGCAAGCTGCGGCACCCCTCGCGCTCGCAGGTGCTGCGTGACTACCTCGACTAAGCCGAGGTTCCGGATTCGGCAGGCGGGGCTCAACGACCTGCCGGAGGCCGCACGCACCCTGGCGCTGTCCTGGCGGGAGTCCTATGTCGGCCTGGTCCCCGACGAGGCCATCGAGCGGCACGAGAACGGCGTCGAGGAGCGGGGAGCACGCTGGCAGCAGGCCGCCTGCCAGGGGCAGTACTACTGGATCGTCCTGGACGGCGAGCGCATCGTCGGGGTGTCCACGGCGGTCCCGGCGAGGGACGCCGACGCCCCCACCGGGCTGGAACTGGCCCTGTTCTGCCTGCTGGACGTCGCCAGGGGCTGCGGGGTAGGCGACAAGCTGCTCCAGATCACGATCGGCGACGCACCCGCATACCTGTGGGCCGCCGAGGCCGACGAGGACGCGATGGCGTTCTTCCGTGGGCACGGTTTCCGGCCGGAGGGACGGCGGCGCGACTGGGCTGGGACCGGGCAGGACCAGATCATGATGGTCCGGGCCTAGGCGGCTGGGCTCAGTCGAACAGCGGGGTACCTGCCGCCATCTCGGCGACGAGGGAGCCCGCCACCGCCGTGAGGTCCCCACCGTGGGCCGCCGCGACGCGGCGCTGCCGCAGGTAGCTCGGCCCGCGTTCCACCAGTTCGCGGCAGAAGATCAGCTCGTAGAAGCAGCTCAGCTCGTGCGAGATGGGTTCCAGCCGGTCGATCCACTCCAGCAGCCCGTCGCGGAGCTGGCGGATCGGTGTGTGCACCAGCGGGGTGATGACCTCGGTGTCGAGGCCGTACCGGGCGGCGCGCCACTTGTTCTCCTTCATGAACCACATCGGTAGCCGCGAGATCGCGCTACCCCGGTCCAGTTCGCGGCTCATGAACTCCGTGAGGCATTGGCTGAGCGCGGCCACCGCCGCGACCTCTCGCAGGGTGGGCATGGAATCCATCATGCGGTTCTCCACGGTGCCCCAGGCCGGGGACGGCCGCACGTCCCAGCGGATGTCCTTGGCGTGGGCGATCATGCCCGCCTTCTCCAGCTGGGTGGCGTACTGCTCGTACTCGGCCCAGCCCTCCAGCGGGTCGGGGAGGCCGTTGGTCGGCAGCTGCTGGAACAGCATGGTGCGGTGGGAGGCGTAATGGGTATCCTCGCCGTTCCAGAAGGGGGAAGAGGCCGACAAGGCGATGAAGTAGGGGGCGAACCTCGCGATGCCGTAGGTGATCGGGAGGACCTTGTCCTGGTGGTCCACCCCGACGTGGATGTGGGTGCCGCAGATCGCCAGGTGGTGCCCCCAGTACCCCATGCGCTCGGCGATCGCGATGTAGCGCGGATCGTCGTAGTGGTGCTGCTCGCCCGAGTCGCTGAACGGGTGCGACCCCGACCCGATGAGCTCGACCCCGATCCCCGAGGCGAGTTCCCGGGTGCGCTCAAGGGACCTGCCGAGATCGGCCACCGCGTCCGGCACCCGTGCGTGCACGCCGCTGACCAGCTCGACCATGTTGGTGAGGAACTCCTGGCGGATCGGCCCATCGTGGGCGTCCGCCACGTGGCTCAGGATCTCGGGGGCCGCCGGGACGAAGGCATGCGTCTGGGCGTCGACCAGGCCGACCTCCCACTCGATGCCGACGCTTGACTGCGTGGAGGCGGCGAATGTGATTCGCATGGGCCGAGGATACGGTAGCCGGAATCAGGCGTAGGGGTTCATCCCAGTCAGTGGCAAGGTCGTGGCCGTCCCGGGCCGGGCGGCGCCCCTACCGGAACACCGAACAGCGGCCCAGCCTCACGTCGAGGCCGGGCCGCTGTCTGGAAATATGTTCAGCGCAGCAGGCTGGTCTCGTCTGTGATCTTGAGAGCTACCTGTTGCAGCTTGTCGGAGTGCAGTCGGGCGTGGTGGCCGCAGAACAGCAGTTCTCCGCCAGTGGTGAGTTCGACACGGAGGTAGGCTTGGGCACCGCAGCGGTCGCAGCGGTCGGCGGTGGTCAGGGTCTGTTCGATCATCTCAGTCATCTCAGCCTCCTTCTTACCCGGAAAATCCGGGTGTCGCTACTCCATAACGACACCGTCGTCCGATTTGTTCCGCGCGGATCACCTGGGTTGGTGCGCGGGGCGGCTACCATGCACGAGTGCACGTCAAGAACCAACACGCCCCCCGCGAATACGAAGCGAAGAACCTTCTCGTCCTCGAGGGACTGGAGGCGGTGCGTAAGCGTCCCGCGATGTACATCGGCTCGACCGACACCCGGGGCCTCATGCACTGCCTGTGGGAGATCATCGACAACGCGGTGGACGAGGCGCTGGCCGGTTTCGGCGAGCACATCGAGGTGGTGCTGCACCCGGACGGCTCCATCGAGGTCAGGGACCGGGCCCGCGGCATCCCGGTCGACACCGAACCGCGGACCGGGCTGAGCGGGGTTGAGGTGGTCTACACCAAGCTGCACGCGGGTGGGAAGTTCGACTCCTCGTCCTACAACGCGGCCGGTGGCCTGCACGGCGTCGGCGCGTCGGTGGTCAACGCCTTGGCGGCCCGGCTCGACGTCGAGGTGGATCGCAACGGTTCGACGTGGGCCATGAGTTTCCGGCGGGGGGTCCCCGGCGTCTTTGACGGTGACGGCCCGGAGGCCGCCTTCACCCCGGGCGGCGGCCTGCGCAAGCTCAAGCGGGTGCCCAAGGCCGTGACGGGGACCAGGGTGCGGTACTGGCCGGACCGCCAGATCTTCCTGCGGGACGCCGAACTCAACTGGGTGTCCCTGGTCAACCGGGCCCGCCAGACCAGCTTCCTCGTCCCCGGCCTGCAGCTGGACATCGCCGACCGGCGCGGCCCAGACGAGGTCGCCGAGTCTTTCCGGCACGACGGCGGCATCGACGAGTTCTGCGATTTCCTCGCCCCCGACCAGCCGGTCTGCGACATCATCCGGCTCAGCGGCACCGAGCGTTTCACCGAGACGGTCCCGATGCTGGACGCCAGCGGCGCGATGACCGCGACCGATGTCGAACGCACCCTGGGGATCGAGATCGCGCTGCGCTGGGGCGTGGGTTACGACACCACGGTCAAGTCCTTCGTCAACATCATCGCCACCCCCAAGGGCGGGACCCACGTGACCGGCTTCGAACGCGGCGTGGCCAGGGCCTTCGGCAAGGCGCTCGACGGCACGCGGCTGCTCAAGGCGGGGGAGGAGGTCGTCAAAGAGGACTGCCTGGAGGGCATGACCGCCGTGGTGACCGTGCGGCTGGCCGAACCGCAGTTCGAGGGCCAGACCAAGGAGGTGCTGGGGACCCCGCCGGTCCAGCGGCTGGTGGCCAAGGTCGTCGAAGCCGAACTGGGGGAGTTCCTCACCAGCAGTAAGAACGCGGTGCGGGCCCAGGCCAGGATGGTACTGGAGAAGGCCGTCAACGCCTCCCGCACCCGCGTCGCGGCGCGCACCCACAAGGAGATCCAGCGCCGCAAGAACGCGCTGGAATCCAGCTCTTTGCCGGCCAAGCTCAAGGACTGCCGCTCCGCTGACGTGGACGCCACCGAGCTGTTCATCGTCGAGGGCGACTCCGCGCTCGGCACGGCCAAGAACGCGCGCGACTCGGAGTTCCAGGCGCTGCTGCCGATCCGCGGCAAGATCCTCAACGTGCAGAAGGCGTCGGTGGCTGACATGCTGAAGAATGCCGAGTGCGCCTCGATCATCCAGGTCGTCGGGGCCGGTTCGGGCCGCTCCTTCGACCTGGACGCGGCACGCTACGGCAAGGTCATCTTCATGGCGGACGCCGATTCAGACGGCGCCCACATCCGGTGCCTGCTGACGACGCTGTTCTTCAAGTACATGAGGCCGCTGGTGGAGGCCGGGCGGGTGTACGCCGCGGTCCCGCCGCTGCACCGCTTCGAGCTGATTAGCCCGAAGAAGGGCCAAGAGAAGTACATCTACACCTACACCGACGCCGAGTACCAGCGGAAGGCGGCCGAGCTGACGAAGAAGGGGCAGCGGTTCAAGGAGCCCCAACGCTACAAGGGCCTCGGTGAGATGGACGCCGATCAGCTCGCCGAGACCACCATGAGCCCGGCCCACCGGACGCTGCGGCGGATCACCGTCGACGATGCCGCGGCGGCCGAGCGCACTTTCGAGATGCTCATGGGCAACGACGTGGGGCCCCGCAAGGAGTTCATCGTCGAGGGTGCCTACGCGCTGGACACCGAACGAATCGACATGTGAGCCCCCTGACAAGGGGTGACGCCGGGCCGGATGGGCTTCGGGGCGCCGCCCGCCTGGCCCAGCCGCGCAAAGTAGCCGACACCGTGTTGACAAAATGGGTTGAGGTGAGCCTTACTTATACCTGTGACTGACGAACGACTGACCTTCTCCCAGCTCCTGCGCACCGCGACGGCCGATGCGCACAGCTCCGCCGAGTCCCACGCCTACATCAGCTCGCTGATGGCGGGCGAGCTGGACGCCCACGCGATGGCGGACCTGCTGCTGCAGACCTACCCGGTCTACGTGGCGCTGGAGGCAGGCCTCTCCCGCCACGCCGGTTCCCCCCTCGTCGCGATGCTCGACGACCGGGCCCTGGACCGGGTGGCCGCCCTGGAATCCGACCTGGCCTGGCATTTTGGGCCACACTGGCGGGCCCGTATCGACAGCGGTGAGATCGGCTACACCCCAGCGACCCTGGACTACGTCACCGACCTGGAGGATGCCGGTCCCGAAGAGCTCGTCGCCCACCACTACGTGCGCTACCTCGGTGACCTCTCGGGCGGGCTGGCGATCCGTGCCCTCGTGCAGCGCCACTATGGCCTGCCGGACGAGGCGTTGAACTTCTACAGCTTCCCCCAAATCCCCAAACCCAAGGTGTACAAGGACGCCTACCGCGCCAAACTCGACCTACTGCCGTTGGACGAGGAGGGCCGCCAGCGCGTCCTCGGCCACGCGGTGCGGGCCTTCGCGCTCAACGAGGCCGTCTTCGCCGCGCTCGGTCACCACGTCGGCCGGGTCGTCAGCCTGGCCGGGTGAGGTAGCCCGGCGCTCACCCGTTCCCACGGCACGAAGCAGGTCGCCTCGCCGGTCCTGGGCTGGTCTAGTCCCGGCGGCCGGGGCGACCTGCACCGGCGCTAGTGGATCTGCTGGAGGCGGCCGGTGTCGACGTCGTAGAGGAAACCGCCGACCTTGACCCGGTCGCCGATCAGCGGGTGGTGTTCCAGGTAGGAGATGTCGTTGCGCAGCCGCTCCAGCTGGTTGGGGTCGGCGCCGAACTTGAACCCCCTGGCGTTCACGCCGGTGGTCTGTTCGAACTTGGCGTAGATGTCGGCATCGGTGCCCGACGCCATGGCGCAGCGGGTGTGCGGGACGATCATGATCCGGTTGACCCCGAGAAGGTGCGCGCCGAGGATGCACCCGCGCAGGGCGTCGTCGGTGAGCTGGGCGCCAGGGGTGCGCAGGATCTTGGCGTCCCCGACTCCCAGGCCGATCATCCGTAGCGGATCGATCCGGGAATCCATACAGGTGACCATCATCACCCCCGCGTGCGCGATGCCATCGAACCCACCCTCCCGGAAGGATGCGGCGTAGCCATCGTTGGCAGCCAGCAGATCGTCGAATGTCATGGGCAGAATCTACTCCCAGGCCGAAGCCGTCATGGTGCTACCCCGCCGAAAACTCTATGACGCCGGGGCCGCGATGGTGCGCGACCCCACGCCCAGGACCGGCTGTGCCACCGGCACCCCCGACCCGTCCCGCTTACCGGTGGCCGGTGGCAGCTCGACCGGCGACCCACTGGCGGCAGTCGCGATGGCCGGGTCCGGCCCGGCCCAACCGAGGACGAGCGCGTCCTCGCCCTTCAGGAAGCGGTGGCACCGCACCCCCCCGGTGGCCCGACCCTTGCCGGGGAACTCACCGAACCCGCTCACCTTGACCAGCCCAGTCTCGGTTCCCGGCAGCGAGGAGGACGACCCCGATATCGTCACCACGACCGAGTCCGTGGCGGGCACGGCGCCGAACCACAGCACCGAGGCCCCCCGCGCAAGTTTGATGCCCGCCATGCCGCCCCCGGCGCGGCCCTGCGGGCGCACCGCGGTCGCCGGGAAGTGCAGTAACTGCGCGTCGCTGGTGATGAACGTCAGTTCGCTGCTCTCGTCGGTCAGCTCGCACGCCCCGACGACGGCGTCCCCCTCGTCCAGGCGAATGACCTCCCAGGAATCCTTGTTGCTCAGCACTTCGGGGTTGACCCGCTTGACGACACCGCGCCTGGTGCCGAGGGCCAGCCCAAGCGAACCGGGGGAGAGGCTGGTCAGGCCGAGCGGCACCTCGCCGACATCCAGGCTCCACAGCTCGCTCGCCCGGGAGCCGCCCTGCAGATTGGGGGCGCTGGCCGTGGGCGGCACGGTCGGCAGCTCGATCGCGCGGGCCCGGATCAGGCGGCCCCGGCTGGTCAGCACGCCAAACTCGCCCCGGGCGCTCGTGGCGACCGCCGACACGATGACGTCGTGGTTCGCCCTCGGCCCCTGCGCTGGGGGCACCTCGGCGCTGCCGGTGCGGGCGAGGAGCCCGGTCGCCGACAGCAGCACCCAGCAGGGCTCGTCCGGGACTTCGAGGGGGGCGGCCGGGGTCACGACCCCGGAGGAGGCGAGCAGCACGGTCCGCCGCGGGGTGCCGAACCGCTTGGCGACTTCGGTCAGCTCGTCGGCGACGACGCCACGCAGCACCGCGTCGTCGTTCAGGATCGCGGTGAGCCGGTCGATGGTCTCGCGGAGTTGGTCCGCCTCGGCCTCGAGTTCGATGGTCGAATACTTGGTCAGCCGCCGCAACTGCATGT
>JAUMWV010000004.1 GCA_030529455.1 Propionibacteriaceae bacterium | reverse complement strand
GGCCCTTGCCGGTGATGACGCCGGACTCGTAGCGGTTGGTGATGCGCTTGTACTGGCCAAACAGGTAGCCGATCTCGCGGCCGCCGACGCCGATGTCACCGGCGGGGACGTCGGTGTACTCGCCCAGGTGGCGGTACAGCTCGGTCATGAAGGACTGGCAGAAGCGCATGATCTCGTTGTCCGACTTGCCCTGCGGGTTGAAGTCCGACCCGCCCTTGCCGCCGCCGATCGGCATCCCGGTGAGCGCGTTCTTGAAGACCTGCTCGAAGCCGAGGAACTTGATGGTGCCGAGGTAGACGCTCGGGTGGAACCTGAGCCCACCCTTGTAGGGGCCGAGCACCGAGTTGTATTCGACGCGGAACCCGCGGTTGACCTGCACGTTGCCCTGGTCGTCCATCCACGGCACCCGGAAGATGATCTGGCGCTCCGGTTCGCAGATGCTCTCCAGCACACGCCAGCGGGTGTACTCGGGGCGGCGCTTCAGCACCGGGCCGAGGGATTCGAAGACTTCACGCACCGCCTGATGGAACTCGGCCTCACCCGGATTCCGCCGCACCACGATGTCGTACATCTCGACCAGCGCTTGTTCCATGTTTCTCCTTCAGCGTCGTTAGCGTTCGTGAGCCTACCCGAGGCACAGTAGTCGCCCGTGGGTATCTCACGAGTGAGACGTCCCTAGCCATCTGCTGGCCGCCGCCACGCTACCGGGTAGGAATCCCCTGTGGCCAGACGGGGTGGGAAATCACCGGTTCAGGTGCGGGGTGCGATGCTCGGCCGGGCGCCTCGTCGCGGCGAGCTGACCGCAGGCCCCGTCGATCTCCCGGCCCCGGGTGTCGCGCAGCGTCACCGGGACTCCGCGTTCCTCCAGCCGCTTGATGAAGGCCCGCTCGTCGGAGCGGCGGGACGCCGTCCACTTGGACCCCGGGGTGGGGTTCAGCGGAATCAGGTTGACGTGCACCCAGCCCCAGTCGCCCCGGCGCTTGAGGACGTCGGCGAGCAGGTCGGCCCGATGCGCCTGATCGTTGATGTCACGCATCAGGGCGTACTCGATGGACACCCGCCGCTTCGTGGTGTTGGCGTAGTCCCAGGCGGCGTCCAGCACCTCGGCGACCTTCCACCGGTTGTTGATCGGGACGATCTCGTCGCGCAGCTCGTCGTCGGGGGCGTGCAGGCTGAGCGCCAGCGTCAGCGGCAGCCCCTCGGCCGCCAGGCGGGCGATGTTCGGGACGAACCCGACCGTGGAGACCGTGATGCCGCGGGCGCTCATGCCCAGCCCATTCGGGGACGGCTCCACCAGGGTACGGATCGCCTGCAGCACGGCGTTGTAGTTCGCCAGGGGTTCGCCCATGCCCATGAACACGATGTTGTGGACCCGGCCCTGCCGCATGCCGTCGATGACCTGGCTGACGATCTCCCCCGCGCTCATGTTGCGCTGCAACCCGGCCTGACCCGTGGCGCAGAAGGGGCAGGCCATCCCGCACCCGGCCTGGGAGGAGACGCACATCGTCACCCGGTTCGGGTAGACCATGCGCACCGACTCGACCAGCGACCCGTCCTGGAGGCGCCACAGCGTCTTCGTGGTGTCCCCGTTGTCGGTCTGCTGCCGGGTCAGTGGCGCGAGCAGCCGCGGGAAGAGCTGTTCGGCGACCTGGGTCCTGATGTCTGCTGGCAGGTCGGTCCAGTCGTCCGGGTCGTCGGTGAGCCGGTCGAACAGGTGGCGGGACAGCTGGTCGGCGCGGAAGGCGGGCAGCCCGAGCTTCTTGACCGCGTCCCTGCGGCCCAGCGGGGTCAGGTCGACCCAGTGGGTCGGCGCCTTCCCCTTGCGGGGCGCTTCGAACACGACGGGCAGCTGTTTCATGAACCCAACGCTACTGTGCTTTCGCCACACCGGGCGGCTACGCCGACGGGACGAGGTAGTACAGCACCAGCCAGGCGACCGGCGCCGCCACCAGCAGAGAATCCAGCCGGTCCATGATGCCGCCGTGGCCGGGCAGGAAACTCGACATGTCCTTGATCCCCACGTCCCGCTTGATGAGGGATTCGATGAGGTCGCCCAGCGTCGCGGCGGCCACGAGCGCGGCACCGAGGACGATGCCGATCCACCAGGGCGCGCCGAGCAGGAAATGGACCGCCACCACCCCGACCAGGACACCGAAGAACACGCTCCCGGCGAAACCCTCCCAGGTCTTCTTGGGGCTGACCACCGGAGCCATCGGGTGCTTCCCGAACAGCACCCCCACCGCATAGCCGCCGATGTCTGAACCCATGACGCACAGGATGAAGGTGATGATGCGGGCGGGCCCGTCCGCAGGGGCGATGAGCAGGGACACGAACGCCCCGAGCAGCGGCACGTAGCCGATGATGAACAGGCTCGCGGCCGCGTCCCGGACGAACCCCTCGGGCCCCTTGGGCATCCGCCACCCCAGGCTCACCAGCACCGTCAGCCCAATCGAGACCAGCAAGAAACTGTTGGACGCGATCCGCGAGTGTTCGATCTGCGTGGCGAGATAGGACCCGACGATGATCGCGATCGTTCCGATGACGATCGGCACGATCGCGGCGTTCATGCCGACTCGCTGGAGCGCGCGGTGCACCTCTACCGTGCCGAGGGACAGCGCGGCCGCGGCCAGCAGCACGAAACCCCAGTTCCACCACAGTAGGGTCACCGCGATGGCAGCGAACAACCCGCCGCCGACGGCGATCGCCGCGGGCAGGTCACGTCCCGCCCGGGACTTCGCCGGTTGGGCGGCAGGGTCATCCATCGCTCAGATCTCCATCAATTCGGCCTCTTTGGCCTTGAGCAGCTCGTCGATCTGATCCACGTACTTCTTAGTGGTGCCGTCGAGGGCCTTCTCTGCCCGGATCGCCTCGTCCTCGCCGACCTCCTTGTCCTTCTCCAGCTTCTTGATCGCGTCGATGGCGTGACGGCGGCAGTTCCGCACCGCGACGCGGGCGTCCTCAGCCTTGTGTCGGGCGACCTTGATGTACTCCTTGCGGCGCTCCTCGGTGAGCTGGGGCAGCACCACCCGGATGGAGTTGCCGTCGTTGGTCGGGTTGACGCCAAGGTCGGAGTCGCGGATCGACTTCTCGATCGCGGCCATGGCGGTCCGGTCGAATGGGGTCAGGATAATCATCCTCGGCTCGGGCGACTGGAAGGTGGCCAGCTGCTGCAGCGGCGTGGGCGCACCGTAGTAGTCGGCGGTGAGCTTGTTGAACATCGCCGGGGTGGCCCGCCCGGTGCGGATGGTGGCGAAATCTTCCTTGGCGAACTCGATCGCCATAGCCATCTTGTGCTCGGCGTCCTTGCTGATGTCGGCGATCACGAGATCGCTCCTTTCTGATTCGGATGTCACCGGTATGCTATCGCGAGTCCGCGACGCCGGTCGGGCAAAGGGGGCTGTCGCTCGGCCAAAGCCGGGTTCCGGCCGTCCCGGAACGGAGGCTTCGGCCCACCCGGTGGGCTGGATCGCCCTAGCGGTGGACGAGGGTGCCGATCTTCTCGCCGCTGACGGCACGCCCGATGTTGCCTGGGACCGACAGGTTGAAGAAGACCATGTCGAGGTCGTTGTCCCGGGCGAGGCTGATCGCGGTGGCGTCGGCCACCTTCAGGTCCCGGGCCAGGTACTCGTCGTAGGTGAGGTCGTGGAAGAACTTCGCGTCGGGGTTGGTGTGCGGGTCGGAGTCGAACACGCCATCGACCCCCTGCTTGCCCATGAGCAGCACCTCGGCGCCGATCTCCAGCGCGCGCTGCGCGGCGACCGTGTCGGTGGAGAAGTACGGCATCCCGGAACCGGCGCCGAAGATGACCAGCCGCCCCTTCTCCATGTGCCGCTCGGCCCGGCGGGGAATGTAGGACTCGGCGACCTGCCCCATCGCGATCGCGGACTGCACGCGGGTCTGGATGCCCGCCTTCTCTGCGAAGTCCTGCAGCGCGAGGCAGTTCATCACGGTGCCGAGCATGCCCATGTAGTCGGCGCGGTCCCGGGCCATGCCGTTCTGGCTCAGCTCGGCCCCCCTGAAGTAGTTGCCGCCGCCGACCACGACCGCGACCTGTGTGCCGCTGTTGACCACATCGGCGATCTCGTGGGCGATCGCGGAGACCACCGCGGGATCAACGCCGAGTTTGCCCCCTCCGAACACCTCACCTGACAGCTTCAACAAGACACGACGGTAGGGCCTGGCCACGATCACACTCCTGAGACGCAACATGCGCCGCGCGGGATGCGCGGCGCATGTCACTTTACTTCAAAACGTGCCGGTCAGGCTCCAGCAGCGAACCGCACGAAGCGGGTCACGGTGGCGCCCGCGTCCTTCAGGACGTCGCCGACCGACTTCTTGTCCTCCCAGACCGCGGCCTGGTCCACGAGGCAGACCTCCTTGAAGAAGCCGCCGACGCGGCCCTCGACGATCCGCGGGATGGCGCCCTCGGGCTTGCCCTCCTCGCGGGCAGTGGCCTCGGCGATGCGCTTCTCGTTCTCGACCACGTCGGCCGGGACGTCCTCGCGGGTCACGTAGCGGGGAGCCATCGACGCGATCTGCATGCACAGGTTGTGGGCGAGCGTCTCGTCACCGCCGGTGTACTCCACCATGACGCCGACCTGCGGCGGCAGGTCCGAGGCGCGCTTGTGCAGGTAAGTGTGGGTGGTCCCGTCGAAGTGGGCCACCTCGCGCAGCTCCAGCTTCTCGCCGATGGTGGCGGCGAGCTCGTTGACCGCGTCGGCCACGGTGGTGCCGTCGAGGGCCACGGCGTTGGCCGAGTCCACATCGGCTGCCCCAGCGGCGGCGACGGCAGCGACCACGCGCGCGGCCAGGCCGACGAACTCGTCGCTCTTGGCGACGAAGTCGGTCTCGGCGCCGAGCTGGATCAGGGTGCCGCCCTCGGCCGCGACGAGGCCGTTGGTCGCCTCCCGGTCGGCGCGCTTGGCTGCCTTGGCCAGGCCGGCGATCCGCAGGATCTCGACGGCACCATCAAAATCGCCGTCGGCCTCGGTCAGGGCCTTCTTGGCGTCCATCATGCCCGCGCCGGTGGCGTCGCGGAGCTTCTTCACATCTGCGGCGGAAATTGCCATGAGTTCTAGTCTCTTCCGGGGTTGTTAGTTGGCGGGGGCTTCTTCAGCGGCGGCCTCGGCAGCGGGCGCCTCGGCCTGGCCAGCGGCCAGCAGCTCGGCCTCCCAGGCGGGCATCGGCTCGGCGTCCTCAGCCTCGGTGCCGCGTCCGGAGCGGGCGATGAGGCCGTCGGCGACCGCGTCGGCGATGATCCGGGTGAGCAGCGCGACCGAGCGGATCGCGTCGTCGTTGCCGGGCACGGCGTAGTCCACCTCGTCGGGGTCGCAGTTGGTGTCGAGGATGCCGACCACCGGAATCCGCAGCTTGCGGGCCTCGTCCACCGCCAGGTGTTCCTTGTTGGTATCGACGATCCAGACCGCCTGCGGCAGGCGCGACATCTCACGGATACCACCGAGGGTCTTGTTGAGCTTCTCCTGCTCGCGCGACAGCTGCAGCAGTTCCTTCTTGGTCAGGCCGCTCGCGGCGGTGTCCATGCCTTCGAGCTCCCGCAGCCGCTGCACCCGCTTGGTGACGGTGTGGAAGTTGGTGAGCATGCCACCCAGCCAGCGCTGGTTGACGTAGGGCATGCCAACGCGGGTCGCCTGCTCGGCGATCACTTCCTGGGCCTGCTTCTTGGTGCCGACGAACAGCACCTGGCCGCCGCGGGCGACGGTGTTCTTGACGAAGGCGTAGGCCTTGTCGATGTAGCTCAGCGAACGCTGCAGGTCGATGATGTAGATGCCGTTGCGCTCAGCGAAGATGAAGCGCTTCATCTTGGGGTTCCAGCGGCGGGTCTGGTGCCCGAAGTGCACGCCCGACTCAAGAAGCTGGCGAGTGGTAACGACGGCCATGGCCGTGATCCTTTCGCGGCGGACGCCACGCGCCCGCACGGGTCAGGTGGGCGGAATGCGCCCACGAACGGTTGATCGGGACCGGCTGGCCCCGCCTGACGCGCCCACCGGATGTGCCCGCGAACGGGACCGTGCATCCGGCGCCGGTGAGGGTGCGGCGCGTGCGATGTCAATCAGGTCTTCTGATTGCGGGACATATTGTAGGCCGTTCCCGCCGCCCAGCGCCAACGGTGCACCCACCCGGGTTATCCACAGGTGCCGCTGCTGTGCCCCGAGTCGCCACCCTGGCGTGCCAGGATGGGGGCGACCGCACCGCAGCCTGGATTGGAGGTGACCGTGATCCCCACCCACCGCGTCTCACCCGCTCGGCCCCAGGGTGACCTCAGCCGCCGCGTGCGGGCGAGGCGCACCGGCCGGGTCCGCGACGAGCGGGGGCTCTCCCCCGCGGTCGAAGCGTCGCTGCTGTTCCCGGCGCTGGGGCTCATCATCGCCCTCATCATTTTCGGCGGACGCCTTGAGTCGAGCCGCCAGGGGGTCCAGGCCGCGGCCGCCGAGGCGGCCCGTTCCGCGTCGATCTCGCGCAGCCCAGCCGAGGCGATCAGCCGCGCCCGGGCCGCCGCGGCCGCCGCCCTGGCCGCGGAGAACCTCCGGTGTGCGACCTCCAACCTGTCGGTCGACACCTCCCAGATGTCCAAGGCACCCGGACTCACGGGCGAGGTCTCGGTGAGCCTGACCTGTGTCGTCTCGATGTCCGAGATCAGCCTGCCCGGCATCCCGGGAAGCGTCACCCTGAGCACGACGCAGAGTTCCGTCATCGACCGCTACCGGGAGCGATGATGGCCTGCCCGCGCCGCGACGAACGCGGCCTAGCGCTCAGCGTCTGGCTCGCCGCAGCCATCGTGGGGCTGATCGTCGTCATCGGCATCGGCATTGATTTCTCCGGACACGCCAGGGCCGAACAGCACGCCAGGCATCTCGCCGGTCAGGCGGCGCGCGCCGCCGGACAAGAGGTGCACTTCGAGGAGGGCAAGAGCCTTCCAAACATCAACCTGGTCGCGGCCCGGCGGCAGGCGGCCAAGGTGCTCTCAACGGAGTCCCATACCGGGACGGTGAAGGTCACTGCTACCGGGTCCGTCACCGTCGAGATCACCCACGCCACCTACCGGACGCGGTTCCTCAGCATCATCGGGATCAAGACACTACCCGTGCGCGCCACCGGGTCCTCCGAGCCGGTACGCGCCCTAGACGGGTCCGAGCGCTGAGCCCAGGCCCTACTTGGCCCCGGGGACCTGCAGCTCCGAGTGCGCGATCTCCTCGATGGAGACGTCGCGGAAGGTCAGCACCTTCGCCGATTTGACGAACCGGGCGGGGCGGTACATGTCCCACACCCAGGCATCGCGCATCGAGACTTCGTAGTAGACGTCCCCGCCCTCGGTGCGCACCTTCAAATCGACCGCGTTGCAGAGGTAGAACCGCCGTTCAGTCTCGACAGCGTAGGTGAAGATGCCTACGACGTCCTTGTACTCGGTGT
The DNA here is from genome assembly GCA_030529455.1 of Propionibacteriaceae bacterium. GTDB lineage: Bacteria > Actinomycetota > Actinomycetes > Propionibacteriales > Propionibacteriaceae > JAUMWV01. The sequence continues at coordinate 50,332 of JAUMWV010000004.1, read as the reverse complement.
ACAGGTCGAGTTCGAGTTTGGTCTCGTAGGCTTCAAGGTCTTCGGCGCTCATGGTGTCCTCACTCTAACCGTTCGCGCGACATTGTCGAAGCTCAGCCGGTGGATGTCGCTCGGGCCGTGGTTCTCCAGTTCCCGCTGGTGGGCCGCGGTGCAGTAGCCCTTATGACCGGCGAAGTCGAACCCCTGATAGCGCGCGCCATAGTCAGCCATGATCCGGTCCCTGGTCACCTTCGCGATGATGGACGCCGCCGCGACGCAGGCAGCCACCCGGTCGCCCTTCCACACCCCCAGCCCGGGGGTGGCGAGCCCGTCCACGCCGAATCCGTCGGTCAGCACGAAACCCGGCCGGACCGCCAGCCGGGACACGGCCCGGCGCATCGCTTGGATGTCGGCGACGTGCATGCCCAGCTCGTCGCACTCCCGCGGCTCGACGCGAACCCAGGCGACGGCGTCCGCCCGGTCCACGATGAGGTCATAGAGCCGCTCCCTGCTCCGCGGGGTCAGCAGCTTGGAATCGTTCAGGCCGTCGATGACGCCCGCCCGGCCCGGTTTGAGCACGACCGCGGCGGCGACCAACGGCCCGGCGCAGGCTCCCCGGCCCGCCTCGTCGGCCCCGGCGACCGGTCCCAGCCCGGCCCGGCTCAGCGCGCGTTCCAGTGCGTAGAGCCCCCGCCCGAGCCTCGTCCCAGACATCAGCAGCCCGGGTTGGCCACCGTCAGAACCGGCGTGTCCGGGGCTGGCTCGGCCGGTGCGGGCACGCTCGCGAACACCTCCGGCGGGTTGAACAGCCGGAGCCGGTCAAGGGGCGAGACGATCGCCACGGTGGCCCCGAGCACCCGGTCCCTCGGCACGAAGGCCGGAGCCCCGCGTCCCCCCTGGGAGATGTCGTTGAGTCGGCACCGGGAGTCACCCGAGGCGTTGCGGTGGTCCCCCATGACGAAGATGCGGTCCTTGGGCACCGTGACGTCGAAGGGGACATTGGCTGGCGCCACCTGCACCCCGTTGGCGTCGGTGAACAGGTAGCTGGACTCGTCGAGCACGTGGCCGTTGACCGACATCCGGCCCTCACCGTCGCAGCACCGGACCCGGTCTCCCGGCATTCCGATCACCCGCTTGATGAGGTGATTGGTGCCGCTGGATGGGAGCAGCCCGACGAACTCGAAGGCCTGGCCGATCGCCGAGCGCGGTTCGGGATGCAGCGTCATCCAGCCGCCCGGGTCTTCGAAGACCACGATGTCGCCTCGCTGGAAACCGCCGACCTTGCTCACCATCACCCGGTCCCCCGGCTGCAGCGTGTTCTCCATTGAGCCGCTCGGGATGATGAACATCTGGCCGATGAAGGTGCGAATCAGGGCGGAGATGATGAGCGCACCGATGACGATGAGGCTCATCTCGAACATCCAGCTCAGCACCTTGGAGGCACCAGAGCGCCCTGGTTTCTTCACGTCGGCAGCATCCGACGACGGTTCCGGCGCGCTCAACCCCAATGCCTCCCTTCGTGAGTTTCTTCACCGATTATGCCAGCCCGCATCGAAAAACCCGCCAGGCCAAGTGCCTGACGGGTTTCTCGCTGTGGATCAGGAACGCTTTTCCTTGATCTTGGCGGCCTTGCCGCGCAGGCCACGCAGGTAGTACAGCTTCGCGCGGCGCACGTCGCCACGGCGCTCGACCTCGATCTTGTCGATGATCGGGCTGTGCAGCGGGAAGGTGCGCTCGACACCGATGCCGAAGCTGATCTTGCGAACGGTGAACGACTCCTGCACGCCACCGGCGTTCTTGGCGATCACGACGCCAGCGAACACCTGGACGCGGGAGCGGTTGCCCTCGATGACCTTCACGTGCACACGGACGCTGTCGCCAGCGCGGAAGGAGGGGAGATCGTCACGCAGAGAGGCCTTGTCGATAGCCTCGATGAGCTTGCTCATGTCTTGTCCTCGTCAGTGCCACAGGTCACTTCGTCATTGGTCACGGGCCCACTCCCCGGACGGTCCCCCTGTGGCAGGAGCCGGTGGGTGAGCAGCAGCTAGGAATCCTAGTGCTTCGGGCCGCCAAAAGCCAGTCGCGTCCGGGGACGCTGATGGGCGGGCCAGCCCTGCAGCCGACCCGCCCATCGCCCGTGGTTCTACTTGCCGTCGCCCTTGAACAGAGCCGCGATCAGGTCGCGGTTGAGCTGGCTGATCACGTCGAGCGGGATCTGCTTGGGGCAGACCTCGGCGCACTCACCGATATTGGTGCAGTTGCCGAACCCGTTCTCGTCGTGCGCGGCGACCATCGACTTCACCCGGGAGTAGCGTTCCGGCTGGCCCTGGGGCAGCATCGCCAGGTGGGTGATCTTGGCGGCGGTGAACAGCATGCCCGAGCTGTTGGGGCACGCCGCAACGCAGGCGCCGCAGCCGATGCAGGTGGCGGCGTCGAACGCCCGGTCCGCCTGCCGCTTGGGGGCGGCCGTGGCGTGCGCGTCCGGGGCCGAGCCGGTGTTCGCCGAGATGTAACCCCCGGCCTGGATCACCCGGTCGAGCGCTGTGCGGTCGACCACCAGGTCCTTGATGATGGGGAAGGCCCCGGCGTGCCACGGCTCAATGTCGATCGTGGCGCCATCGGCGAACGACCTCATGTGCAGCTGGCACGTCGTGGTCGGGACCGCGGAGGAACCGCGGCCGTGGGCCGAGCCGTTGATGACCACGCCGCACATACCGCAGATACCCTCACGGCAATCGTGGTCGAAGGCCACCGGCTCTTCATTACGTTCGGTGAGCTGCTCGTTCAGCAGGTCGAGCATCTCCAGGAACGACATATCTTCCGAGACACCATCGAGGGTGTACTCGACCAACCGTCCCGCGGCGTTGGGGCCGGCCTGGCGCCAGATTCGCAGGTTGACTTTCACTTGTAACTCCGTTGCTTGAGTTCGATTGCCTTGTAGACGAGGGGCTCGCGGTGCAGGATCGGCTTGTTCTCCTCGCCGGTCCATTCCCAGGCGCCGACATAGAGGAACTCGTCGTCGTGACGCAGCGCCTCACCGTCAGCGGTCTGGCTCTCGGCCCGGAAGTGGCCGCCGCAGGATTCGCGCCGGTGCAGCGCGTCGATGCACATGAGCTCGCCCAGTTCGAAGAAGTCGGCCAGTCGGCCAGCGCGCTCCAGAGCCTGGTTGAAGTCCTCGTTGATGCCGGTGACCCGGACGTTCGCCCAGAACTCCTTCTTGAGCTCCCGGATGAGCCCGATCGCCTTCTTGAGGCCCTCTTCGGTGCGCTCCATGCCGCAGTATTCCCACATGATCTGGCCGAGCTCCTTGTGGAAGGAGTCGACGCTGCGATCACCCTGGATGCTGAGCAGCTTCTCGATCCGGCCCTGGGCCGTCTCGTAGGCCTCGACGACCGCCGGGTGGGAATCGTCGATCTTCTCGAACGGGCCCGAAGCCAGGTAGTCGTTGATGGTGTTCGGCAGCACGAAGTAGCCGTCGGCCAGGCCCTGCATGAGAGCCGAGGCGCCGAGCCGGTTCGCCCCGTGGTCGGAGAAGTTCGCCTCACCGGTGACGTACAGGCCGGTGATGGAGCTCATCAGGTCGTAGTCGACCCACAGGCCACCCATGGTGTAGTGCACCGCCGGGTAGATGCGCATCGGCACCTCGTAGGGGTTCTCACCGGTGATCTGGGCGTACATGTCGAACAGGTTGCCGTACTTCTTCTCGACCGCGTCCTTGCCCAGGCGGTTGATGGCATCGGAGAAGTCGAGGTAGACGCCGCGGCGCACCTGCTTGACGGAGCCGTCGGGCTGCTTCTCGGCGACCGCCGGGCCCACGCCCCGCCCGTCGTCGCACATGTTCTTGGCCTGGCGGGACGCGATGTCGCGCGGGACCAGGTTGCCGAACGCCGGGTAGATGCGCTCCAGGTAGTAGTCCCGGGCCTCCTCGGGGATCTGGCGCGGGTCCTTGTCGCAGTCCTCGGCCTTCTTCGGCACCCAGATCCGGCCGTCGTTGCGCAACGACTCCGACATCAGGGTCAGCTTCGACTGGGTGTCACCGTGCACCGGGATGCAGGTCGGGTGAATCTGGGTGAAGCACGGGTTGCCGAAGTAGGCACCCTTGCGGTGGGCCCGCCACACGGCGGTCGCGTTGCAGCCCATCGCGTTCGTCGAGAGGAAGAACACGTTGCCGTAGCCGCCGGTGGCGAGCACGACGGCGTCCGCGACCCAGGTTTCGATCTTGCCGGTGACCATGTCGCGGGTCACGATGCCGCGGGCCCGGTCGCCGACGACGATCAGTTCGACCATCTCGTGGCGCCCGTACATCTTCACGGTGCCAGCGGCGACCTGCCGCTCCAGGGCCTGGTAGGCGCCGATCAGCAGCTGCTGACCCGTCTGGCCACGAGCGTAGAAGGTGCGCTGCACCTGCACGCCACCGAACGACCGGGTGTCGAGCAGGCCGCCGTATTCCCGGGCGAAGGGGACGCCTTGGGCGACGCACTGGTCGATGATGTTGGCGCTCACCTCGGCCAGCCGGTAGACGTTGGTCTCCCGGGCCCGGTAGTCGCCGCCCTTGACCGTGTCGTAGAACAGCCGGAAGGTCGAGTCGTTGTCGTTGCGGTAGTTCTTGGCCGCGTTGATGCCGCCCTGGGCCGCGATCGAGTGGGCCCGGCGGGGGCTGTCCTGGTAGCAGAAGTTGAGGACGTTGTAGCCCGCCTCGCCCAGCGTCGCGGCGGCCGCACCACCGGCGAGGCCGGTGCCCACCACGATGACGGTCAGCTTGCGGCGGTTGGCCGGGTTGACGAGCTTGGCCTCGAACTTGCGGGTGGACCACATCTTCTCGATGGGCACATCGGGGGCCTTGGTGTCGGCGATGTCGGCGCCGACCTCGAAGTACTCGTTGGTCACTGTCGGATTCACTGGGCTCCCCCAATCAGCTTGAAGAAGACGGCCACGGGCATGATCATGAACCCGGCGTACAGCAGCGCGGCAACGAACATGGCCAGGCCATTCAGGATCTTGCGCGAGTTGGCGCTCATGTTCGCCCCGAGCGTGGTGAAGGCGCTCCAGAAGCCGTGCCGGACGTGCATGCAGACCGCGATCATCCACAGCGCGTAGGCCAGCAGCACGAAGATGTTCTGGAAGCTGACCACGACCATCTGGTAAGGCTCAGCGTTGGGCTCGAAACCAGTGCGCGCCACCTGAGCGGTGAACTGCAGGATGTGGAAGACCAGGAAACCGGCCAGGATCACGCCGCCCCAGCGCATCGTCCGGGCCGAGTAGGTCTGGGCCAGCCGGTGGTTCCTCTGGTACTTCGGGCCCCGGTTGGCGATGGTGCGCGCCGACAGTGTCGCGGCCGCCCAGACGTGCAGCACCAGGGCAAGCAGCAGCACGGCGCGGAACACCCAGATGAATGCACCCGCGGGCATGAGCGGGTACATGATGCCACCGTCTTCGGTGGCTCCCTTCAGCCAATGCGCATAGTGATTGAACGAATCGGCACCCATGAACATCTTGAGGTTGCCGTACATGTGCATGAGCAGGAAGCCGACCAGCAACAAACCCGTGACGGCCATGATGACCTTCTTGGTTACTGTCGATCGGACCGCTCTCTGATGTGTAGTAAGAGTTGTCGCCACAGGGCCACCATAGTCAAGATGCGGCCCTCTTGTCGTACCCGGGGCAGGATTCGTTCAAAATCCCCCAGATCTGGTCCGACTAGCGCATTTATGCAAAATTAGAGTTACCTATTGTCCCCTGAGACGGGCAGGTTCGACCGCCTCAGGGGACCGCCAGAAACGGCCCGGAGCGGTCAGAAACAGGACGCTTTGAGGCTGGGTGCGGCGCAGTAGCTCTTACCCCAGGAGAAGTCCTGCCAGCCCGGCAGTTCGGTCACCGTGACGAAGGTGAAGCCCTGCTTGGTGAGCTGATCGACGATGGGTCCGGCCGCCGCCCGCGAGGTGGCGTGGATGTCGTGCACCAGGATGATCCCACCCGGCTTGCTGTCCCGCACCGCGGACGAGATCACGGCCTGCGTCAGGGCTTCCCCCTGCACCCTGGTCTTGTCCCAGTCCTTGGTGTCGACGCTCCACATGACGTTGACCATGTTGTTCGCCTTGATGACCTCATCAACCTTGGCGTTGTGCGCCCCATAGGGTGGCCGGAACACCGTGGGCGCCCAGCCGACCAGCTGAAGCAGGCTCGTCGGGCCCTCGCCGACCTCGCGGCGCACCCGATCCGCGCTCAGCCGGGGCAGTTCCCCGTGCGTCACCGTGTGCCAGCCGACCTGGTGGCCCTCGGCGGCGATCTCCTTGAGCACGCCGGGGTGCGCCTTGACGTTGTTGCCCAGCGCGAAGAAGCTCACCGGAGCGCGCTTGTCCCGCAACACCTTCACCAGATCCCTGGTCTCGGGCACCGGCCCGTCGTCGAAGGTTAGGGCGACGCACTTGAGCTTCTCACAGTCCGGTCCCAACGAGATCCGGGGCCGGGCCGAGTGCGAGTCGCCGCTCGGGGATGGCGTCGCCGTCCCCGAGGGCTCAGCGGGGCTGGCGGTGGCGCCGCCAGCCGCGGGGACTGCTCCGGTCAGTCCGGGCTCGGGGTCCTTGACCGCCTGTGCCGGTTCGGCCTTCTCCGGTTTGGTCGCCCCCGCCTGGAGCTTGCGGCCCAGCGGCGTGAGCATCGGGCTCACCTGGTCCGCGGGGACCACGACGTGGGCCTCGCCGAGCACCAGCAGGCCGCCGTCGGGCAGGAAAGCCAGCGCCGGTGCGTTGCCGAAGGGGTAGGCCTCCTCCGCCAGGGCGGGGGCGACCTTGTCGCCGCCCTCGGCCGCGGCGACCGCTGCCACGAAATCGGCCCACCTGGCGGGCTCGATCAGCGCCGGGGAGCCGTAGGCCCGGTTGGACGCGATGTCGTAAGCGATCCCTGCGTAGCGCGTGGCGTCGCCCGCCTTGACCCGGACCAGCAACGCGATCGCGTCCTTGCTGGCAGCGTTGACCTCCGGGACGATCTCGACCCTCTTCTCACCGTTCCAGGCCGCCTGCCGCAGGACCTGGCTGCGCAGGTTCTCCTGGGCCAGCGCCAGCGTCGGGAACTTCGCGACCGGCAGCGTCGTCACCTTCACCGAATCGAGGGATAGCTCCCCTAGCTTGTCGCTGGTCACCATCGCCGTGTCCACCCGCACCGGCGGCGGGGTCGACGGCTTGGTGGCACTGGGCGGATCCTGCGGCCGACCAGATTCCACCGGACCCGGAACCTGGCTACACGACATCAGCAACAGACCTGCGATTGGCAACGAAAGGACTCGCCACGGGTTCTTCATCAATTACTCCTCTAGAGATTTCCGGGTTGAGCGTACAACCAAACCCAGAGCGCTCAAAGGCTCTCCAGGCCGGTGTCGCCCAAGAGGTCCGGGCGGCGGCGCCTCGTCCGTTCGACGGCCTGTTGCGCGCGCCAGGCGGCGATCTCGCCGTGGTTGCCGCTCAGCAAAACCGGCGGCACCTCGCGTCCCCGCCACAGGGCTGGTTTGGTGTAGTTCGGGTACTCGAGCAGGCCGTCCGCGTGCGACTCCTCCACCAGCGAGTCGGGGTTGCCGACCACGCCAGGCAGCAGCCGGACGACCGCCTCGATCATCGCGAGGGCGGCGACCTCGCCACCGTTGAGCACGTAGTCGCCGAGGCTGATCTCGCGGGTGTCGAACCTCTCGTGCGCGTAATCCAGCACCCGCTGATCGATGCCCTCGTAGCGCCCGCAGGCGAACGCCAGCCGGGGACGCCCCGCCAGTTCCCTCGCCACGGCCTGGGTGAACGGTTCCCCCGCCGGGGTGGGGACCACCAGCGTGATGGGACGCGGGTCCGCCTCCTCCAGCGCATCCAGCGCCTCACCCCAGGGCTCCGGTTTCATGACCATGCCCGCGCCCCCACCATAGGGGGTGTCGTCGGTAGTGCGGTGCCGGTCGTAGGTCCAGGTGCGCAGGTCGTGGACGGCGATGTCGATGATCCCCGACTGGGCCGCCTTGCCGACCAGGGACAGCCGCAGCGGCGCGAAATAGTCGGGGAAGATGGACACCAGGTCGATCCGCATCAGTCGTCCAGCCCCTCGATCAGCCCCTCGACGACGGCCAGCCGGACGTACCCGGCCTGAAGATCGACCTCGGGGACCAGCGCACGGACAAACGGGATGAGCCGCTCCCCCTCCCCGGTGTCCACCGCCAGCAGGTCCTGCGCAGGCAGGTGGACGACCGCGCCGATCACCCCCACCTGCTGTCCGGCATGGTCCAGCACCCTCAGCCCAACCAGCTGGCGGTCGTAGTACTCCTCGTCGTCTTCCGGGCGTTCGTCGGCTGGCACGTGCACCGCGAGCAGCGACCCACGCAACGCCTCGGCGGCGGTACGGTCGCCGACCCCCTCGAACCGCACGAGGAGCCGCTCACCGTGCCAGCGGGTGGCGGCCACGGTCAGGTCTCGGCGGCTGCCCTCAATGTGCAGCCGGGCCCCGTCGGCGAACCGCCGCTCCGGTTCATCGGTGCGTACCTCGATGGTCACTTCCCCGCGCACCCCGTGCGGGCGCCCGACGCGACCCACCACGACTTCGACCAACCCGGTCATGTTCTCCTCACCGACACGAGAATGCCTCGGACCGAGAATCTCGACCCGAGGCATTCAACGATTTCTCAACGGTAGCCGCCGCGGCGCTTGTCCACGTCGACGAAATCGACGCGCACCTGCTCGGCGCCCGCCAGCGCTTCGATGACGGTCCGCAGCGCGGACGCCGTGCGTCCCTGGCGACCGATCACCTTGCCGATGTCATCGGGGTGCACGCGCACCTCGAGCATCCGGCCACGACGCAAGTCCTTGTCCCGCACGCGGACATCGTCCGGGAAGGACACGATGCCCGAGACGAGATGCTTCAGCGCCTCAGCCAGCATCTCAGGCCTCTTCGGCCGGGGCCTCTTCCGCGGCCTCTTCGGCAACGGCCTCGTCGGACTTGGCCTTCTTCTTCGAGATGGCCGCGGTCACGGGCTCACCATCGGCCTCGGCCAGCGCCTTGTTGAAGGCGGCCAGCTTGTCGAAGGGTTCGGGCTGCGGGTCGACCCCGGCGGGCGAGGTGTCTCCGCTGAACTTCTGCCAGTCGCCGGTCCGCTTGAAGATCGCGACGACGGCCTCCGTCGGCTGGGCGCCGACGCCCAACCAGTACTGCGCGCGCTCCGAGTTGACGCGGATGACCGACGGATCGTTCTTGGGGTGGTAGATGCCGATCTCTTCGATCGCGCGGCCGTCGCGCTTGGTGCGCGAGTCCATGACGACGATGCGGTAGTGCGGCGAACGGATCTTGCCGAGCCGCTTCAGACGAATCTTAACTGCCACTGGTGTGGAATCTCCTGGGTAAGCCCGGCGTGCGGGCGGGTGGGTGGTCCAAGCGCGGGCGCGTGGGGCACGCGGCGCTTGTGCCGAGGTGAACCAGTGCTCGGAGAGTTTAGAGGGCGCTCCGGGCACAGATGCGGCCAACATTCTGCCAGATCCACCCGGGAAAGAGCGAACCGGCCGGTCCACACGGTGCCGGGGCACCCGGCCAGCCCGCCGGGATGGTTAGGCTTCGGTCATGGCTTCCACGGTGCGCAGGACGATCGTCCTTCTCGGCCCGGCGTTCGTGGCTGCCATGGCCTACGTCGACCCAGGCAATGTCGCGGCCAACATCTCAGCGGGCGCCGAGTATGGCTACTTGCTGGTCTGGGCGCTCGTCGCCGCATCCGGCATGGCGATGCTGATCCAATACCTCTCAGCCAAGCTCGGGGTGGTCACCCGCCGGTCCCTGTCAGCACTGGTCGCCGAGTCGCTGGGGCGGCGCAGGCACGGCCGCTGGCTGCGGGCTGGCTACGGCGTCCAGGCAATGGGGGTGGCAATCGCGACCGACCTCGCCGAGGTGGTCGGCGGGGCCATCGCGCTGTTCCTGCTGTTCGGGCTGCCGCTGTGGCTCGGCGGTCTCATCGTGGGCGTCGTGTCGGTGACCGGCCTGCACGCCCTGCGGCGCCGGGGCGAGGTCACCTTCGAGGTGGTGCTCATCATCGTTCTGGCCGTCATCGCGGCGGGTTTCCTCACCAGCCTGGTGTGGATGCCGCCCGACCCGGCCCAGGTGATCGGCGGGCTCGTCCCCCGATTCGCCGACGCCACGTCGATCCAGCTCGCCGCCGCGATCCTCGGCGCGACCGTCATGCCACACGCGATCTACCTGCACTCGGCCCTGGCCAAGCAGCGGCACGCGGCCGAACCGCGCACCGAACCCGCGACCAGAAGGCTGCTTCGGGTGCAGAAGGTGGACGTCATCGCGGCCCTGATCATCGCCGGTTCGGTGAACCTGGCGATGCTGCTATTCGCGGCGGCCGGTCTCCGCGGCACGCAGATCGACTCCATCGAAGCGGCCCACGCCCACATCCACGAGCTCATCGGCGCCGCTCCCGCCGCCGTTTTCGCGATCGGGTTGCTGGCCTCCGGCATCGGCTCCTCGGTGGTCGGCACCGACGCCGGTTCCGGGATCATGACCGACCTGGTGCCCTGGCCGATCGGCGACACGCTGCGGCGGGTCATCACCATCACCCCGGCGGTGGTGCTGCTGATCTGCGGTGTCGAGCCGACGCGGGCGCTGGTCTACAGCCAGCTGGCGCTCAGCTTCGGGATCGCGTTCGCCCTGGTCCCGCTCGTCGGTTACACCTCCCGCCGCGACCTCATGGGCGCGCACGCCAACTCCCCCGCGGTGCGCGCCGTCTCCTGGGTGGTCGTCGCCGCGGTTCTGGCACTCAACGTGGCGGTGATCGCGACCGCATGATCGCCATCAGCGCAGACGAATTCGCCAGCATCGTCGACGACGAGTTGGACGCCCTACCCGAAGACATGCTCCAGGGCCTGGACAACGTCGTGTTCATGATCGAGGACGAACCAGAGGACGGCTCCGACCTGCTCGGCGTCTACGAGGGCATCGCGCTCACCGAACGCGACTACTACGCCGGTGTGTTGCCCGACCGCATCGTGCTGTTCCGGGGCCCGCTCACCCGCATGTGCGACACGCTGGAGGACCTTCGCGACGAGGTCCACATCACCCTGGTGCACGAGATCGCCCACTTCTACGGCATCGGCGAGGACGAACTGCACGAGCTCGGCTGGGGCTAGGCCCACCCCTGACCCTCAGCCGGGTGCGCCGCGGGCCGGTGCCGCCCAGCCGTGGCCCACATGGCCTCATGCCGTGGCTGACTTGGTCCGGAACCCCACGCGAGGCGGCGGAAAGGGGCAGTCTTGGTGCATGACACCTGTAGCACCGACCCTCACCTTCCTGGGAGCGGTTCGCACCGTGACCGGCTCCAAACACCTGCTCACCGTGGGCGAGCGCCGCATCCTGGTCGATGCCGGGATGTTCCAGGGCCGCAAAGACCTGCGCGAGCTGAACTGGCGCGACTTCCCGATCCCGCCCGACAGCATCAGCGACGTGCTGCTCACCCACGCCCACGCCGACCACTCGACCTACCTGCCGGTGCTGGTCAAGAACGGCTTCACCGGCAGCATCTGGTGCACGGAGGGGACGCGGCGGCTCGCCGAGATCGTCCTGCGCGACGCCGGTTACCTGCAGGAGCTGACCGCAGCCGAGGCCCGGCGCGGCGGCTGGTCGAAACACCCCGACCCGCGGCCGCTGTACACCGTCGCGGACGTCGAACGGACGCTGCCGCTGCTGCGTCCCGTGCCCTATGGCACCGATATCGACCTCGGCGGCGGCGTGAGCGCCCGCTGGGTGCGGGCCGCCCACATGCTGGGCTCGGCGAGCATCCGGGTCGAGGCGCTCGGTGTGTCCGTGATCTTCTCCGGTGACCTCGGGCGCCACGACCACCCCCTGCTGGCGAACCGGGAGGTTCCGGAACCGGCCGACTACGTCGTGATGGAATCCACCTACGGCGACCGGGAGCACGACGAGCCGGACCTGCCCCACGTGGCGATGGCCGACGCGATCAACCGCACGATCGCCCGCGGCGGCACCGTGGTGATCCCGGCTTTCGCTATCGACCGCACCGAGGTGGTGCTGCACGCGCTGACCCAGCTCTACCGGGCAGGGCGCATCCCCGACGTCCCCGTGGTCGTGGACTCCCCCATGGCCCTGCGGGCGCTCGCGGTCTACAAGGACCTCGGCCTCGGCGAGATGAGGCCGGACATCACCGTCGACGACTTCGTCGGGCTGCCCCGGCTGATCGAGACCCCGAGCGCGGAGGAATCCAAGAAGCTGAACCGGATGACCGAACCGATGATCATCGTGTCCAGCTCCGGGATGGCCGAGGGTGGGCGTGTGCTGTTCCACCTCAAGCGGCTGCTGGGCGACGAACGCAACTGCGTCATCCTGTCCGGCTACCAGGCCGAGGGCACCCGGGGCCGCGCCCTGGCGACCGGGGCGCGGGCGGTGAAGATCCACGGCGCCTACGTGCCGGTGCGCGCCGAGGTCGTCCAGGACCGGGAGTTCTCCGCCCACGGAGACGCCTCCGACCTGATGGACTGGCTGCGGGACCTGTCGGCCACCGGCAAACCGCCACGCATCGTCTTCCTGGTGCACGGCGAGGAGAAGACGCAGCACACCTTCGCCGGGCGAATCCAGGACGAGCTCGGCATCGTCGCGGTCGTCCCACGCTACCGGGAGGTCGTGGCGCTGACCGCTGACTAGGGACGGCGCCGCTCCCCCGGGCTAGGGGCTCCGGGGGCTGCTGGCCCGGCCCCTCCGGCGGCGGCCGGTTCCCCGAGCCGTCCCGCTCAGGGCTGGTAGACCGCGCCCCGCAGGACGACGTAGCGCGGGTGGCGGGCGACGGCGAGGTCCACCCGGGGGTCGGCGTCGAAGATCACGAAATCGGCGCTGGCCCCCTCCTCGATGCCGGGCTGGCCCAGCCACTGCCTGGCCCGCCAGCTCGCGGCCCCCAGCGCGAACTCGGCGTCCCCGATCTGGCCGAGCTGGGCGACCTCATCGCCGATGCGCCCGTGGGCGATGACCCCGCCCGCGTCCGTGCCCGCGTAGATCGGCACGCCGGCCTCGCGGGCCTTGCGCAGCGTGTCGATGCGGCGCTCGTACAGCGCACGCATGTGGGCGGCGTAGGCGGGGAACTTCTCCTCGCCGCTGGCGGCGATCGCGGGGAAGTTCTCCAGGTTGATCATGGTAGGCACGAGCGCGACCTGGCGCTCGGCCATGGCGTCGATGACCTCGTCGCTCATGCCGGTCCCGTGCTCGATGCCGTCGATGCCCGCCTCCACCAGCTCGGCGACGGATTCCTCGCCGAAGCAGTGCGCCGTCACCTTCGCGCCGTGGGCGTGGGCGACCTCGATCGCGGCCGCCGCGACGTCCTTGGGCCACAGCGGCGCGAGATCGCCCTCGGCCCGGTCGATCCAGTCCCCCACCAGCTTGACCCAGCCATCGCCCCGCTGGGCCTGCACCGCGACCTCGGCGGCGAGGTCGTCTGGTTCGATCTCCGCGGCGTAGTTGCGGATGTAGCGCTTCGGACGCGCGATGTGGCGGCCCGCCCGGACGATCCGGGGCAGGTCGTCGCGCTCGTCGATCCAGCGGGTATCGGCCGGGGAGCCCGCGTCCCGGATCAGGAGCACCCCGGCGTCCCGCTCCTGCCCGGCCTGCTCTTGCGCCTCCGCCGCGTCCGTCGCCCCCGACTCGTTGAGTCCGATGTGGCAGTGGGCGTCCACCATGCCCGGCATGATCCACACGCCGGTGGCCAGGGTCAGCGCGTCCTCGACCGGTTCAAAGCTGATGACCCCGTCGTGGGTCCAGATGTCGCGCACCTCACCGTCTGGCAGCACCACCCCCTGCAGGTGCAGGCGCACCTGCGCCCCCGACCTCGCGGCCGCCGGGTTGAGGTGGGTGTGGGTATGCCCGTCGTGGGTGTGGGTGTGGAACAGCCCCGGCAGGCCGGGATGAGAGTGCGTCATGGCGCCACCATAGTGCGCCCCGTCAGCCCGGGACACCGGAGGGCGCGACGACCTCCACCGGTTCGTAGCGCGGCCATGGGTCGGTGGCCAGGCGCGACATGGTCCGCACGTCGAAGACCTCGCCCGCGTAGCACAGTTTGGCCCGTTCGATCCCCTCGGCAACGAAACCGGCCTTCTCGGCCACCCTGCCCGAGGCGGGGTTGTTGACCCGGTGCCCCAGTTCGAGTCGCCTCACGCGGGCGTCCCGGATCGCCCAGTCCGCGACGGTCGCGGCCGCCCGCGAGGTGATGCCCCGGCCCCGGATCTCGGGGTGGGCCCAGTAGGAGAACCAGGCGGTGCCGTGCCGCCCGTCCACACCGGTGACCGCGACCTGCCCCCTGGCTAGGCCGTCCACCACGAGCGCGAAGACCCACTGGCCGCTCAGCGTCGCGATCCACGCCCTCGCCTCGTCCTGGGTGGACATCGCGGGCAGCTGGCGGACCAGTTCCGGATCGGACGACAGCGCCGCTAGGAGCTGGGGTGCGTCGCCCGCCCGCCAGCTCCGCAGCAGGACGCCGGTCAGCGCGGGCCTTTGTTCTGGGCGTCGAGCATCTTCTGCAGCTCGGGCGGCAGCTGGAAGCCCTCCAGTTGGGCGCCCAGCTCGGCCTGCGTGTCGGGCATGCCGAAGGGCTGCCCGGTACGCTGCCCCGTGGCCGCCCTGGCTTGGGCGCGCCGCTTGTCTGGGTTGCCCGAGACCCGGTGTCCGCCCTTCTTTTTCTTGGTCTTCGCCTGCTGGGCCCCGCGCTTGCCGCCCGGGAGCCCGGGCATACCGGGCATCCGCCCGGCCATTTGCTGCATCATCTTGCGCGCCTCGACGAAGCGGGTGACCAGGCTGTTGACGTCCTTGACCTGGACGCCAGCGCCCGCGGCGATGCGCGCCCGACGGGAACCGTTGAGGATCGACACGTCGGCCCGCTCGGCCGGGGTCATGGAGTAGATGATCGCCTCGATGCGGTCGATCTCCTTCTCGTCGATCGCGGCGACGGCGTCCTTCATCTGCCCCATGCCGGGCAGCATGCCGAGGATCTTGCTGAGCGGGCCCATCTTGCGGACCTGCTGCATCTGGGCCAGGAAGTCCTGCAGCCCAAACTCCCCGCCCTTGCCCGACAGCAGTTTGTCGGCGGCCTCGCGGGACTGTTTGGCGTCGAAGGTCTTCTCGGCCTGCTCGATGAGGGTGAGCATGTCGCCCATGTCGAGAATCCGGCTGGCCATCCGGTCGGGGTGGAAGACGTCGAAATCGTCGAGGCCCTCGCCGTTGGAGGCGAACATGATCGGCTTGCCGACGACCCGGGCGATCGACAGGGCCGCACCGCCGCGGGCGTCGCCGTCCAGTTTGGTGAGGACGACGCCGTCGAAGCCGACCCCGTCGGCGAACGCGGTCGCGGTGTTGACCGCGTCCTGGCCGATCATGGCGTCGACGACGAACAGCACCTCGTCGGGGCTGACCGCTGCCTTGATGTCGGCGGCCTGGGCCATGAGTTCGGCGTCCACGCCGAGTCGGCCCGCGGTGTCGACGATCACCACGTCGTAGAGCTTCTGCTTGGCGTGCTCGATGGAGGTGCGGGCGACCTCGATCGGGTCGCCGACACCATTGCCGGGTTCGGGCGCGAAGACGTGGACGCCCGCGCGCTCCCCCACCACCTGCAACTGGGTCACCGCGTTGGGGCGCTGGAGGTCGGCGGCCACCAGCAGCGGGGAGTGCCCGTCGGCCTTGAGCCGCTTGGCGAGCTTGCCCGCCAGGGTGGTCTTACCGGCGCCTTGGAGACCCGCGAGCATGATGACCGTCGGCGGTTTTTTGGCGAACCTGATCCGGCGCGCCTCGCCGCCCAGGATCGTGATGAGTTCCTCGTTGACCGCCTTGATGATCTGCTGGGCCGGGTTCAGCGCCTGGGAGATCTCGGCACCGAGCATCCGGGCCTTGAGGTTGGCGATGAACTCCTTGACCACCGCCAGGTTGACGTCGGCCTCCAGCAGCGCGATACGGATCTCGCGCGCGGTAGCGTCGATATCGGCCTCGGTGATGCGGCCCTTGGCCCGCAGCCCCCTGAATACCCCAGCCAGTCTGTCTTGCAGCGTGTCGAACAAAGCTCATTCCCTCTCGTCGGTGCCGCCCAAAGGATACCGCCCCGCGCCCACGGAGTTCAGAACGGACGCGGTTGCCCCCACCGGGACCCACGATCGCTCACCCCGGCTGACCGGCGACGGCGGAGGCCCACCCGGGCGGGGCGGATCAGTCCTCCTTGGCCGGGCGCCCCCGCTTGGGCAGCGGGCGCACGCCCACCGGGGAGCGCCCGGCTCGCTTCAGGGCGTCCCGGAGGATGACCTCGATCTGGGCGTTGACGCTGCGCAGCTCGTCCCCCGCCCACCGGGTGAGGGCCTCGTGCACCGCCGGGTCCAGACGCAGCAGGACCGCCTTGCGTTCTGCCGAACGCGAGGCGGCCTTCTGCTCGTCGGCGGCCATCAGGTGTAGAGACTCCCCGTGTTGACCACCGGGGTGGCCCGCGAGTCGCTGCACAGCACCACGAGGAGGTTCGACACCATGGATGCCTTGCGCTCGTCGTCGAGGCTCACGATGTCTTGGTCTTCGAGTTCGCTGAGGGCCTTCTGCACCATGGTCACCGCGCCCTCGACGATCTTCTCCCTGGCCGCGATGACGGCCGAGGCCTGCTGCCGCTGGAGCATGGCCTGGGCGATCTCGGGGGCGTAGGCGAGCGAGCTGATCCGGGTCTCCACGACCTCCAGGCCAGCGATCGCGATCCGGGCGGCGACCTCCTCGGCCAGTTCGCGGGCGACCAGATCGGTCGAGCCGCGCAGGGTCTCCTCGCCGGGGCCCGCGTTGTCGTAGGGGTGGGTGGTGGCGATGTGGCGCAGCGCCGCCTCGGACTGCACGGAGACGAACTCGGCGTAGTCCTCGACCGCGAACACGCTCTTGGCCGTGTCGGCCACCTGCCACACGATGATCGCGGCGATGTTGACGGGGTTACCGTCGGCGTCGTTGACCTTGATCTCGTTGGTCTCGAAGTTGCGCACCTTGACCGAGACTTTCTTCTTGGTCGTCAGCGGAACCGTCAGCAGCAGGCCCGTCTTGCGCACCGTGCCCACGTAGCGCCCGAAGAACTGGAGCACCTTCGTGTCACCCGGGCTAACGATGGTGAAGGACGAGGCGCCCAGCGAGAACAGCAGCATCAGCACGGCGCCTGCCACGCCCAGCAGCGGCTGTTCGTTGAGCGCGGCGTTCACGATCAGCGCGACCGCTCCGGCGAAAACGGCGATCAGCACGATCAGGGCGAGCCCGCCCCCCATCGTCCAGGCCGCGGACTCGCTGACCTCGACCCGCGCCCCACTGTGCCCGACCGGGCGCCCCGCGGGGTCTCCACCCACCGAAAGCTGGTCATCTGCCAATTCAGACATATCGCCTCCTAAAAAAAGTGATATCACAAATATAGCATGTTCTGGGTCGCCGCGGAAGGGATCGCGGGACAGTACAATCCCAGCGTGCTGATCCTGCTACCGCCGTCGGAGGGCAAGACCGCCCCCGCCACCGGGCCCGGCCTCGACCTGGGCACGCTCTCCTTCCCAGCCCTGAGCCCCGCCCGCGATCAGGTGCTGTCGGCGCTGATCGCGGCGAGCGAACGCCCGGACGCCTGCGCGACGCTCGGGGTCTCGCCCGGCCTGGCCGCGACGGTCGAGGCCAACCGGTGGCTTCGCACCGCGCCCACCGCCCCCGCCCTGTCGGTGTACTCGGGCGTCCTCTACGACGCGCTCGCCCCGGCCTCCTGGGACCCCGATACCCGCGCCCGGGCTCAGGCCTCGATACTGATCTTCTCGGCCCTGTTCGGCGTCGTCTCCCCCACCGACCCGATCCCCTCCTACCGGCTGTCGGGCGGGGCGAGCCTGCCCGGGCTGGGTCGGCTCAGCGGGTTCTGGAAGCGTCACCTCGGCCCGGTGCTGCCGGACGACGACCTCGTCATCGACTGCCGCTCCGGCACCTACGCCGCGATGTGGCGGCCCACGACCAGCCTGCCGGTGCGGGTCTTCGACGAGTCCAGCGGCGCCCGGAAGGTCGTCTCGCACATGGCCAAACACGCCCGGGGCCTGGTCGCCCGCGCCCTGGTGAGCGGCCCGCCGCCGACCAGCACGGACGAGGCCGTCGCCTCCCTCAACTCCTACTTCGCCACCCACCCCGTGACCACGGCCGCCGGAGCGCCCGTGCGGGTGAGCGTCGAACACGGCGGCGACAGCATCGACGTCATCACCGCCACCGCTTAGATCACAAGGAGCCCACGAAGTCCGAGATGTGGCGGGCGACCTGCTCCGCATGCGTCAGCGGAGCGAGGTGCGTCGCGCGGGGCACGATCGCCAGCTGCGAGGAGCGGGCCAGTTCCAGATAGCGCCGCTCGTTCAGCCTCATCTGGTCGAACTGGCCGTTCACCAGCAGCACCGGGCAGGTCACCGCGGTCAGGAGTTCGGGCGGGCAGTCCGCCATCACCGCGCGCCAGGACGCCGGGAGCGCGTCGTAGGCGGAGGTGTCGGGGATCTGGTCGTCGCTGAGGCCGAGCATCCGCGCGACCCGGTTGCGCAGCCTGGCCGTCCGCTCGTGGCTGACCCGTTCCACGAGCCAGGCGAATCCCCGGTAGATCACCGCGAGGCGTCCCGCCGGGTCCGCGCTGGAACCCAGCAGGACCAGGCCCGCCAGCCGTTCGGGGTGGCGGGCGGCGTACACGCACGCCATGTAGCCGCCGAGGCTGTGCCCGGCCAGCACGACGGGCTGTCCGGGAGCCCGCCCATCGACCGCCGCGGCGATGAGCCCGACCGCGGCGTCCGTGGTGAAGGGCTCACCCGCCCGGGCGCCGTGGCCGGGCAGGTCGATGGCGACGATCTCGGCCTCGGGCAGCAGGTCGGCGTAGCCCGCCCATTCCTGGGCCGAGGACAAGGAACCGTGGACGAGGACGATCCTGGGACGCATACCCCGAGGCTACCCCCACCGAATACACTCCACAGCTATGACCTACCTAGCCCCTGGTTCCTACAGCGCCGCCGCTGACCGCTACGACACCGCGACCTTCCGCAGGTGCGGCTCGTCCGGGCTGGTGCTGCCCCCGATCTCGCTGGGGTTGTGGCACAACTTCGGCGACGACAAGCCCTTCGAGACCCAGCGGGCGATCTTGCGCCGGGCCTTCGACCTGGGGGTGACCCACTTCGACCTCGCCAACAACTACGGCCCACCCTATGGCAGCGCCGAGACCAACTTCGGCCGCCACCTGAGGGAGGATTTCGCGCGCTACCGCGACGAGCTCATCATCTCGTCCAAGGCGGGCTGGGACATGTGGCCCGGCCCCTACGGCCAGGGCGGGGGCTCCCGCAAATACGTCCTGGCGAGCCTGGACCAGTCGCTGAAGCGGATGGGCCTGGACTACGTGGACATCTTCTACTCCCACCGCTTCGACCCCGACACCCCGCTGGAGGAGACCATCGGGGCGCTCGACACCGCCGTCCGCTCCGGCCGGGCGCTGTATGTGGGGATCTCGTCCTATTCGGCCGAGCGGACGCGCCAGGCCCAGGCCATCGCCCGCGACCTGGGTACCCCGCTGCTGATCCACCAGCCCAGCTACTCCATGATCAACCGCTGGGTCGAGGACGACCTGCTGGCGACCGCAGCGGAACTGGGTATGGGCGTCATCGCCTTCTCCCCGCTGGCCCAGGGCATGCTGACCGACAAGTACCTCGACGGCGTCCCGGCCGGATCGAGGGCCGCCCAGGGCAAGTCGCTCGATCCGGCGGCGATGCTGACCGAGGACAACCTCGCGCACATCCGCAAGCTCAACGAACTCGCCGCCGACCGGGGCCAGACGCTGGCCCAGATGGCCATCGCCTGGGTGCTGCGCGACTCCCGCGTGACCTCGGCCCTGGTCGGCGCTAGTTCGGTCGCCCAGCTGGAGAACACCCTCGGCGCCTTGGACAACCTGGCCTTCACCGCCGAGGAGCTGGCCCTGATCGACCGCTACGCCGTCGAGGGCGGCATCGACCTGTGGCGGGGAGTCGCCAGCGCCTGAGGCCGCCCGGGCGGGCGCGGCGCCGCCGGGCTCATGACGGCCCAGCGGCCCGCGCCTGCTGTTCCGCCTGCACCCACCCCGCAATGTCGCCCCGGTTGATCGCCAGCGCCATCAGGTCGGGGAAGGCGTCCGGTGTGCAGGCGAAGGCCGGGATGCCCATGGCGGCGAGGGCCTCGGCGTTGCCGCGTTCGAAGGACGGCGTCCCCTCGTCGCTGAGGGCCAGCAGCGCCACCACCGTCACCCCGCTCTGTTTGAAGGAGGCCAGGCGGCGTTTCATCTGCGCGGCGTCGCTGTCGTAGAGGTCGCTGATGAGGACCATCACCGTGTCCCGGGGGCGCTGCACCAGGGCCTCGCAGTAGGCCAGGGCCTTGCTGGTGTCGGTGCCCCCGCCCAGCTGCGTGCCGAAGATGACCTCGACCGGGTCGCTCAGCAGGTCGGTGAGGTCGGCCACCGAGGTGTCGTAGACGACCAGGTGCGTCTTCAGCGTCCGGATGGAGGCCAGCACCGAAGAGAAGATACCGGCGTAGACCGCCGAGGTGGCCATCGACCCGGACTGGTCGACCACCAGGACCACCTCGCGCTGGAAACCGGTCTGCTTGCGGCCGTAGCCGATCAGCCGCTCGGGGATCACGGTGCGGTACTCGGGCAGGTAGTTCTTGAGGTTGGCGGCGATGGTGCGCGTCCAGTCGATGTCCCCTGGCCGGGGGCGGTTGGTCCGCGCCGCCCGGTTGAGGGCTCCCCTGACCGCCTGGTGCAGGCGGTCGGACAGCCTGCGCTCGACCTCCCGCACCACGGTCGCGACGACCTCGTGGGCGGTCTCCTTCGCCTCGGCCGGGATCACCCGGGACAGGCTGGCCAGCGTCGCCACCAGGTGGACGTCCGGCTCGACGCTGCGCAGCATCTCGGGTTCGAGCAGCAGCCGGGTCAGGCCCAGGCGGTCGATGGCGTCGGCCTGCATCACCTGCACCACCCGCGAGGGGAAGTAGGTGCGGATGTCGCCCAGCCAGCGGGCCACTCTCGGCGCCGAGGACCCCAGGCCCGCGCTTCTCTTCTCGCCCGCACCCCTGGCCTCGCCCTCTCCCCCGGTGTCGTCGTAGACCGCGGCCAGGGCGGCATCCATCGCCGCGTCGTCCGCGCTCAGCTCGACCCCGGGCCCGGTCTCGGGTGGGACGCCGAGCAGCAGCCGCCAGCGTCTCTCTCGTTCCGTGCTCATGCCCCCACCCCCAAGATCTGGTCCACCGTCGCCAGCACGTCAGCGAACTGTTCCAGGTCCACCTCGGCCTCCTCCCGAGCCTCGGACTGGTCCAGGTGGTTCACCCGGTCGGCCAGGAGTCTGCGTTCCGGCGCCGTCCAGGTGCCAAAGGAGCGGCGCATCACCGGCAGGATCTCGGTGAAGGCATCCCCGGAGAGTTCCTGCACCCACGTGTCGATGATCGCCAGCAGGGCCGGGTTGTGCAACAGCAGCAGGGAATCGCCGGTGAGCAGCCCCTCCGCCCAGGACGCCTGCTCCGGTGGCAGGTGGCCGCCCGACAGGGCCAGCGACAGTCGGCTGGCCACCTGGTCGGCGGTGAGTTCTCCCGCATCGAACAACATCCTGACCAGCCTGCCCGCGATCAGCCCGGGCAGGTCGCGCCGGTCGAGGGCCAAGATCAGGGTCTGGCGCCAGGCCTGCTGGGATTCCTGCCCGAGCAGCCCGATCGCCGAGTGGGCCGCGTTGATGACCCCACGCATCCCGGTGGCGGCCTCGGGGCCGAGGCCCGACAGTGTCGCGGGCAGCCCGGCGCATGCCCGCAGCAGCACCGCGTCGATGACCTCACCCAGGTGAACGGTGTCGGTGCCGCGCACATCTCCGTAGCGGTGGGAGCGCACCAGTGGGGGCAGCGCCTCCAGCAGGTGGGCGACGTCGGTCTCGGCGGCGGCGCGTTCGTCGAGCAGCCGCAGCAGGCCCGGCAGCACCTGGGTCAGGTCCGCGACCAGGGCCTGCTCCACCGCCGAGGTGACCTGGGCCAGGGTGCCGGTCTCGGCCAGCAGCTTGGCCCCCGCGGCCTGTTCGACGGTGTTGCCGAAACGGGCGGCGTCCACCACCGCGATGGCGAGTTCGGGACGCCAGCGGATCGTCCACTGCTCACGGAACGTGCCGGTGCCGGACTGGCCCAGGAGCTCACCCCAGGGGATGCCCAGGATGGCGAGCCTGCGCAGCAGCCGGGAGCGGCCCAGGTCGAGGTCCTTGCGCAGGTCGAGGCTGAGTTCCTTGGCGGTGGCAGCCTGTTTCAGCCGCAGCCGCCGGGCGGTGGCGTGCAGGTCGGCGTCCAAAGGGGTGCGTGGGACCTCGTCCCCCACCTCGCCGAGGAGCTCCCCGACCACCGCCTCCCGGGTAACCATCTGCCAGGCCAGTTCGTTGCCCTCGCACAGCACCGCCAGGGTGGCGTCCTGCACCTCGCTGAGCCCGGGGCTGGGACGGCCACGTAGCACGGCCAGGGTGTCGGCCAGCCGCACCCCCTCGATGACGTGGGCCGACGAGGTGACGAGGCCGGATTCCCGCAGCAGGGCAGAGATCCGGGTGAGCCAGCGGGCGACCGGCTGGTCGGGGGCGGTGAACAGGTGGTGGTACCAGCCGGGCGAGCGGACGCCCGCGCCGTAGCCGGAGGCCAGGCTCAGCCTGCCGTGGGACCAGGCCACCCAGGTCAGCCGGGTGCTGGCCTTCTCCAGTCCCCGCAGCAGCGCGTTGTCGGCGGCGGCGCTGGGGAGTTTCCCGCTCAGCGCCGGAACGTGGTAGGCGCCGCACACCACCGCGATCCGGTCGTGGGTCTTGGTTGCCGCCCGCAGCACCTTGCGCATGTGGGCCTCGCGGACCGCGGTCTCGGGGTCGGTGGGTTCCGCCTCCCGGACCGCGGCCATGGCTTCGGCGATGGCGTCGAACACGTTCTCGTCGCGCTGTTCGACCAGGTCTTCCCACCAGCGTTCCGGGTCGTCGTATCCGGCGGCTTCCGCGAGCAGGCTGAGCGGGTCGGAGCGCCACGGGGCGTCCTCGGGCGGGTTGGCCAGGGTGAGGGAGCTGGGCAGGTCGATGAACGCGACGTGACGCCGGTGCTCGTGGGCCCAGCTCAGGGCCTGCCACTCGGGAGAGAAGGAGGCCAGCGGCCACACCGAGGCCCGCGCCGGGTCGTCTGCCACCCACCCCAGCAGCGCCACGGGGGGACGCAGCCCGGGCAGGTGGGTCACCAGCCCGTCCGCGTCGGCGGGCCCCTCGATCAGCACCGCGTCCGGGTCGAACCCGGCGAGGGCACGCCGCAGCGACCGGGCTGAGCCGGGGCCGTGGTGGCGGATGCCGAAGACAGCGATCTCGGCCATGGGGTCAGCGGGAGACCTGGCGGCAGGCCCGGTAGAAGTCCTTCCATCCGGAGCGTTCCCGCACGACCGTCTGGAGGTACTCGTTCCAGATCACCGAGTCGGCGACCGGGTCCTTGACGACCGCGCCGACGATCCCGGCGGCGATGTCCTCGGCCCGCAGCACCCCGTCCCCGAAGTGGGTCGCCAGCGCCAGGCCGTTGGTCACGACCGAGATGGCCTCGGCGGCGCTCAGGGTGGCCGAGGGAGTCTTCAGCGAGGTCTTGCCGTCCTCGGTGCGGCCCTCCCGCAGTTCGCGGAATACCGTCACGACCCGCCTGATCTCGGTGATCGCGTCGGCGACGTCGGGCAGGCTGAGGGCACGGCCCAGCTCGCCGACCCGTTTGGTGACGATCTGCAGCTCCTGCTCGGCGCTGCCCGGCAGCGGCAGCACCACGGTGTTGAAGCGGCGCCGCAGCGCGCTGGACAGGTCGTTGACGCCCCGGTCCCGGTCGTTGGCGGTGGCGATCAGGTTGAAGCCGCCGCGGGCCTGCACCTCGATGCCCAGCTCCGGCACCGGGAGGGTCTTCTCGCTGAGGGTGGTGATCATGCCGTCCTGCACGTCGGATGGCATCCGGGTGAGTTCCTCGACCCGGGCGATCGCGCCGCGCCGCATCGCGACCATGATCGGCGAGGCCACCAGGGCCGCTTCCGATGGGCCTTCGGCTAGCAGCCGGGCGTAGTTCCAGCCGTAGCGGACGGCCTCTTCGGCCGTGCCCGCGGTGCCCTGCACCAGCAGCGTCGAGTCGCCGGAGATGGCGGCCGCCAGGTGCTCCGACACCCACGACTTGGCGGTGCCGGGGACGCCGAGCAGCAGCAGCGCCCGGTCGGTGGCCAGGGTCGCGACCGCGATCTCCATCAGCCGCCGGTTGCCCACGTATTTCGGGGTGATGACGGTGCCGTCGGGCAGGACGCCGCCCATGAGGTAGGTCACCACCGCCCACGGAGACAGCTTCCAGCTGGCGGGGCGGGGCCGGTCGTCCGCCGTGGCCAGCGCGGCCAGTTCGGCGGCGAAGGCCTGCTCGGCGTGGGGACGCAGAATGGTCTCGGTCATGCATGCTCCTTGTCGTGGGCAGTCTGGTAGGCGCTCATGCGCAGCGTGATCCGCTTGGCCGCCAGCGCGGCAGTGCGGCGGTGGGCGAAGGATTCCTGCTGGGCGTCCCGGCTGAAATCGTCGGCCCAGTCGATGGCCTGCACCGGGTGGGCGCGCCGGGACAGTTCCTGGTACAGCAGTTCGGTGGCGAGGGGGTGGTCACGGGTCGCCTTCGAGCCGAGCGCGGCCTTGAGGGCCCTGGCGACGCCGGGCTCCAGCTGGCCGGGAGGCAGCGCCGCGACGAGGGGCCCGAGCTGACCCGCTCCCAGCCTGGGGACCAGCTGGGCCGCGGCCGCGGAGCGTTCCTGTTCCGGCAGCGCCAGCAGCAGGCCCGGCTCGGCGTGCGCCGCCACCAGCACGCGGGCCAGTCCGCTGTCTTTCCACCGGGTGGCCGCGTGGGCCAGCGCAGGGACGGTCTGAATCCGTTCACCGTCGAGGGTCACCTTGCCGTGGGCCAGCTGCGCGGCCTCGATGCCGCACAGCTCCACCCACCGGCCCGGGGGCAGCAGGGCGAGCAGCTGTTGCACCCGGCCGACCGGCGTGTCCCCGGCGGAGAAATCCTCCTGGGTCAGCACCTGGGCGTAGCGCCCGGCCAGTGAGGCGTCCTTGGGTGGGGCCGTGACGGTGAGCCTGAGCCAGCCGCGCGAGAAGGTCGCCCGGGCGTGGTCTTCGAGCCGGCCCAGGTAGGCCGACCCCGGCAGCAGCGACAGCAGCCGGGCCGCTACCCCGGCGACCTCCTTGGACCGGTCGCCGAGGGTGGCCTCCAGCAGGTCCTCGTCGTCGAGGCTCAGCCCGGCCTCTAGGGCCGCCACGAACTGGGCGCGGTCCTGGGCCTTCTCTTTGCGGGTGGTGAGCACGAGTTCGCGTCCGGCGGCCGGGTCGTGGGCGCGGAGGTGCCGCAGCCAGGCGACCCGTTCGGCCGTGGTGCCCTCGTCCCAGGATTCGGGCTGGGGCGTCTCGGCCGGGCGTCCGGCCAGCCAGGCGGGGTTGAGGGAGCGCAGCCAGCGTCCCCGCCGCCCGAGCACCGCGGGTAGGGCCGCGGCGAGGAGGGGCGCGGATTCCGCCGCCTCCAGCAGCGGCACCAGCAGCCGCACCGGCAGCACCGCCCCGGTCCCGGCCAGCCAGCCGAGGGCCTCGCCGAGCAGGTGGTCTCGCTCGGCCGCGGGTTCGCTGAGCATCCGGTTGAGCACGGAGCAGAACCTCGCCGGGGCCTGGTGGGATTCCTGGTCCGGGGCCGGTGTGGGGGCCTGGACCCCGGTGACCGGGACGCTGACCCGGCGGATCACGGCGTGGCGGGCGGCGTCGTCGAGCAGGCCAGGGCGGGGGTCGCCGAGCAGGGCCGAACTGAGCAGGGCGGAAGGTTTCACAGCACCCTCACCTGCCCGCCGGTGAGGAAGGCGACCGGACGCAGCCCCTCGGCGCTCAGCTCACCGAAGACCGTGGTGGGCAGGCTGCCGGTCTCGGCGAGGAGGCGCCACAGGTCGGTGGGCGTTCCGGTCAGCCGCAGCCCGGCCTCGGCGTGCAGCCAGAACTCGCCGTCGTGGTGGGTGGGGGCGCCCCAGACCGCGACCGGCCAGGATTCCAGCCAGGGGTCGGCGGCGACCGCCTCCCGCAGCTCGGCGACCGCCTGGGCGAGACTG
Source organism: Propionibacteriaceae bacterium (assembly GCA_030529455.1). Classification (GTDB taxonomy): domain Bacteria; phylum Actinomycetota; class Actinomycetes; order Propionibacteriales; family Propionibacteriaceae; genus JAUMWV01. The sequence goes on along the minus strand of JAUMWV010000004.1, from coordinate 24,213 downwards.
GTGCCGCGATGGTCCCACCCGGAGACGCGGTCCTGGCCGCCGTGCCGGGTGCCGACGGCGGCGCGCAACCGTGGGCGTCCGGGGTAGAAATGCAGGTCGGCGTCGATCTCGGTGCCCGGGTAGAGGCTGGCGTCGAGCCCGGCCCGGCCCTGGCTGAAGAACAGCACGAGGGCGCGGGTGCCGCTGTGTCTGCCCCACAGCCAGACCCTGCGGACGCTGACCTGTTCCTCGTCGGCATCCCTCATGCCGAGCACCACCCACTGGTCCCGGACGCCGGGGGTGGCCAGGACGTCGTTGACCTTGCGGGTGAACCCGACCCGGCTGCGCACGGTCTCGGCGAGGTCGGCTGGCAGCGCGTCCCGGCCCGCCCAGGCGCGGGCGAGGAGGTGCAGCGAGGCGTAGTCGTCCAGCAGCCGGGCGGGCCACTGCCCCACCTGGGGCGCCGCGGCGATCTCCCGCAGGCGGCTGGCGACGGCGGAGGCCTGGGCGTCCACCATCCGGGCGGCGATGCGTTCCAGCCGTTCGGTTCGCTCGGCGGCGTGCGTGGCGAGGCCCTCGCGCACCTGGTCGGCGAGGAACCGGTCGAGTTCGGCCAGGCCCGCGCTCACCCACTCCTCGCGCTGGGCCAGGCGGGCCGCGGCCGCGGCCTTCTGTTCGGCGGTCTGTTCCCGGGGCGGGGCGGACTTGGCCTCGGCCCGGGCCTCGCGGGCCTCGTTCCAGGTGGAGGCGAAGGCGGCGACCTCACCGGTCTCGCTGATCTGGCCCTGGACCCACAGGAACAGCAGGGCGATGGCGTGCTTGCAGGGGAACTTCCGGGAGGGGCAGGAGCACTTATAGGCCGGTGCCGCCGTGTCGATGCTCACCTGGTAGGGGGTCTTACCGGAGCCCTGGCAGGAGCCCCACAGCAGGTTGCCATGAACACCAATGTCGGACCATGGCCCGGGGGTCGCGAGTTTGCGTCCGGCAAGCACAGACTTCGAATCCGGCGCGGCTGCTTCCACCCGCTGCACCGACCATGCCTCTCCCATGGCTCCACACCCTAGCGGCGCGCACTGACAAAACCGTCCCGGGGCTGGCCGTTTCCGCTAGTCTGCGCGCTGCCGGGCCCGGGTCCTACCCCACACGGCCCGCCCCGGTCACCGCCGGGCGGCGGCCTGGCGCCGGATCAGCTTGCGGATCTCGTCCACCCACAGCACCGAGGACGCCATCGCCAGGCACACTGCCCAGTGCGCCAGATCAAGGCCCGTCGTCGAGAAGGCCACCTGCAGGAACGGCACCTCGACCACGGCGATCTGGAGCACCAGGCCCAGCCCGACCGAGCCCCACAGCCAGCCGTTAACGAACATGTGCCGGAAGGCCGTCACGGTTTCGGAACGGGAGTTGAAGGTGTTGAACAGCTGGGCGAGCACCAGGGTCGTGAAACCGGCGGTGCGGGCCACGTCGAGGGAGTCCTGGCCCTCGATCAGGCCGCCGGGCAGGAAGATGTCGATGGTGAGCAGCGTCGCGACGGCCATCACCGCGCCAATCAGCAGCACCCCGCCCCACATGGCCCGGTCCACGACGCGGGCTCCCCGGCCCCGCGGCGGCCTGGCCATGACGTCCTCGACGCTCGGATCGACGCCCATCGCCAGCGCCGGGCCAGAGTCGGTGACCAGGTTGATCCACAGGATCTGGGTCGCCAGCAGCGGCAGCACCACCCCCGGTGAGGAGGGGTCGCTCAGCCCGATCAGCCCGGCGGCGACGACCCCGCCGAAGACCGTCATGACCTCGCCCATGTTGGAGCTGAGCAGGTAGCGCAGGAACTTGCCGATGTTGTCGAAGATGCGCCGCCCCTCGCGGATCGCGGCGACGATGGTGGCGAAATTGTCGTCGGCCAGCACCATTGCCGCGGCCTCCTTGGTGACCTGGGTGCCGGTGAGGCCCATCGCGACGCCGATGTCGGCGGCACGCAGGGCCGGGGCGTCGTTGACGCCGTCACCGGTCATCGAGACGGTGTGGCCGAGCGCCTGCAGCGCGTCCACGATGCGCATCTTGTGGGCCGGGGCGACCCGGGCGTAGACGTTGGTGGTGGCGACGGCCTCGCGCAGGGCCGCATCGTCCATCTCGGTCAGCTCCCGCCCGGTCAGCACCCGTGCCCCGGGGGCGACGATGCCGAGGTCGGAGGCGATGCGACCGGCCGTCACGGGGTGGTCGCCGGTAATCATGAGGATGCGTACCCCGGCGCGCTGGGCCTCGGCGACCGCGTCGGCGGCCTCGGGCCGTGGCGGGTCGATGATGCCGACGACCCCGGCCAGTGTGAGCCCCTGCTCCAGGTGGTCGAAGGAGCCGGTTTCGCCCGAGCGGGCCTCGGCCACCTCGGCGTCCGACAGGTCGCGGTAGGCGACGGCGAGGGTGCGCAGCGCGCGGGCGGACATGTCGTTGATGTGGCCGGTGAAACGCGCTCTCAGGTCAGCATCCAAGGGGACCGGTTCGCCGTGCACCCGCACCGCGGTGCAGCGTTCGAGCAGCACGTCGGGGGCGCCTTTGGACACCATGATCGTGGTGTCACGTTTGGTGTCGAGGTAGACGACACTCATGAGTTTGCGTTCGGAGGTGAAGGGCACCTCACCGACCCTGGTGAACCTGCCAGCGCTGGCGTCCAGCACCCCGAGTTTGCGTTCGGCGACGAGGAAGGCCCCCTCGGTGGGATCGCCCAGGACCCGCCAGATGCCGCCGGTGTGGGCGAGTTCGGCGTCCGAGGCCAGCGCCCCGCCCGACAGCACGACCGTGACCTCGTCGAGGAGTTCCGGGCTCAGCGCCTCCGGGTCGGGCCGGCCGTCGCGGTCGGCGTCCGGGGCGACCTCCCCGACCGGGGCGTAGCCGATGCCGGTGACGACCATGGTGCCGCTGGCCGTGACGATCTCTTGGACGGTCATCTCGGAGCGGGTCAGGGTGCCGGTCTTGTCGGAGCAGATGATCGACACCGAGCCGAGGGTCTCGACGCTGGTGAGCTTCTTGACCACGGCCCGGTGCCGGGCCATGCGCTGCACGCCGAGGGCCAGCACGACCGACAGGATCGCGGGCAGCCCCTCGGGCACCGCCGCGACGGCCAGGGAGACCCCCAGCAGCAGCGAGTTGACCACGGTGTCTGGGGAGCGGTCGGGGCTGAGAGCGAGCAGCACGGCGACGACGAGGACGGCGATGGCGATGACCACGACGCCGAGGGTCTTGGAGATGCGGGCGATCTCTTGTTGCAGCGGGGTGGCCTCGTCCTCGACCTGGTCGAGCATGCGGGCGATGGCGCCCATCTCGGTACGTGCGCCGGTGGCGACGACCACGGCGCGCCCGCTGCCCTGGGCGACCGAGGTGCCGCGGAACACGCTGCCGCTCCGCTCGGCCAGCTCGGCCTGCTGGGCGACCGGTTCGGTGCGTTTCGTGACCGCCTCGGACTCACCGGTGAGGGAGGATTCGATGACGCGCAGGCTGGCGGCGTGCAGCAGCCGGGCGTCCGCGCCGATCTGGTCCCCCTCGCCGAGCAGGAGGATGTCGCCGACGACGAGGTCGCTGGTGTGCACCTCGGCGCGTCCCCCATCGCGTAGCACCATGGAGGTGGCGCGGGTCATCGCGGTCAGCGCGGCGACGGCATCGGCGGCCTTGCTCTCCTGGACGAATCCGAGCACCGCGTTGAGCAGCACCACGGCAGCGATGACGATGGCGTCGACCGGCAGCCCACTGGCACCCTCAAGGGCCCAGGCGGCCAGCGAGATCACGATCGCGACCAGCAGCAGGTAGACCAGCGGGTCGGCGAACTGAGCCAGGAAGCGCCGCCAGGCCGGAACGGGCGGTTTCGACGGCAGGTCGTTCGGCCCATCGGCGGCGAGCCGCCGGGCTGCCTCGTCCGCGCTCAACCCGAGTTCGGGGTCCACACCGAGGGACGCGGCGACCTCCGTCGCCTCGCGAGCATGCGTATCCATCGTGGCCATAACTCCATATCAGCACGTTGAGCGGCGGTTGTCCGCAGTTTCCAAGGGCTGGCGGGCATCCTTGTCCCGAATGGTTTCGTTTTGATACCAACTCGGCGGGCGTCGGTCAGTCGGTGCCCCGGGGAGCGTCCTGGATAAGCCGCGGAAGGAGCCGGACGAAGACCACCATGCCAAGCGGTTCCTCCAGCGTCTGGGTCACCACGGCGGTCGTCGCCATGGCCAGTTCCACGGGAGCCAGCGGAAACGGCAGGACGACTAGCGAATTACGGGTCGAGCCGGACATGGCGATGGCACGCTGGGCTGGCGCGTCTTGCCCAGCCGTCCTGGCCACCAGCGCACCGACCGCTGACATGACGAGCAGACGGACCACATAGACCGGGATTACCTAGACCAGCGAGGCGATCTTGGGGAGCACGCGGGTAACTTGGGACGCGGTCACCACCGCGAGAGTGGCTACCATGAGCGGGACCATCAGGGCCTCCATCGCCCGCATCAGCCGCCGCGCTGGCCGGTACCGTCTCCCAGCTGCCTGGTTGAGCCAGGACAGGCCGAGCAGAGCCAGGATGCACAGAATCAGTGCGTTGAGAAACGGACCGGCCTCGATATCAGCTACCGTCTCGGCCCCGGCGAACCACGGCAGCAGAACCGGCGAGGCGAGCAACTGAGCGAGCATCAGAACAGGTGCTGCCGCGAGCAGACGCGCCCAGTCCCCGCCGGCCAACCGGGTGAACACGATCACGTAGTCGATACACGGTGCCAGCAGCACGAGCAGCGCCCCAACCAGCAGCGCCCGGTCGAACAGCAGCCATCGACTCAGCACGAAGACCACCACCGGGACAGCCACGAAATTGACCACCATCACCGCTGCCATGAACCGCGTGTCACCGAATGCGTCCTTCGCGCTGCCGAAGGGCACCGCCAGGAAGGTCGCATACAACAGCACGACTAGGACAGGAGTGATCAAGACTTCGAAGAATCCGGCCGCGTCCGGGAGGAGATAACCGGCCACCGCACCGGCAGCCAGCGCGGCCAGGTACAGCGGGACCTACCAACGCTGAGCCCAGGGGATCAACCAGCCCATTCCGCTGCCCCGTTTTCCGGATCGTTACTCATCGGGAGACCGGAACCATAAACCCACGAGACCTTGCCAGCACCCTCCACCGCCCGCTTCCAGTGGCAACAAACCAACATCCTCTGAGGGCCAAGCATGAGTCCTAACCAGTCTCGAACGCCAGAATGCTCGCACTGCCACGCTACCTCTACGGGTACATGACGTCCGAGGCCCGCAAGCACGTCCGCCCGATGATGCCGCGGTTGGCTCAAGGGCGAACGGACCCGCTTACACGTTGAACCTGAACTCCACGCAGTTGTGTTTGCTAAATGGACGCGGGGTAGGCCGTGCACGCTCGCATGACGGGAGTAGAACCGTGGCACGTCGTCGCCGTTGTGATTCCAGAACTGCTCAAGGCATTTACAGACCGGCAGCTATACCCTCGCAATTGCGATGTCCATGACGGACACCAACGACCGCGCGAAACCTGTTGGAAGCCGACAACGAGCGTCGGGCCTCATCCGTGGCCGAGTTCTCACCCCTGGCTACTAGCGAGTTATCCTCCACGCCATGTCCCTCTGCAGGGATCACCTCGAGTCCTTTGCCGTGCGTCATCTCATCTAGCTCGCCGGTAGGCCGAGCTTGTCAAAGAAGGCGCGGTTCCGCTCCGTCGCAGCATTCACGAGCCGATCGAAGCTCATGACCTCAATGTAAGCCTTGTACGGCTCGATGAATCCGAAGTAGCCCATTCCGTCATGGGTCATAGTCAAGCCGGACAGCTTGCATCGGCGGACCATCGTCTGAGTGAGGTCGGCGATAATGTAGCAGAAGGCTGGAGAGTCATCTGCTGAAGGGATCAGCCTGCCCGTAGCCGTCTTCGCAGCACCCGCTCGAACTCGCGCAACGTAGTCCAGGCATTGCTCGATGGGGTTCTTGCCCTCGGTCGCGTCGTCACGCATCGGGCGCTTAAGTTCTACGACGACGATCGACCGCAAAGGCAGCTTTTTTCCCTCGGCGGCGAGTACCGGAGAGTCCGGCTCAATGACGCGTGTCGTAAGCACGTCGGGCCTCTTCATTGAGTCGTCGTCCGCGATGGCGATGCTCTTGAATGTCTTGTCTGAGGCAAGGTAGTCGTGGAACACGAGCCGCTCGTCTAGGATCCAGAGGTTGGAGGCGTCGCAGCCGACTTCTGTCGACTCTTTCCGCATTGGGAAGAGCAGCTCGTGGATGGAGTCCTCTCGGGCGTAATTCCCATCGCTGTCGGACTGGATCAGCTTGTCGAGGATGTCGAGCGTCGTCCGTCTCCGAAAGACATAGTTTGCCAGGTCCGACTGGTTGAAGTCCTTCACCGTCTCCAAATACTTGGCGAGACGCTCGTCGTATCCCTCGAGCCTGTCCCCTGCCGACTCGGCAAAAACGGCCTGGCCCTCGGCGAGCAGGTCCGCCTCGATCTTCTGGCTGTAGCGATGAAGCTCAATCTCTAATTCCTGATCCTTGATTGACGGGTCGATGGTGATGCCGAGCGACTCGATTCGTTTGATCAGTGGTCGGTACTTGGGCGCTTTGGTGCTGACGTACTGATGCATGCGCTCGAGGCCAGTCTTCCGTGCGGACGCTAGCGGCTCTGCCAGGCTCCGGGCGATCTCCGCGAACACGCCCTTCCTGATGTCGTCGAGCGATAGTTCATCGATCAGGGCGTCCCCAGGAACTCGCTCAGGGAGATCGAACTCCGTGCGATCAGAGCGCACGTGATCGTCGAGGAACTTCGACGACAAGTAGCACACGTATGTGAACTCAGTCGATGTCTTGTCCCTCAGCCGACCATATAGTCCCGGCACCTTGCCAGCAATGCTCTCGTCCTTGACCACGCGGTTCGCCGCGCACCAGTGCAGGCGCGGACTGGAACTGCGCGCCGACGACTTGAGTCGGAGACCGAGCAGGTCGAATAGCTCCCCCTTGATCTCCAAGGTAGCTCGCGTCATCTCCAAGTATTCTGAGCTGTCGAGCAGCTCTCTGAGAGAGACCGACTCGCCGTCTTCGTCCGAGACGATCACCTCCGGCGCGCCGCCAGGCCGGAGGAAGTACCAGATGCAGTGCTCGAACACTTCGCGAGAGATGGCCTGCACGGTCTTCGCAGCGCTCTGCTGATAAGGCTTCTTGAATCCGGTCAGCCTCACCACTGAGCCGACGTCGACGATGTCCTCGGGGGCGGAATCCTGCTCGACCTCGTGCGTCACAGAGAACCTGAACTGGCGCCCCTGGAGCGAACCAAGATCGTCGCGGTACGCACTCCGGACCTCGACACGATCGAACGCCTTGAGCCACAGGAGCCTACCGACTCCGCGGCACCCGAGCCCGGACTTGAAGTCGCTGTCGAGCGTCTCGAAAGAAGCCATGTTCTCCGGTGTGAATCCGACGCCGTTGTCCTCAATGCTGAAGCCAATAATCGGCCGCAACGGCGCACGCCCCGGGCCCGACGGCAAGAGATCAAACGTTTCTTGAGGCTCTCGCTCGATCCGCACCCTCAGTAACCCAAACCCGGCATCGTCTCCGAAGCGGGCGTCGATCGCCTGAATGCCATTGACGACCGCCTCCAGGAGAGGCAGCAGGGCATGGGTCTTGGGCAGAGTGGTGTTCTGCACACGACCAGCCAGAGACGTCCTCAGCGCCATCTCTTGTCCTCCTTATTGTCACCTCGAACACTAGAACTGACCACCGACATCAAACAGGAACATCTACTTCGACTGAATCAGTAGCAGCTGGCATGGTCGGACTCGCACAAGGCCTTGGCACTCTAGGCATCACGGATTGCCTCCCGCACGCTAGGCTTGGTGAGGTCTAGGGGCACGCAACATACCGCCAGCGACTGGTTCCCAGATTTCATCTCCCCACAGGGTGGAAGATCCGTGCCTTGCTGCCGCGACGCACGGCCTGTCCGGCAACTCGACAGCCTCGGGCTGATGCTGCTTGAAAACGAGTCCAAACGTGCGACGCTTTGTCAGTGCGGCAATCCCCGCTTCAAGGTTGGCACCGAGTTGTGCGTCCGCTTTGCGTGCCTGCCTCAGCAGTTCCACCAGTCGCGACATGAGTGGCATCCTTCGTCGTCCTCAACAACACGATCAAGCTACTTCTTACTACTTCCAGACACAAGCCCCGTTCAGAAGTCAACCTTATCCCAACCTTCCTTCTGACCAATAAGCAGATTATCAGTAGGGACAGCCCGAAACCCCGCGATCGAAAGGTCACAAGGCCTTGGGCTAACAGGATCTACCTTTACATTATAGCAACCATTCAGGACTCGATCATCCGAAATGCATTGTCCCCATACTTGGCGAAGTAATAGTGGATCGCACGACTCCCAACATCGAACATAACGTCCGACATCTCCTCCAAGGACCATGGCTCCAGGCGGAAGAAAAAGCTGCCCCGATTAAAGAGGCCCTCCTCCCCTTCTGGGATTACGTTAACCTTATTCAGCTCACCGAACATCGCGATGGTCTTAACTCGGTCAAGAATCGAGCTACCTTCATGGAAATCCCACCCGTAGCCAAAGCACACGAAGGGGATAATACCATCCTCCAGCATCATTGCACGGAAGCCGATGACGTTCTTCCCGAGGCGTTCAATGGCATTACCCATCGCCTGCTTCTTCAATCCTTCCCGCTCTCGAAGATCATTGGTCCCTTGGTTCTTCACCTCCGTAATTAGCACTGGGAACGTGCGTTCATCATCCGCCGCCATGATCGAGAGGATGCCACCGTCCGGACTCATGTATGTGTTCGGGAATGGGTCATCGAACGACACCGTGGGAAAACTATGACGGAGGGAGGCAACGATGTCAGCGAGCATCACCTTCTTATCATGCCTGAACGCTACACCGAACTTCGCCGTCAGACGCTCAGTAACGACAACAAGCGCGTCACCGAGCTGCAGTTCTTGTTTCGACGAGGTCGTATTGATTACAGTCCCGTAACGGTTCTTCCGTAGTTGTTCTTTCTGCGCCACTGCTGCCCTCTACCTAGCCCTTTCGATCGAGCAGAAAAAGGTGCTCGTTCACATGGATCGACCTATCACGCAAGTTCCGACTGGCACGATAGGTGTTGCACTTCAGGATCTCCTCGTCGACTCGACCATGAGCCTCCAACGCCTCCTTAATCTCTTCGACGGACACGTAGCCCTCAGAGTTGAAGGATACCAGGAGAAACCGCGCCGGGATTTTATCGAAGAGGTCAGCGAGAAGCGCTAAAGAACGCTTCTTGACGTTATACCCTGAACGGTTCCAGTTCCTGGGGATACCCGACACTCGACTCACTTCCAGTGGACACTGATAGTCCACGAGGAGATTGAGCATGAAGTAATTGGAGCCGTAGGGGTGCTGGTTGTAAGGCGGGTCGATGTAGACCAGGTCAAAGGAGTCCAATTCGGGTGCGAGGTCATTGGCGTCTCGCCTGAATACCTCATGGTCAGACCGGAAAACACTCTGCACCGGTGCTTCTAATGTGATCGGAGAAAGGATACGTCCCGTAGCATCACCGGCCGCCCCTCCAAACTTGCCAATCCCAGTATATTTATCCTTGTAGAATCCTTTGAAAACGCCTCCGGTATTTGCATGGACCGACGCACTGGACAACAACGGTCCGAGAAGAAGACATCGAATCTCTTCTGGGAGCTTCGCTAACTCTTGGACGTAAAAATCGAGACGGCGCGCGTTGTCGTTCGAGTAGAAAACCCGCTCACCAATCTGGATGTTCTGATCATCTACAGGGGAGTACAGCTCGCGGATGAAACCATCGTGCGATGCTCCGTCGAGCACTGCGCGATTGAGGCGGTCGGCATGCTCAGCCGCCTCGATCGACAGCGCCTCAACGCGGTCTGCAAGGAAGCATTCTCCGATCGCCTGCGCATACAGTTCCAGGTCGTTTGATGCTACTAGCGAAGAGTGCTTCTTCATCAGGCGCGCGACGAAACCGGAACCAGCGAACAGGTCGAACGACCTCAGTTTTCGCCCACCTAGTCTATTCCGCACGTCGACGACAGCCTGACTGATCGGTCCTGCCAGGCCACGCTTGTTCCCGATATAGGTGACAAGTTGTCGACTCAGGTATGAAGGGTCCTCGCCAGGCTCAACCTGATCATCGAGACCGAGTTCGAAAAGTGTCGCCTGGCTCACTTCTTACCCCCAGATGTAAGCCCTGTCCGGAACTCGACGACGTCCCCATCGGCCATGACATAGTCCTTGCCTTCGAGACGCATTTTGCCCGCGGCTTTGGCTGCTGCTTCGGAACCGGCGGCGACGAGGTCGTCGAAGCTGACGATCTGGGCTTTGATGAAGCCCTTCTGGAAGTCGGTGTGGATGACACCGGCGGCCTCGGGAGCGGTGGCGCCCTTCTTGATCGTCCAGCCGCGAGCCTCCTTGGGACCAGCGGTGAGGTAGCTCTGCAGGCCGAGGGTGTCGTAGCCGACGCGGGCCAAGACGTTGAGCCCGGGCTCCTCGACGCCCATGTCGGCGAGGAACTCGGCGGCCTCGGCCTCGTCCATCTCGACGAGTTCGGATTCGAACTTCGCGTCCAGGAAGATCGCCTCGGCTGGCGCCACTAGGGCACGCATCCGATCCTTCAGTTCCTCGTTGCCCAGTTCGTCCTGGTCGCAGTTGAACACGTACAGGAAAGGCTTGGCGGTCAGCAGGAACAGGTCACGCAGCGGCTCGGTGTCCAGCCCAGCGGCGAAGATGGTCTTGCCCTCCGATAGCACCTCGTAGGCCCGCTGGTAGGCCTCCAGCTTCGGCCTGGATTCCTTCTTGATCCGGGCCTCTTTCTCGATCCTCGGCAGCGCCTTTTCCACCGTGGCCAGGTCGGCGAGAATCAGCTCGGTCGTGATGGTCTCGATGTCGCTACCGGGATTGACCTCGCCGTCGACGTGGGTGACGTCGGCGTCCTCGAAAACCCGGGTGACCTGGCAGATCGCGTCGGCCTCCCGGATATTGGCCAGGAACGCATTGCCCATGCCTTCGCCCTTGGACGCGCCGCGCACGATGCCCGCGATGTCCACGAAACTCACCGTCGCCGGGACGATCCGCTCCGACCCGTAGATCTTGGCCAGCACCTCAAGCCTCGGGTCGGGCACCCCGACCACGCCCACATTCGGTTCGATGGTGGCGAACGGGTAGTTCGCCGCCAGGACGTTGTTGCGGGTCAGCGCGTTGAACAGGGTCGACTTGCCGGCATTGGGAAGGCCGACGATTCCGATGGTAAGAGCCACGTCGCCCAAGTCTAGGGCCCCGGCCCGTTTCCCCCTACTCAAGATCGGGCAGCACCCAGCCCGGCTCGCCCCAGCGAGCAAACCATTCCTTCCGGCGGCGGCCCGGCGCACAAGCACGGCGAACCCGGTGCCCACCGGCGCCGGTTCAGGCTGCTGGCCGGTCGTCGTCCTCGGGCGTTTCTCCCCCGGACTCCCCGGCTTCCCCGGCCTGGCGAATCCTGTCGACCTCCATGCCACGGTCGGCCAGCACGATACCCGCGCCTTCGTAGAAGTTGAACACCGTGTCGACGCCGATCCTGCTGAGCTCCTCGGCCTCGGTCGGGTAGCGGACCACCGCGGCGGTGCTGCCCTCAAACGCGCTCTCGTTGAGCTGATGGGACGCATAAGCGTTCGACTCGTGGTTGGGCATCGCCAGCAGCACCAGATCCACGTGCGACTCGGCCCTCACCCGCCGCCAGAACTCGGCGTCGGTGGCGTCCTCCTCCAAGATCCGGTAACCGGCGTGGCTAAGCTCCCTCGCCCGCGCCTCGTCGCTCTCGACACCCCACACCTCCTGCCCGGACGCCGCCAGCCGGTCGTAGGCGGCCCGGCCGATGCGTCCCATACCGAGAACCAGCACATCGGCGCTGGTGAGGTCGATGATCCGGTCGTACTCGACGATGTGGTCAGGGTCGCGCTCCGGCAGCCAGTGGGCGGCACGCTCGCTAAACCGCGCCTCGCGCATGTTCAGCAGGGTCGACACCACCATGCTCAGCGCGACCGCCAGCGCGATGGTCACCAGCCACGGCTTGTCGAGGCGTCCCGTGGACACCCCCACCGCCGCGACGATGATGCCGAACTCAGACAGGCTGGACAGCACCAGCGCCGCCTTCGCCCCGGTTCGTGCCCGCAGCCCGAACGCCGTGATGAGCCAGCCGTAACCCCACATCTTGAGCGGCATCAGGACGAAGACCAGCGCGAAGGCGATCAGCATGTCCGCCACACCGGGCAGGCCATAGAAACCGATGGAGACGAAGAACCCGATCAGCAGCAGCTCCTTCACGCTGGTCAGCTGCCGGGACAGCTCATTGCCCAGCGGGTGGGTGCCCAGGAGCAGGCCCATCGCCAACGCACCCAGGTCTCCCTTCAGCCCGACCTGTTCGAACGCCCACCAACCCGGGACGAGCGCGATCACGACCCCGAACAGGACCAGCAGCTCACCGCGTCCGATCTTGCCCAGCAGCACCCGCGCGAACCACACGACCGGGACGAGGACGACCGGCAGCGCGAGCGCCCACACGCTCGGTGGGGAGCCCTTCGCCGTGGCCATGAAGACCACCGCCGCGAGGTCTTGCATCAGCAGGATGCCGATGGCGCTCTGGCCGTAGAGCGAGCGGTCGTCTCCGCGGTCCTCCATGACCTTCACGCACAACACGGTGCTGGAGAAGGAGCAGGCGAAACCCAGCATCGCCAGGCTGCCCCAGCCCGCACTCATCCCGAAGACCGCGACGAGAACGCCCAGGAAACCCATCGCGACCAGTGTGCTGGCCAGCATGTGGATGCCGAAGGTCGCCCACACCTCGCGCCGGGTGATGACCCGGACGTCGAACTTGAGGCCGATGGTGAACAGCAGCAGCGTGACGCCCACGTCGGAGAGGGGCTGCAACTCCTCTGGCGGAACCACCCCGAAGGCGTTGAGGAGGAAGCCCGCGCTCAGGAAGCCCACGAGCGGCGGCAGCTTCAGCGCGAGCGCCCCCAGCCCGGCTGCCAATGCGACCCCGAGCAGCAGAAATACCGTGGTGACCTCCATCTCAGGCCCCGACCAGTAGGCGGTGAGCGCCTTGGTGAGGTAATAGGGATCGTCCGCGCCGCACAGCTCACGCGCCGAGTGCATGCTGAGCAGGCCGATCCCCACGTCAACGGTCAAAATGCCTAGCCGGACCGCCGTGATCGGGCCGATGGTCGAGCCGCACGGCACCGCATTGTTCGACACGAAAGGCTGCGTCGGGACGCCCGCCTCGTCGCAGGCCCGGTGCCACAGCGCGGCCCCGGCGGCGTCCGTCGCGTAACGCTGGTTGGCGTTGATCTTGAGCAGTGGGCCGCCGTTGGGCACCGGATGGTGGTGCGGGTCGTGTTTACCGGGGTAGTTCGGGTGCACCAGATGCCCGGCGTCGGCCGAGACGCAGCTGGAGCGGGCGAGCAGCTCGGTGAATCCGCTGCCGCTGATGCCGTGGCTAGCGGCGAGGCGGCTCAGGGCGTCCGCCAGGAGTGGGCCTGCGGCACCGCTCCTGGTGCCGGAACCGACCTCCTCGTGATCGAAGGAGACGAACACCACGATGTCGTCCTCGTTGTCGACGCGCAAGAATGCCGACAGCGCCGCGTGGGTCGAGCTGAGGTTGTCGAGCCGCGCCGAGGCGAACAGCTCATCCCGGAACCCGAGCGTCCCCGGGGCCTCGGCCGGAAACAGGAACAGGTCGTGGCCGACCACCTGATCGGCGGTGGCCCCGATCTGGGCAGCGAGTTCCCCCAGCAGGTCGACCGAACCGACCCCCGCGACCGGCTGGAGGTGCAGCTGCGGGTCCAGCCGCAGGCCCTCGTTCTGCTGGCGGTCCAGGTGGATCGCCAGCTGCGGGACGCGCGCCACGGCTCCGGTGCGGACGAGTGAGACCGTGCCGTCGGCCAACGCCAGCCTGCCCGCGACGCCCAGGTCGCGGTCCAGCCACGAGTTCCATAGCGGGCCGCCATAGACCTCGACCCCGATCTGCGCCCAACCCTCTGATGAGAAGGAGGGACGCGGCTTGACCTTCAGCGCCGGAGAGTCGTTGTGGGTGCCCACGATGCGTACCCCGGTGCGGCGGCCGACCCGCTGCGGGGTGCGCCAGGCCACGACCGCTCCCCCGCGGACGATGAACTGCTGGCTGCCTGGTGCCCAGACCTCGGTTTCGCTCAGCCGCTCGAACCCCGCCTGCCTGAGCGTCCGGGCGATCGTGTCAGCCGCGTGGTAACTCGACGGGGACGACTGCACGAAATGGGCAAGCGAATTGAGGTGTTCCAGGCCGGGCATACCCCAAGTAAACCAAAGCCGCTACCGGGCTCGCACCGGCCGCCACCGTTGATGCTCCCCTGGTCCCCCAGCGAGGGGTAAAAAATGTCGGTGGTGGCTGCCAGAGTTGTGCCCATGGACGCGATCTCTGTGTTGCTGGCCCTCGCGATGCTCGGGCTCGGGGTGATGGTGGGCTTGTGGCTGTCTCGGTATTCGCACCGCCAGCGGGCCCACGCCGAGCAGGCTCATCACCTGGCCGAACTTGAGCGGCTGAGGGGTGAGGCGGAGCGTTCCCGGGCCGAGCTGGAGCGCACGCGCGGTGACCAGCTGCGCGCCCAGCTGGCGACATCGGCGGTAGACCAGCAGCTCGCCGAGGCGAAGCGCGAGGTCGCCGAAGCCAGGCAGCAGACCGCTGATGCCCGAGCCGCACAGGCCGCGGCGATGGCGAACCTGGCCGCCGAGGAGGCCCAGCGCAAGGCGGCCCAAGACCGGGCGGCCCAGGCCGTCAGCGACCGCGAGGCCATGCTCAACCAGTTCAAGGTGCTCTCCTCCGAGACCCTGGAACGGCACGGGCAGGCCGCCGACCAGGCCGCCGAGCAACGGCTGCGCGCGACCGAGCAGCTCATGAAGCCGGTCGCCGAGGCGCTGGCCGAGATGAGGCAGCGGATCGGCGAGGTCGAGAAGTCACGCGAGGCGGGCTCGGCCGAGCTGAAGGAACAGGTCCGCACCATGCTGGCCGCCAACGAGATCCTCCGGCGCGAGACCCATTCCCTCAGCACGGCGCTGCGGGCACCCCAGATCCGCGGCACGTGGGGCGAGCAGAGCCTGAGGCGGATCGTCGAAATATCGGGGCTGGTGGAACGCTGCGACTTCTTCGAGCAGGCCTCGACCCGCACCGAGGACGGCCTGTTCCGGCCCGATCTGACCATCAGGCTGGCCGGTGACAAGGTCGTCTTCGTCGACTCGAAGGTTCCCCTCACCGCCCTCCTGGACGCCTACGGCACCGAGGACGAGGCCTCCCGCGCCGAACACCTCGGCCGGTTTGGGCGCGCCGTCCGCGGCCACATCGATAACCTGTCGAAGAAGAACTATTGGGCTCTGGACGCGGGCTCGCCGGAGTTCGTGGTGCTCTTCCTGCCCAGCGAAGAGATCTTCCGGGCCGCGCTGGAGCAGCAACCCGACCTGCAGGAATACGCGAGCTCCAGGCAGATCGTGCTGGCCAGCCCGAGCATCGTCATCGCGCTGCTCAAGACCGTGGCGCACGGCTGGCAGCAGGCGCGGCTGGCCGAGTCCGCGGAAGAGGTCCAGCGGCTGGGACGCGAGCTGTACGAACGGCTCGGCAAACTCGGCTCCCACTTCGACGCCCTGGGCCGCGCCCTGACGAACGCCGTCAAGGCCTACAACGGGGCGGTCGGCTCCCTAGAGAGCCGCGTCCTGGTCGCGGCCCGCCGCCTCAGCGCGCACGAGGTCGCCGCACCGCCGCTGAAGAGGCTGAGCGGGATCGACGCCCCAGTCCGGGAGATCGTGGTCGCCGAGCTGATCGACGGTATGGGCGACGACCAAGACCCGGACGCCCCTCACCCGGCCGAGGCCCCTACCGAGGCCCAGATCGGGACCCGGGCGAGGGGTGTCCTGGACAGGCCGGTCCCCGAACACCGGACGCTCCCCGAGCAGGCACCGCCGTGCCCGTGAGGACCGATGTCCTGGAATGGGAGTTGGTTCACCGGAGCTATGGGCACCGCCATGCCCGCAAGGGCCGACGAGCCAGCCATGAGCGAATTCATGGACCAGATCGGGCACCGCCATGCCCACACGGACCGACGGCTGGCCTAGACCTGACGTCGACCAGCGCTGGACGGCACCGCCGTGCCCGTGAGCGTCGGCGACCAGTCCAGATCGCCGCCCTGGCGAGGACGGCGACCAGCTCAGCCGAGAAACCGTCAGACGAGGAACCGGTAGAACGGCGAATCCGAGGTGATGATCTCGACCTGGATGCGGCTTTCCTGGAGGCGTTCCAGCAGCGCGGGGAAATCCCTGGGGTCTCCGAGTTCGACGCCGACCATGGCCGGGCCGGTGTCCCGGTTGTTGCGTTTCACGTACTCGAAGTAGGTGATGTCGTCGTCTGGCCCGAGCACCTCGTCCAGGAAACGCCGCAACGCGCCGGGTTCCTGGGGGAACTCGACCAGCAGGTAGCGCTTGCGTCCCTCGTGCACCAGCGCGCGTTCGACGATCTCGGGATACCGCAGGACGTCGTTGTTGCCGCCCGACACGATGGCCACCACGGTGGACCCGGCCGGGATCTGGACGCGGCTGCCACCGGCCCCGGTGGGCAGCACGGCCGAGGCCATCGCGCCCGCTGGTTCGGCGATGATGCCGTCGGTCTGGTACAGGGCGAGCATCTCCTGGCAGATCTGGCCCTCCTGAACGCGGACCAGTTCCGGCGCAGCCAACCGAACGATCGGGTAGGTGATAGCCCCGGCACGGGCGACGGCGGCCCCGTCGACGAAGGTTTCGATCTTGGGCAACGTCACCGGGTAACCCGCGTTCATCGCGGCGATCATGCAGGCCGCACCGTCGGGCTCCACCCCGATGATCCGGGTCTTGGGATAGAACTGGCGTAGCCAGGCCGCACATCCGGCGAGCATCCCGCCACCGCCGACCGGGATCAGCACCACGTCGGGGGCCCCACCCAGCTGTTCGACGATCTCGGCCATGACGGTCGCCTGCCCGGCCGCGGTCCTCATGTCGTCGAAGGCGGGCACCTTCGTCGCACCCGACAGCAGTGCCGCCTCGTCCGCGGCGGCCGCGGCCTGGTCGTAGTTGTCGCCGGTGACGATGAGTTCGATGTGTCCGCGCCCGAGGTCGAGCATGCGTTCGCGTTTCTGCCGGGGCGTCGTGGTGGGGACGAAGATCCGCCCCTGGACGCCCAGCCGCGCGCAGCTCCAGGCGACCCCCTGGCCGTGGTTACCGGCCGAGGCGCACACCACGCCCGCCTCGCGTTCCCGGTCGCCGAGCTGGCTCATCAGGTTGTAGGCGCCGCGAAGCTTGTAGGAGCGCACCGGCTGCAGGTCTTCGCGCTTGAGCCAGACCTGGCATCCGGTGGCTCTGCTCAACCGGTCGTTGAGGTCGAGGGGGGTGAGGTTCGTGACGCCGCTCAGTCGGGCGAGCGCGGCGGGGACGGCCGCCGCGAGGTCTGCTAACAGGTCCATATTCGTCTTTGGTCGCTCGTTATCTTTACTTGATCGCTCGGTGGTTCAGTGTTTGATCGCCCGTTTGAGGTCTTTGCGCAGCTCGGGGGGAAGCGCGAAGACCAGGGATTCCTCGGTGAGCCGGGCCTCGACCGCCTCGGGGTAGCCCCGCTGCGACAGGAACTCCAGGACGCCCTGCACGAGGTCGTCGGGCACCGAGGCGCCGCTGGTAACACCGACCGAACTCACGCCCTCCAACCACTCCTCGGCGATCTCGGTAGCGTTGTCGACGCGGTAGGCGGCCTTCGCCCCCGCCTCCAGCGCGACCTCCACCAGCCGCACCGAGTTCGACGAGTTCGACGACCCGACCACGATCATCAGGTCGCAGTCCTTGGCGATCTGCTTGACGGCGAGCTGCCGGTTCTGCGTCGCGTAGCAGATGTCGTCCGAGGGCGGGTCCATCAGCAGCGGGAACTTCTGCCGCAGCCTGCTCACCGTCTCCAGGGTCTCGTCGACCGACAGCGTCGTCTGGGACAGCCAGGCGACCTTGGAGGGGTCGGACACCTCGACCCCGGCAACGTCGTCCGGGTGCTGCACCAGCGTGATGTGCTCGGGGGCCTCCCCGGTAGTCCCCTCGACCTCCTCGTGTCCGGCGTGACCGATCAGCAGGATCTGCACGTCGTCCTGGGCGAACCGCCGCGCCTCCTTGTGCACCTTGGTGACGAGCGGGCAGGTCGCGTCGATCGTCTTGAGGTCGCGCTCGGAGGCCTCGGCGTGCACCGCAGGCGAGACCCCGTGGGCCGAGAACACCACCGTCGCGTTGGGGGGAACCTCGCTCAGCTCCTCCACGAAGATCGCCCCGCGCGCCTCCAGGGTCTCGACGACGTGCTTGTTGTGCACGATCTGTTTCCGCACGTAGATCGGCGGACCATACACCTCAAGCGCCTTCTCGACGGTCACCACGGCCCGGTCGACGCCCGCACAGTACCCTCGCGGCGCGGCGACCACGACACGCTTCTCACCACTCATGGCGACGAGTGTAGTGGGCTATTCCACCGGTCACCGAGACTGAAATCGCCAGCGCCGCTGGCTAGGGTGGGCCTATGCCCCTACAAACCTCGCCAGAGCAGCCGCAACCGCTGAGCCGGGTCGTCGGCGAGGTCAAGGCCTGGGTTGGCAGGCTCGGCAGCATCTGGGTGGACGCCCAGATCATCGAACTGCGCCGCCGCCAGGGCCCCACCCAGTTCCTGACGCTGCGCGACCGGCACGCCGAGGTGTCGGCCACCGTCACCTGTTCGGCCGCCGTGCTGGACGCCGCGGGCCCGCTGGCCGAGGGGGCGCAGGTCGTGGCGCTAGTGCGTCCCCGGGTGTGGGAGAAGTCGTCGGCCCTCACCTTCGAGTGCCACGACATCCGCGTCCGGGGCGAGGGACGCCTGCTCGCCGAGCTGGAGCAGCGCAAACGCATGCTGCAGGCCGAGGGGCTGTTCGACGCGCGGCGGAAGAAGCCGCTGCCGTTCCTGCCCCGCCTCATCGGGCTGATCGCTGGCCAGGGATCGGACGCCGAACGCGACGTCCGCACCCACGTCCTGCGCCGCTGGCCCGCCGCGCAGATCCGGTTCGTGCCGTCGCTGGTGCAGGGGCCCTCGGCGGCCGAGTCGATCATGACGGCGCTGCGCCAGCTCGACGCCGACCGCGGTGTCGAGGTGATCGTCCTCGCCCGCGGCGGCGGCTCGCTGGAGGACCTGCTGCCGTTCTCCAACGAGGGCGTGGTGCGGGCCATCGCCGCCTGCCGGACGCCAGTGGTGACCGCGATCGGCCACGAGGCCGACACCCCCATCGCCGACCTGGCCGCGGACCAGCGCGCCTCCACCCCGACCGACGCGGCGAAGTACCTGGTGCCGGACGCCAGCGCCGAGGCCGAACTCATGCAGCGGGGGCTGGAACGGATTCGCTCCGCCATCGCGCAGCGGATCGAGGCGCTGTCGCGCGACCTGGCGGATGTGCGGTCCCGGCCCGCGCTGCGCGACCCCATCGCGGCCTTCGCCGCCCACGACGAGCGTCTCGCCCACCTGCGGCTGCGGCTGTCGCACGGCATCGGCCGCCTGCTCGCCGACGAGCAGCTGCGGCTCAGCCATGCGCTGACGAGCGTGCGGGCTATGTCCCCCAAGGCCACCCTGGAGCGGGGGTACGCGATCCTGACCACCGCCTCCGGGGAGACCGTCTCGTCGGCGACCCAGGCCGACCCTGGGGACCGGCTGCACGCCCGCCTCGGTCACGGCCAGCTCGACCTTCAGGTCACGGCCAGCAGCGCCCCAGAGGACGCGCCCCTCACCCACCGGCCCCCACACATCGACCTCTCCAGGAGCCAGACATGAAAGACATCGCACAGCTGAGCTACGAACAGGCCCGCGAGGAGCTGGGCGAGGTCGTCGCGAAACTCGAGTCCGGCCGGGCGCCGCTGTCGGACGCCCTCGCCCTCTGGGAGCGCGGGGAGGCACTCGCCGCGCACTGCCAGCGCATCCTCGATGGCGCCCGGGCCCAAGTCGACAAGGTCCGCTCCCAGGAGCCCTGAGCCCGGGTCAGGCAGCTGGCCAGCCGCAGGGATGGCGAGGCGGCCTCCGATTCACCGCCGAACCTGGCGCCGAGGCCCCGGCCGGGAGGTCCGGCCTCCGGGCCTGCAGGGGCAGCGGAAGAGCTGCGGTCAGCCCGACAGGATCTCGGCGAAGGAGTCGAGCTGGGCGAACCCGGTATCCCCGGCGACGATGGCGCTCATCCGCGGTCCGGTGTGGACGAGGCTGCGGGTGCGTCCGTCGGCCGAGATGTAGCGCTGCCATTCCCGGCCCCCGAGGGTGACCGTCTCCCCCGGGCTGCCGTCCCGGGTGAGCTGGGCGACGAAGGCAGCGATGGCCGCCCCGTCGCGCTGCTGCACGGCGATGTAGATGCCCTCGGGGTCGATGAACCCGAGCTGCCAGGAGTTCCCGGCCGCGGGTTTGCCGTCCAGCCACGCCTCGCCCGCCTTGGCCCAGCGGGCCCGGGTCGGGGTCCAGGTCTCGGGCAGGTTACGTGGGGCGAGCACCGGGTAGGGAGACTCCTGCTGGGCCCGGGTCAGCACCGGCAGGTAGTCGATCCGCTGCGGGGTCTCGTCTCCCGGACGGGCATAGATCGCGATGATGACCAGGACCGGGATCAGCAGCACCGCCATCGACCAGAACATGTCACGGGCGCCTGCCCTCGGGTTACGTCCTGCCACGGCGCCATCCTAAGGGATCAGCCCGCGGCGAAGGTGGCCAGCGCGATGGCGACGTAGTGGCAGATCGCCGCGACCACAGTGCAGGCGTGGAACACCTCGTGGAAGCCGAACCACCCCGGGATCGGGTTGGGCCGCTTGAGGGCGTAGGCGAACGCGCCGAGGGAATACACCACCCCGCCGACGATGATGAGGATCACCACCGCCGCACCGCCCGCGGACCACAGCGCGGGCAGCCACCAGATGGCCACCCAGCCCATCGCTACGTACAGCATCGAGTAGAGCCACCGCGGGGCCCTGAGCCAGAGCACCCGGAATATCACCCCGGCCGCCGCGATGCCCCAGATGAGGCTGAGCAGCACGACCTGGGAGGAGCCGGTCAGCAGCAGCAGACACAGCGGCGTGTAGGTGCCAGCGATGAAGACGAAGATGTTGGAGTGGTCGACGCGCCGGAACACCGCCAGGGTCTGCGGGGCCCAGTTCCCCCGGTGATAGGTGGCGCTGGTCCCGAACAGCATGAGCGCGGAAAGCAGGTAGATTCCCCCGCCGATCCGGCCAGGCAGGGTTGGCCCGAACACCGCGAGGACGAGCCCCGCCAGCAGCACCGCCGGGGTCATACCCGCGTGTAGCCATCCCCTCAGTTTCGGCTTCGCGGCGGGCGTCTGGTGCCGCTCCTGGGGCCGGGCAGACACGATCATGACATCACCTACGCTAACGTAACTTACGTAACCGTAGGTTATCTCGGATAGCCCCCAAAACAAACCCCAGCACCCTTGCTGTTGCCCCGCCGTCGGGCGTCCCGCACGATAGGGTTGCCGATATGGCTTGGGATAAGGTCGGAGACACGCTGGCACGGCTCCTTCCCCGCAAGGTGCTCTACTCGACGTATGAGGCCAAGCTGCTCGCCGACCTCGACCGCGAGCGGTTGCCGCAGCACGTCGCGGTGCTCGCGGACGGCAACCGCCGGTGGGCACGGCTAAACGCCCCCGGCGAGCCCCTGGTCGCCGGTTACCGCGCCGGGGCCGACAAGCTGAAACAGTTCGTCCGCTGGTGCGACGACGCCGGGATCAAGGTCGTCACGCTGTGGGTGCTATCCACCGACAACCTGACCCGTGCCCAGTCCGGAGAACTCGGGCCGCTGCTCGAGGTCATCGTCGACCTGGTCGCCGATCTGGCCGCCGACGGCAGGTACCGCGTCCAGGCGGTCGGGGCGCTGGATCTGCTGCCCCCCGACATCGCCGCCAAGCTCCAAGAGGCCGCCGACTCAACCCTCGGCAACCCCGGCACCCACATCAACGTCGCCGTCTCCTACGGCGGACGCCACGAGTTGCGCGACGCCGTCCGCTCCCTGCTCGGGGCGGAGGCCGAGAAGGGCACCAAACTGGCCGACCTCGCCGAGACCCTGGAGATCGACCAGATCGCCGAACACCTCTACACCAAGGGCCAGCCCGACCCCGACCTCATCATCCGCACCTCGGGCGAACAGCGGCTGAGCGGTTTCCTCATGTGGCAGAGCGCGCACAGCGAGTTTTACTTCTGCGAGGCGCTGTGGCCGGACTTCCGGCGGATCGACTTCGTCCGCGCACTGCGCGCGTTCACGCAGCGCGAACGCCGCTACGGCCGCTGAGGCCCCGCTCAGACCCGCCGCCACAGCGGGTCTTTGAGACCGGCGTAGCCGCTCACCGGTTCGAAGCAAACCTCGCCTCGGCAGACGTAGGCCCCCGCCTCGGTGCGCCCGTCGAAGTGGTGGGCGAATCCGCTGGTTCCCGCCGGGCCCGACATGATGACGCTGCCCGCGGGGGCGAGCCGCCAGGCCGCCCGCACCAGGTCGTGCATCGGGTCGTCGGCGACGACGGTGACGGCGGCGGGTTTGAGTCCGCGCCGGGCCTCGTCGGCGATGAGCGCGTCGGCGAACGCGGCCCCCGCGTAGCGCGGCGATGCGGCCAGCGTGGCGTGGGTGGTGCGGGCGGCGACGTCGGCCCGCTCGGCCAGGTCTGCCCTGCCGGACATGACCGAGACCCGGCGCAGCGCCGCCACCAGGCACGACGTGCCCGACGGGGTCGAGGCATCGGTGAGAATCCGCGGACGGTCGAACAGGCCGGGTCCCGCGTCGTAGAAGCCGCCGTCGTCTGCCCCGAACAGCGCCAGCGCCCGGTCGCACAGCTGCCCGGCCCGGCCGAGCCATTCGGCGTCCCCGGTGGCACCGGCGAGGGTCGCGAAGGCGCTGGCCACGGCGCCGTAGTCCTCGGCGACCCCGGCGGCGCCGGGCTGGCCGTGCATGGACGACCGGGCCAGCCGCTGACCGTCCCAGTGCACCCGCCAGAGGTATTCGGACGCGGCCGTGGCGTACTCCAGCCAGGAGCGCTCCCCGAACACCATCGCACCCCAGATCAGGGACTCGATGAGCCAGCCGTTCCAGGACGCCACGATCAGCTCGTCGGTGGCTGGCCGGAAGCGCCGCTCCCGTTCGGCGAGCAGCCGGGCGGACACGTCGGCGAGCTTGCGGTAGTCCACGGGTCCGCGCAGCTGGAGTGTGGACAGCCCGTCGTCGAAGGTGCCCGCCTTCGTCACGTGGAACAGGTGGGCTGCCCAGTTGGCGTCGTCGGCGCCGAGCGCGTCGACGAGCAGCGCGTGGTCCCACAGGTAGAAGATGCCCTCGTGCACGGCCCCGCGGATGTCGCAGGAGTCGGCGTCCAGGCCCGCGCAGAAGGCACCGTCCTCGGTGCGTAGTTCCCGCACCGCCCATTCGACGATCCCGTAGGCGGCCCGCTCGAACAGCGCCCGCTTGGCCTCGTCGTGGTCGGCGGTGCGCCGCCAGCCCCGCACGTAGGCCCCGAGCAGCAGCGCGTTGTCGTAGAGCATCTTCTCGAAGTGCGGCACGACCCACCCCGCGTCCACGGTGTAGCGGTGGAAGCCGCCGCCGATCTGGTCGTGGATGCCGCCCCGGGCCATGGCCTCCAGGGTGAGCTGGGCCATGTCCAGGCTGTGTGGATCGCCCTTGACCAGCAGCGCGTCGATGAGGCTGGCGGACGGGAACTTCGGGGCTTCTCCCCAGCCGCCGTGCACCAGGTCGTAGTCTCGGCCGACCTCCTCGACCAGCCTCCAGGTGTCGATCCGCTCCGGTTGCGGTTCGTCTGGCGTCGAGAGGTGGGAGACGATCGCCGAGGCCGAGGCCAGCACCTCGTCGCGGCGTTCGGCCCAGGCGGTGGCGAGGGCCTCGCAGACCTGGCGGAAACTCGGGCGGCCCGGGGCGGGTTCCGGAGGGAAATAGGTCCCGGCGAAGAAAGGTTCACCGGTGGGGGTGAGGAAGCAGGTCATGGGCCATCCGCCCGCCCCGCTGAGCGCCTGCGTGGCCAGCATGTAGGCGGAGTCCACGTCGGGGCGTTCCTGCCGATCCACCTTGACCGCGACGAAGTGGTCGTTGAGGTAGGCCGCCAGGCCGGGGTCGGTGAACGATTCGTGGGCCATGACGTGGCACCAGTGGC
>JAUMWV010000056.1:10103-11333 GCA_030529455.1 Propionibacteriaceae bacterium | reverse complement strand
GTGCTGGCCTCCTTGTAGGCGGGGTGTTCCTTCTGCACGAAACAGGTCGCGGGCGAAGCTGAAGACCACATCGTCGGCCGTCACCTTGGAGCCGTCGTGGAACACCGCACCCTCGCGCAGCGTGACCTCGTAGGTGGTGTCGTCGACCTTCTTCGGCAGGTCGGCACCCAGTGCCGGGTACACCTCACGGGTGGCCGGGTTCAGATCGGTCAGGCCCTCCATGGTGTGCCAGTTCGCGGCCACGGTGAGCGCCGAGCTGGTCTTCATGGGGTCGTACCCGTTGGTACCGAGCTCGTAGCTGATACCGGCGGTAATCACGCTATCCGCGCCGCCCTGTGCACCCGCCGTCGCTGGGGTGGTCTTGGCGTCACCGCTGGAACAGGCGGACAGTGCGGCCACCAGGCTGGCCGCCGCGCCCAGGCCGAGGAAGCCACGGCGATCGAGCTGGAAAGCATTCGTCATTGAGTTCTCCTTCACACAGCAGACGTCTGACGTCTGACTATTGTTGTGACGAGCATATATCAGCACGCCCCAAGCACAGCGTAGATGCCAGAAATGAGACCAACTCGTTACTGAACTGCCACCCCGATGGCGCACACTATCTCTTGACAGACCCAGACGTCTGACATCCGATAGGTGTTAGTCTGGGCGAAAGAGCCCTTTGGAGATGTGCTTTGACTACGATGAACAACTCTCGCGCCTCGGCGACCGAGATCGCCATGACCAGGATCAAGCAGTACGTCCTCACCCATGAGCTACGGCCGGGCGACCCCATCCCCACCGAGGCCGAGCTGTGCGCGACGCTCGGCGTGAGCCGGTCCAGCGTGCGCGAGGCCATCCGGACGCTGACGGCGCTCGACATCATCGAGGTCCGCCACGGTATCGGCACCTTCGTCGGCCAGCTCTCCCTGCGTTCGCTCGTCGACGGCATGGTGTTCCGGGGCGTGCTCTCCCCCGGTTCGGAGCTTGAGGCGCTGCGCGAGGTCATCGAGGTCCGCACCGCGCTCGACATCTCCATCGCGGACGCCCTGGTGGAGCGCCTACGCGACGATCCCGCGGACGATATCGCCGCGGTCGTCGACGAGATGGAACGGCTCGCGGCCTCCGGCGAAGCCTTCGCCGACCAGGACCGGATGTTCCACACCCTCATCGCCTCCCGGCTCCACAATTCCCTCTTGGAGCAACTCGTCGCCGCGTTCTGGGACATCCACACCGCGGTCGTCCCCCACC
>JAUMWV010000056.1:0-10093 GCA_030529455.1 Propionibacteriaceae bacterium | reverse complement strand
CTCGGCGTCCCCACACCCACCGACATCTCCAAGACCGTGCTGGCCCACCGCTCCATCCTGGACGCCGCGCGGGCCGGGGACGCCGCCGCCTATCGCCAGGCCGTCCACGATCACTACGCCCCACTGCTGCACGTGCTGCAGCAGACCGTCGCCGGGCAGCGCCAGGCTTAGCGGCGACCCACGACCACAGAGCAGGCGACAAGTCCTACAAGCGATCACCCCGGTAACGAAAGAACTAGGGGCAATCCACCCCTTTACCGCAAGAAACTTGCGATACCATCGTCATCAACACGTCACGTCAAAGGAGACCAGATGACCACCCTGCACACGATGGGTCAGCAACAGGATCGCCGCAGCTGGGCCGAGCCGTACAAGATCAAAGTCGTCGAGCCGCTGCGCACCACGACCCGGCAGGAACGGGAAAGGGCCATCGCCGAGGCCGGATACAACACCTTCCTCCTGCACTCCTCCGATGTCTACATCGACCTGCTGACCGACTCGGGCACCTCGGCCATGAGCGACCGCCAGTGGGCGGGCATGATGCTCGGCGACGAGGCCTATGCGGGCAGCGCGAACTACTATCGCCTGGAAGAGACCATCCGCAGGCATTACGGCTACCGCTATCTCGTCCCCACCCACCAGGGCCGCGGGGCGGAGAACCTGCTCAGCCAGGCCGCCATCTCCCCCGGAGACCACGTGCCCGGGAACATGTACTTCACCACCACCCGGTTCCACCAGGAGAAGGCCGGGGCCACCTTCCACGACGTCATCATCGACGAGGCGCACGACACGACCTCGGAGCACCCGTTCAAGGGCAACATCGACCTGGATAAGCTGCAGGCCCTCATCACCGAGGTCGGCGCCGACAAGATCCCCTACGTCTGCGTCGCCGCCACCGTGAACATGGCCGGTGGCCAGCCGATCTCCATGGGGAACATGCGCGCGGTGAAAGAACTGTGCGACCGGCACGGCATCAGGATCTACCTGGACGCCACCCGCGCGGTCGAGAACGCGATGTTCATCATTGAGCGCGAGGACGGCTACGCCGACAAGACCCTGGCCGAGGTGCTGCTGGAGTTCTGCTCCTATTCCGACGGCGCCACCATGTCCGGCAAGAAGGACCACCTGGTCAACATCGGCGGCTGGCTGGCGACCAACGACCGCGAGGTCTTCGAGGAGGCCCGCAACCTCGTCGTGGTCTACGAGGGCCTGCACACCTATGGCGGCATGGCCGGACGCGACATGGAGGCCATGGCGATCGGCATCGAGGAGTCCCTCGACATGGACTACATGAAGTCACGGATCGGGCAGGTGCGTTACCTGGGGGCGCTGCTCGACCAGTGGGACATCCCCTTCGTCAAGCCGATCGGTGGGCACGCGATCTTCCTGGACGCCCGCGCCTTCTACCCGCACCTCGACCAGGACGTGTTCCCCTCCCAGACCCTCGCGGCCGAGCTCTACCTCGATTCCGGCATCCGTTCCATGGAACGCGGCATCGTCTCGGCCGGGCGCGACCCCGTCACCGGCAAGCACCGCTACCCCAGGCTGGAACTGACCCGCCTGACGATCCCGCGCCGGGTCTACACCCAGGCCCACATGGACGTCGTCGCCGAGTCGGTCAAGGCCTGTTACGAGCACCGTGACACCGTGCGCGGCCTCAAACTGGTCTACGAGCCAAAGTACCTGCGGTTCTTCCAGGCGAGGTTCGACCGGCTCTGAGCCGTCCCGGCACCCGCTGACCGGGTGGGGTGCTGGCTCACGCCCGGCTATCCCCTGGCGGCCAGCACCCGGTCCACGAGGCCGGTGGTCAGCTCGTCCAGGCTGCCGAGCACCGCGTCCGCCGCCCCGATGGCCTGCGGGGCTGGCGGATTGAACGGGCGCGGGACCGCGATCAACCCCATCCCGGCGGCGCTGGCCGACAGCATGCCGTTGGTGGAGTCCTCGATGGCGACGGCACGGGAGGGGTGGACGCCGAGCGCACGGCAGGCCGCGAGGTACCCGTCCGGGGCCGGTTTGCCCGCTGGCACCTCCTCGGTCGAGACGGTCGCCGAGAACAGGTGCACCACGCCCAGTTCGGCCAGGACCGCGTCGATGACCCGCCGCGGCGACGACGAGGCGAGCCCGATCACCGACCCCGGCCGCTCGGACATCCGCCCGATCGCCTCCAGCGCTCCGGGCAGCACTGGCAGGCCGTGGGTCTGGTAGTGCCGGATCTGCCGTTCGATCACCTTCTCGGCAATGTCATCCGCCTGCCCGTCGATGCCCACGACCTCGGCCAGGTAGCGGGCCCACTCGGGGGTGCTCAGCCCCTGCATCGCGGTGGTCGCGCCGTCGGGCCAGGCCAGGCCCTCCTCGGCGGCGAGGCCACGGCGTACCTCGTCCCACACGGGTTCGGTGTCGATGAGCACGCCATCCATGTCGAAGATGACCGCTGAGACTGGGTTGGCCATGCCGCCCTCCTGACGAGTGTCCTGCCGCGTCCGGCCGATAATGACCGTCGCGACAAGGGTAGACCCTCATGGTCCAAGCCACCCGGCCCGGGGGTCTCAGGATTCCTGACAGACCCGCCTCCGGTCCAGGATCGCAATCGCGACCGAGTAGACGACCAGGGCGAGCAGCGAGATCCCCGCGAGGACGAACATGATGTTGGCGTAGGCGGCCGCGGTCTGGGTCGGGGCGGAGGTGAAGGCGTCGAGCAGGTGGGGCTGGGCGTCGATGAGCTTGGCCGACAGCGCGATGCCGAGCGGGACGGCGATGTTGATGACCAGGTTGTAGAAGCCGACCGCGATCCCGGAGTTCTTGGCCGGGATATCGCCCAGCGCGGTGTTGAGCAGGGGCGCGTACATCAAGGCGTAGGCGGCCGAGAAGATCACCATGGAGGCGACCAGCGGCCACACCGCACCGGTCATGAAGGCCGCCGGGACCACCAGGGACAAGGCGATCAGCCCCAGCGCCAGCGTGATCGCCGCCCTCGACGACAGCACCCGCCCGATCGCACCGCTGGCCGCACCCACCACGGCGGCGCAGACGTAGGCGGGCACCAGGAGCAGGGAGATCTCGCTCATCTCGTAGCCGTGAATCCCCGACATCAGGAAGGGGAACATGAACCCGTAGCCCAACTGGGCCGAATAGATCACCAGAACCACGGCCAGCATCGCCATGTATCTCCGGTTGGCGAAGAACGCCGGGCTAATCAGCGCGTTACGGTGGGCGAAGACGTGCCAGACGAACCCGGCCAGGCCCACCACCCCGATGAGCAGCCACCACCACACGAAAGCCTGCATGTACAGCAGCGTCCCGGTGGAGAACACCCCGATCAGCACCAGGCCCAGCACGTCGAGATGGGACGAGGAACTCTCGTGTTTGGGGATGGTGCGCAGCACGCTGGGCAGAGTCAGCAAGACGATCAGCGGGACCAGGAAGAGATTGGTCCAGCCGATGTAGGTGGCGATGAACCCGCTGGCCAGGGTGCCGAACAGCAGGGACACCTGGAAGGCGCTGGTGGACAGCCCCAAGTAGGTCTTCTGGTCCCGGTCGGGCAGGTACTTGGTGACGTAGATCACGTAGAGGGTCTCAGCTGCGGCGAGCCCAGCGGTCTGGACGATCCGGCCCGTGAGGATCAGCGGGAAGGAGCGCTGGAAGGCGTACCCCAGCAGCGACCCGGCGCAGATCATGACGATCGCGGCGACCAACAGCTTCCTGATGTCGATCGAGTCCGCCAGGGTCGCGTAGACCACGGCGCCGATGCCGATCAGGACCCCGGCCAGTGTCGCCTGCAGGCTGACCGTGGTGACGTCGATGCCCAGGTCGTCGGCGATCGGTTTCGAGGTGAACTTGAAACCGTTGTCGATGATGAGGGAGAAGACGAAGAGAAACAGCAGCACCGGGACGGCACGCTTGGGGTTCTGGGCTGACGGTGCCGACGAGCTGTTCACGGCGGGCTCCTTCGTCTGGGTGGCCCGGTCGCCCATGGGCTCCCGCGCCATCTGGACTGCTGTCATCCGTCCGTCGGCGCGGCCTTGCCCGGAAGCCCCGCCTGGACACCCGCGAAACCGGCCGCACGCCAGGACACCCTCATGCTAACCCGGCGCGACGGTGTTCGGGCAGCCTTCGGCCAAGCCACCCGGTGGCGCACCGGGCATGGTGCGCCACCGCCCTTCTCATCAGACCCGCTGGGCCCGCTGGTCCGCCGGTCAGTGCCCGGAGGCGCTGACCTCGCTGCGGTCGCCCGACCACAAGGTGTGGAAGCTCCCCTCGGCGTCGACCCGGCGGTAGGTATGGGCCCCGAAGTAGTCGCGCAACCCCTGGGTCAGGGCGGCGTTGAGCCGGGGAGAGCGCACCATGTCGTAGTAGGCCAGGGCGGACGCGAAACCGGGGATCGGCACCCCGGCTTCCGTCGCCGCGCACACCACGCGGCGCCAGGCATCCTGGCTCGCCGCGAGTTCGGTGCGCACCGACGGCGCCTCCAGCAGCGTGACGAGGTTGTTCGCCGCGTACTCCGAACGGATGCGCTCCAGCAGCTTGGCCCGGATGATGCATCCGGCCCGCCAAATCCGGGCCACGTCGGCGATGTCGATCTGCCAGCCGTACTCGGCTGCCGCGGTCCTGATCTCGTCGAGGCCCTGGGCGTAGGCCACCACCTTCGCCGACCACAGGGCGCGCCGCAGGTCGTCGACGAACGCGGTCTTCTCGGTCTCCTCCAGCGCGATGCTCTGGTCCGGCCCGCTCAGCGCGGCCTGCGCGGCGGCGCGGAGGTCGGGGTGGGACGACACCGCCCGGGCGAAGACCGACTCGGCGATGGCGTTGGCTGGGGAGCCCAGCTCCAGCGCCGACATCACGGTCCAGGTGCCGGTGCCCTTCATGCCCGCGGCGTCCGCGATGACCTCGACCAGCGGTTTGCCGGTCTTCGCGTCCACCTGGGCCAGCACCTCGGCTGTGATCTCGATGAGGTAGGAATCCAGATCACCGGTGTTCCAGGTGCCGAAGACCTCCGCCATCTCGGGGTAGCTGAACCCGGCCGCCCGAAGCAGGGCGTAGGCCTCGCCGATGAACTGCATGTCGGCGTACTCGATGCCGTTGTGCACCATCTTGACGAAGTGCCCGGCCCCGTCGGTGCCGATATAGGTGCAGCAGGGCTCGCCGTCGACCTTGGCCGAGATGTCTTCCAGGATGGGGCCGAGCGCCTGGTAGGACTCCGCCGATCCGCCGGGCATGATCGATGGCCCCTCCAGCGCGCCGACTTCACCGCCGGAGATCCCCGCACCGACGAAGTGCAGGCCGCGCTCGCGCAGCGCGGCTTCGCGGCGGATGGTGTCGCTGAAGTGGGAGTTGCCGCCATCGACGATGATGTCCCCCGGTTCCAGCAGCCCGACGAGCTGTTCGATCACCGCGTCGGTGCCGCGTCCGGCCTGGACCATGAGGATGACCCGCCGCGGGCGCTGCAGGGACGCCACGAACCCGGCGAGGTCGGCGGCTGGCACGAAGCTACCCTCGTGCCCGTGTTCGGCGACGACCGCCTCGGTCTTGGCGAAGGTCCGGTTGTATAGGGCGACGGTGTAGCCGTGGCGGGCGATGTTGCGCGCCAGGTTTGACCCCATCACCGCCATGCCGATGACACCAATCTGTGCCGTGGCTACCTGCTCAGTCATACTCGTCTCCTTCGGTCGTCGTCACCAGCCATTGGCTAAGCCTATGCCGTGTTTCGTCGGGTAGCTCGGTGGGGTTGCCTGCCGTGTCGGCGCAGACCAGCACGGTCGCCGCGCGGGCGAAGAGCGTGTCCCCGTCGCACAGCTCAGCCCCCAGCGTGATGGACGTGCGGCCGAGTTTCACCGGTGCGGTGACCATCCGGTAGGGCTCAAGGCGGTGGTCGAGCTGAGCCAGGTAGCTGAGGTCTTGCCGGGCGATCAGCCAGGTGTGGGACGCCCGCACCCCGGCCCCGGCCCTGGCCATGCCGGGGTCGACCGCCGTGGTCATCTCGATCCGGGCCTGCTGCACGTAGTCGAAGAACTTGACGTTGTTGACATGGCCGTAGCGGTCGAGGTCGGACCAGCGCACCGGGACCTCGGTGGCGTACCCGCGTCCGCCCAGCCGGGGCGACGTCAGGTCCCGGAACGGCTCGGCCTCCACCCGGTGGCTGGCGAAATAGGCCCGCTCGGCCTCGGTTAGGCGGCGCGGGGCCTGGGCATCGAAGTCGAAGGGACACAGCAGCGTCCGGGCCCGCGCCTTCGGCTCACCCTCGTGGCGCACCTGGTAGTCGAGCTCGAAGCGCGCCCCGCCGAGTCGGCAGACGCCGAGGCCAATCTCGACCGGTTCGGTGGAGTATTCCATCGCGGCGAGGTATTCCACGCTGTGGCTGACCACGATCACCCCGGTGTCGAGCAGTTCCGGGACCGGCCCCGACAGCAGGAAACCCGTGCGGGCCTCCTGAAGGTAATCGACGAACAGCGAGTTGTTGACGTGGCCCTGGGCGTCCAGGTCTGACCACCTCAGCGGCGCGCGGTGGGTGTACCTCACTCGATGACGCCCTCGTCGTCGTAGAGCGACTCGACGACGTCGGCGTACTGCTCGACCACGAAGGACCGCCGGATCTTCATGTTGGCGGTGACCCCGCCCGATTCGACGCTGAACTCCTCGGGCAGGATCGCGAACCGTTTGACGGTCTCCCACCGTTCCAGGTGCTGGTTGACCTTCTCCATCCGCCGGGCGATAGAGGCGTGCAAATCGGGATGCTTGGTCAGCGTCTCGTAGTCGTCGCCGAGCCCACGCTTTGCCCCCCACTTGAGCAGCAGGTCCCGGTCCATGGTGACCAGCGCCGAGACGTACTTGCGTCCGTCGGCGATCGCGACCGCCTGGCTGACGTAGGGGATGTTCGCGGTGATCGCGGTCTCGACCTTCTGCGGCGCGACGTATTTGCCGCCGGAGGTCTTCTGCAGGTCCTTCTTCCGGTCGGTGATGGTGAGGTTGCCCTCCTCGTCGAGGAAGCCGATGTCGCCGGTGTGCAGCCACCCGTCGACGATCGTCTCCGCGGTCAGTTCCGGTTCGTTGTGGTAGCCCCGGGTGATCGTCGGCCCCTCGAGCAGGACCTCCCCGTCGTCGGCGATCCGCACGTTGACGCCGGGGGTGACCTTGCCGACCGTGCCGAAGCGCGGGTGCTGGGGCACGTTGACGAAGGCGATCGCGCTGGTCTCGGTCATGCCGTAGCCCTCGACGATGAGCAGGCCAGCCGAGTAGAACCATTCCTGCACCCGCCGCGACAGCTTGGCCGAGCCGGAGATGAAGAACTGGATGCGTCCACCCATCTTCTTCTTGAGCTTGCTGAACACCAGTTTCTCGGCGAGGCGATACTTGACCGCCAGAGATTTCGGCATCGGACGCCCAGCCAGCCGGTATTCCCGGGACTGGCGTCCGACGCTGAACGCCCAGCGGGCGATCTTCGCCTTCATCCCGGTGTTGCCGGTCATGACGGCGTTGCGGACCTTCTCGAAGATCCGCGGCGCACCGCACATGAAGGTGGGCCGGACCTCCCCGAGCCCCGCGACGATCCGGTCGATGCGCCCGTCGACGGCCGAACAGAAGCCGATCTCCAGCTGCACGGCGAGCAGGCACTTGCCGAAGACGTGGGACAGCGGCAGCCACAGGTACTGGATGTGCGCGCCCTTGATGATCTTCAGGTGGTTCATCGCCACGCCCATGTAGGTCCAGCACAGGTGGGACAGCTCGACTCCCTTCGGCCGCCCCGTGGTCCCCGAGGTGTAGATGAGGGTCGACAGGGAGTCGTGGCTGGTGCCGGCGATCGCCTCGTCCACCGCGCCCGGGTGGACTGCGAGGTGTTCGCGTCCGAGCTCCCGCAGGTCGGCGTAGCTGAGCACCCGCGGATCGTCCGAGGAACCCTCCAGCAGCACCACGGTGTGCACCTGCGTGTCGAGGTCGCCGCGTCCGGTGATCTTGTCGAGCTGTTCCGGGGTCTCGGCGACGAAGACCACCGAGCCGGAGTGGCTGACGATGTATTCCACGTCGTCGGCGTGCGTGTTGGGGTAGACGGTCGTGGTCGCGCCGCCCGCGCAGGCGATGGCCAGGTCGACCATGACCCATTCGATCCGGGTGGAACTGGCGATCGCGACCCGTTCCTCGGGCTGGAGCCCGCGGGCGAGCAGCCCGGCAGCGATCTCGTCCACGATGTGGCGGGTCTGCGCCCAGGTGATCTGTTCCCAGGTGTTCTCCCCCGGAGCCCGGTCGGGAGCCAGGAAAGCTGGCGCCTCGGGGGTCTTCGCGACGCGGTCACGCAGCATCTGCCCCATGCTTGGTGCTGTCTTGGCGAGGAGTTCTTCACGAAGGTTCATGCGCTGCTCTCTTTCAGGTCTCGCGGCATCTTACCGGGTCAGCACGGGGGTGATGGCTACCGAGGACGCATTGCGAAGCCGGTGTCGCTCCAGCCGCACACCGCGAGCCCTAATTGAACCCTCAATCAGCATTATGCTGACGTTATGACCGAATCGCCCTGGCTCACCGCCGAACAGCAACGGATCTGGCGTGACTACCTTCAAGCCACCTCCCAGCTATCCTCTTTCCTTGAGGCTGGGTTGCGCCCCTACGGGCTCAGCCTAGCCGAGTACGAGGTGCTGGTTGGCCTCTCCGAGGCCCCCGGCAGGCGGCTCAGGATGAGCGAGCTGGCGGCCTTCGCGCACCAGTCCCGTTCCCGCCTCACCCATACGGTGGCCCGGATGGAACGCTCCGGCCTGGTGACCAGGACCGCCTGCACGGCCGACGGGCGCGGCGTCGTGGCGGCGTTGACCGAGGAGGGGCTGGCGCTGATCGAGCAGGCCGCGCGCAGTCACGTCGCGGCCGTCCGCACCGCCCTGGTGGACGCCGCGGACGAGGCCGATTTCGCCGCGTTTGGCCGGGTCATGACAGCCGTCATCGACGCGACCAGGCGTGGACAGCGCGCCCCGACGGAAAGCTGAGCTGGCAGACTGAGCCCGTGTCCACGCTGACTGACCTCGCCCGAACGCTCGAAGACGTCTCCTGCCTGGACGATTCCGCGCTGACCCGCGCGCTGTATTCCACCGACGCCTCCCTGTACCGGGTGGTTCCGCAGATGGTCGCCCGCCCCCGCGACGTCGCCGAGCTCGGTGCGGTGGTGGACGCGGCGCTGGGGCTCGGCATCCCGATCACCGGACGCGGGGCGGGCACCTCGTGCGCGGGCAACGCGGTCGGCACCGGCCTGGTGATCGACTGCGCGCGCCACCTCAACCGCATCCTCGACATCGACCCCGAGGCCCGCACCGCGACCGTCGAACCCGGGGTGGTGCAGGCGGCGCTGCAGGCCGCGGCCGCGCCCTATGGGCTGCGGTTCGGCCCGGACCCGTCCACCTCGTCGCGCTGCACCATCGGTGGCATGATCGGCAACAACGCCTGCGGTCCGCGCGCCCTCGGCTATGGCCGCAGCGCCGACAACGTCGTCGCCCTCGACGTCATCACCGGCACCGGCCAGCGGCTCCGGCTGGACGCCGACACCTCCTTCAGCGAGCTGAAATCCCTGGTCGCCGCCAATCTCGGCGTGATCCGCACCGAGTTCGGCACCTTCAGCCGCCAGGTGTCGGGCTATTCCATGGAGCACCTGCTGCCCGAGCGCGGCTTCGACGTGGCGAAGTTCTTCGCCGGGACCGAGGGGACGCTGGGGATCATCACCTCGGCGACCGTCCGCCTGGTCGCCGACGCCCCGGTCGCGCTGATGGTCGCGCTGGGCTATCCCGACATGGCCGAGGCGGCCGACGACATCGCGCACCTGCTGAGGTTCTCCCCCACCGCCTGCGAGGGGCTGGACGCCCGCATCGTCGAGGTGGTCCGGCGTGCCGGGCGTCCCGTGCCGGAATTGCCGCGCGGCGAGGGGTGGATGTTCATCGAGCTGGTCGGCGAGGACACCGGCGAGGTCACCCAGCGCGCCCACGAGCTGCTGACCGCCGCCTCGGCGCTAGAGGGCTGGGTGGTCGACGACCCGGCCCTGGCGAAGGCGCTGTGGAAGATCCGTGAGGATGGTGCGGGCCTGGCCGGGGTGTCCCTGCCGAACCCCGCCTATGGCGGGTGGGAGGACGCC
>JAUMWV010000003.1 GCA_030529455.1 Propionibacteriaceae bacterium | reverse complement strand
GGCGGCACCCGGGGGGTCCCCGCCGGCGAGCTCCGCGCCCGCCACGCGGGAATCGACCGGGGCCGTTACGCGGGCCCGGTCGGCTGGATCGACGCGCACGGCGACGGCGAGTGGGCGCTGGCCCTGCGCTGCGGTCAGCTGACCGGCCCCAACGAGCTGCGGCTGTTCGCGGGCGTGGGGATCGTCGCCGACAGCGACGCCGCCGACGAGTTCGCCGAGACCGCGGCCAAGTTCGTCCCGATGCGGGACGCGCTGGGCGATGGGTGAGCTACCGCCCGCCTGGTGAACCGGCCCGGCGGGCGGCCCGCGTCACTGCCCGGACTCGTCGGTCGGCGGCTCGGGGATCTCGAAGGTGGCGGAGGCCACCAGCTTCTGGAAGTCCTCAGACGTTGCCCTGACGTCGTCGCGCAGGGCGGTCAGCGTCAGCCAGTAGGCCCAGCGCCGCCCGGCGTCCCCGGCCGCCACCTCGAAGAGGGTCGTCAGCTGGCCGAGCGGATAGACCTCCTCCCCGACCTTGATCTTGAAGGTGAGCGCCTGGAAATAGCCGGTGCCCTCCCCCTCGCTGGTGTCCCTGCGTTCCAGCACCTCGACGTCCCGCGAGCTCGGCCGCAGCGTGTCCACCAGGTAGTCGGCGATGTCGGACAGCGGGACGCCCGGGCGCAGCTCGGCCGACCTGACCACGACGTTTGGCCGGAACCTCGGGTAGTCCCCGCGGAGCAGCAGCGTCGGCTGCTCCTGGTCCGGGTCGAGCACCCAGTCGTCGCTGGGCGCCTCGAAAAGAATGTTCAACGGGAAGTTAGTCATGTCTGTCACCTAAAATGGCCAAAGATTCGAGACGAAGTCGCCGACGGCGCGGGCCCCATCCTTCACTGAATTCACCAGCTTGGGAACGTCAACCTGGAAGCCGATCGAGACCTTACCACCGATCCCGATGGCCGCACCAAGCTCCAGTTTGAACCCGTACTTGCCGTCCACCTTGCCGAACTGGGCCTTCGCGCTGGCGCCGATACCAGCCCAGCCCTCGGCCCCTCCGGTCACCCCGACGCCAGCGACGTCGGCCGACCCACTCACCGAGGCGCGGGCTCCGGCGAAGGCCTCGGCCTCCGCGTTGATGCCCGACTTGCCGACCCCGAGCTCGACGTCGGCCTTGCCGCCGACGTAGGCCTCGCCCTTGCCCTTGGCCTCGAGGACGCCCCATTCGGCCTGGCCGTCGACGCCCGCCCTGACCAGACCGGCTTCAACACCGGCCGCGCCGCTGAACTGCCAGTCCTTGGCCGACACCCCGGCCTTGGCGTCGTAGAACAAGGCATCGGCCTTGACGGTGGCGTTCGCGTTCTCGTCACCCCACGTCCGGTCCCAGTTCCACACGTTGTCGCCGGTCGAGACCTCCGCGATCTTGAACTCGGTCTTCCTCTTCTTGCCCGAGCCGTCGGAATCCGAATCTCCGGGCTTCTTGCCCGAGCCGTCAGCCTCGCCATCCCCCGGCTTCTTGCCCGGGTCGTCGGGATCGGGGAGCTCGGCCCCCTTGGTGTACTTCCAGTCCCACTTCCAGGAGTGCCGCTCCCATGTCTGCGAGACCTTGTCCGTGAGCTCCCACTTCCACGGCCCACCATCGGCCGAGCCGAACCCGGCGCCGCCGTCGAACTCGGTGCTGGTCTGGTCCTGGGCGTCGGCATTGGTGCGCGCCTTCTCCGACAGGTCCAGCAGTTGCTGGGCGATCTGCGCCACCCGCGCCCGCATGACGCCGTTCCACTCCTTGGCGAACTGGTCGTGGTCGGGGCCCTTCCAGGAGCCCCCCGTTGAACCGACCAGCCGGTCGATCTCTTGCATGACGCCGCGCAGCTTCGACGATTCGCTGCGCAATGCCCGCCCGATCCTGCGGACCGTCTCAATATTCATGCCATGGGTGATATTCCCCATCAGTCATTCCTCACTGCCAAACAACTATGTCCGCGCGTCACGTCACCACCGACCCATCAGCCGAAAATCCCGGGAAGATCCGCTCTGCCCGGGATTTTCGATCGCATATCTCGTCGTTATTGAATCGACAAAGATGGGTGCCGGACGCAGCCGCCCGGCACCCCAATTCTCAGAACGAGCTGGAGGTGGAGGTCTGAGCGCTGGCGTTGGTGCGAGCCTTCTTCGCCAGGTTCTCGAGATCGGCCTTCAGCTTGCGCAGCTGGGGGCGATGCTGGCCCTCCCACAGCTGGCTGAACTGCTTGGAGTCCGGGCCCTTCCAGGCTTCCAGGGCTTCCCGGATGTGACTGTCGACGTGCTGCATGATGGTCTCGATCTGCTGCGCCTCACGGTCCAGCTTATTCGCAATCTGCTTGACCTGCTCGACATTCATACCATGTGTGATCGCCATTGTTTTGCCTTTCTGGGTTGCTTTCCGCTCCGTTGTTTACAACGATAATTGGCACCCTTCGGGGCTGCAATGGGGAACATTCACCATGCCAGTCCGGCCCCGGTTCAGGAGTCCAGCAGCGGGATGTGGACCTTCACGAATTTCCCGTCGGCGATCCAGAATCCCCGGCCCGGCGGCATCTCCCTGGGCTTGACCGCTGGCGTCTCCACCCGGAGGAGGGTCTCCCCTTCGAAGGACTCCGGCTGCAGGATCAACCCGGTCCGCTGATTCCTCGCCTCTTGCGGCAGCGGCCCACCCGACAGCCATTCCGAGGATTCCGATTCGGCGACCACGAGGTGGCCATTGCGCCTGAGCTGCTTCACCACGTCGGCCAGCTCGTACTCGATAGCCGAGTCGACGAATTGGCCATAGGCCTCGATGAACACCGCTATCCCGGGCCGGTCCAGCGGCGCGGGCCGCGCCGCGTGCTCGCTCAGGAGCGGCAGGGCCTCGCCCACCTCGGTTTCCCCGCTGGCGCTGTGCTGCCACAGCCCGTCCTGGCCCAGCCCGCTGCGTCCCGCGCTCAGGTGCACCATCGGCAACGACGGGTCCCAGGAGCGCAGCGTCCTGGCCATCCAGGTGACCGCATTGGTCCGCCCCGACCGCGGGGCCCCCGCCACCACGATCACCCCGGTCGGGGTGAACGGCACCGGGCCCAGCGTCTCGCTGGCGATGCCGAGCGTCGGCAACCCCGCCACCTGTGGGGGAACCTCACAGGCGGGGATCTCGGCTGGCAGTTTGCGGATTCTGACCGGCTCCGGACGCTCCTGGCCCCGGAGGAACTCGGCCAGCCCCTCGATCAGCCGCGCCTGGGTCACCGAGTTGACGTTGTCGCCGAGGATCGCCAGCTGAAGCTCCTGCGGGTTGCCGACCTGCATCGCCCGGCCGGGCGGGCTGGCTGGGCTGAGCACGTCGCGGGGCAGGTTGAAATCCAGGTAGGCGTCGGCCTCGGCCTGCCTGAGCACGATCCGGCGCTGGAAGGAGGACAACATGGTGTTCGGCACGGCCTGCAACCGGTCGGCGCTGACCGCGACGTGCACGCCCACCCCACGGCCGTCCACCATGATCTGCTGCAGCCGTTCGAACACCGCCAGCCGGGGCATCTGGGTCTCGTATTCCTTGCGGAAGGTCCCCATGCCGTCGATCAGGACGAGGATGCGCTGCTCGTCGAGGCTGCCCACCACCTCCCGGTATTGCGTGATCGTGGTGGCCCGCACCGCCGAATACCGCTCCATCCGCTCCGCGACGGTCTCGGCGAGGAACTTCACCAGCCGGGCCACCAGTTCGTCGTCGTCGCCGGGGATGACGGCCCCCACGTGCGGCAACGGCTCCAGCATCGACAGGCCGCCGCCCGCGAAGTCCAGCCCGTAGACCTGGACGCCGCCCGAGCGGGGCGTGATCGCGGCCGCGACCGCCAGCATCCGCAGCGCGGTGGTCTTGCCCGCGCCGCCCGCCCCGAAGTAGGCGATGTTGCCCTCCGCGTCGGGGTAGAAGTACTCGGTCCGCTGGGTCTGGCTGGCCGGGTCGTCCACCACGCCCAGCACCAGCGCGGCGTCCCTGCGCTGCTGGAGCCGGTTGAGGTCGTAGGTGGGGGCGAGCTCGGGCTGCCAGGGCAGCCGGGGACGCGGCAGCCGCGCCTGCTCGAAAGCCGCCGAAATCGTGGTCACCACCCGGTCGATGTCGGAGGCCACCGCGTCGGTGTTGACCACGGGCATCGGCACCCGCCACGGCTGCCCGAGACCGAAGTTCATCTCCTCGACCACCATCGGCACCGCCGCGGCGTCCTTGACCGTCTTGGCGCCCGGGTAGGCGGACTGGAACTGCGTGATCCGGCCCGGGCCCGTCTTCGCCGCGGCCCGCCCCGGGGTCCCCGGGTCGAAGTGCGCGGCGAGTTTGTCGTCGAGCACGTCCTGGGAGTCCGGTTCGTCGGCGACCCGCAACGCCACCCGCAGGTTGGTGTTGGCGCGCAGGCTGTCCTTGATGACCCCCGCCGGACGCTGCGTGGCCAGCACCAGGTGCAGTCCCAGCGAGCGGCCACGCTGGCCGACATCGACCACGCCGTCCACGAACTCGGGGACCTCCCCGACCAGCGCCGCGAACTCGTCCACCACGATGATGAGCGACGGCGGGCACTCCGGGTCGCCCGCCTTCTCCAGCGTCACCAGATCCTTGGCGCCCTTGCGGTTCAGCAGGTGTTCCCGGTAGTGCAGTTCCGCGCGCAGCGAGGTCAGCGCCCGGCGGACCAGGTGCGGGGACAGGTCGGTGACCAGCCCGACGCAGTGCGGCAGGTCGGTGCACCTGGCGAACGCCGACCCGCCCTTGTAGTCCACGAACAGGAAGGTCACCCGGTCCGGCGACAGCGCCTGGGCCATGCCGAGCACCCAGGCCTGCAGGAACTCGGACTTGCCCGCGCCGGTCGTCCCGCCGACCAGCGCGTGCGGGCCGTGGGTGCGCAAGTCCAGGGCGAGCGGCGAGGTGGCGCCCTGCCCGACCAGCGCGCTCAGCGCGACCGGCTGCTTCAGGGGGACCGCCTGGGTGCGGTCGATGAGGGAATTGTTCGCCCGCCAGCGCTCAATCTGGGCGCTCGCCGAATCGGCGAGCTCGTGGCCGGTGAGGGTGACGAAGGAGATGCTGCGCGGCAGGTCGGAGTCGTCGTCCACCGGCACTCCCGCGTCGATCACCGGGGCCAGAATCCGCCCGATGCGGTTCGCCTGGTCCTGGCTCAGCAACTCCAGCCGCACCGGCGCGTAGTTCAGCGCGTCCCGGACCTTACCGACGTAGCCCTGCTCGGGGCCGACCGACACGAAGGACCGGCAAGCCCCCGGGATCTGCGACAGGTGCTCGGCGACGAAGACCGTGTACACCCCGACGTCGGGCCCGGCCTCGACCACCCGGTTGAGGCGCGCATGATCGACCATGGCCCCGTCGGCCAGGAGGATCAGCGTCGGCACCACCGGCGGGTCCTCCGTCGGCCGCCCCGGCTCGACGCCGCCGCGCAGCAGCGGCCGCAGGTTCTCCTTCCGGCGCTCGGCGATCACCCCCTCGATGCTCGCCAGCAGCACCTCCGAGGTCGCCGCGTCCGCCGCCAGATGCGTCCCCGGCAAGGGCGAATGGGGAGAACAGGTGTGCGGCAGCCATTCGAGCCAACGCCACCGCTCCCGATTCGACGACGAGGTCAGGCAGGCCAGGGCCACCTCGGCGGGAGAGTGCAGGCACACCAGCTGAGCCACGATCGAGTGCGCGACCCCCAGCAGGGTCACGGGTTCGCCGTAGATGCCCAGCGACCCGTCCTGGCGCAGCGAGGCCACGATCGGCACGTCGGGAATCCAGCGGAACTCCTCGACCAGGTCCGCGGCCAGCCGGTTGAGTTCGGGCTGGTCGCTCGCCTCATAGTCCGCGTTCAGGGCGGTCACCGGCACGTCGGCGCCGAGACCGAGTCGCACCCGGAGGAACTGATCGTGCTCGGGCCTACGCGACCACAGCGCGGGCATCAGCGTGAGTGCCTGCTCCACCACCGAGACGACGTCGGGCTGCTGAGCCAGCCGCACCTCCCGCTCGACGTCGTAGGCCTGGCGCAGCCGCGTCCGGGTGTCGCCGATCGCCTCCAGGTAGCGCTTCTTCGCCTGCTTCTCCTCCCGTTTGACCCGAACCCGGTCGTCTAGCCACGCCGCGATCAGGAACAGCGGAGTCAGGGCCATGAAGATGATGCTCAGCAGCGAATTCGTGACGTAGAACAGCACCACGCCCATGAGCGGGGGCACCAGCATCGCCATGATCGGGAAGGGCTGGCGCTCCCTCCGGTTCGGGGGTTTCGGCAGCGGGATCTTCGTCTCCGGGATTCGCGGCACCACCTGCGGCGGGCGGACGAAGGGGATATCGACCGTGCTCAGCTCGTCCTCGTGCGGGGGCCGGAGCTGGACGATCTGCAGCACGGTGTCGCCGATCCCGACCACGTCGGAGGGCCCCACCCGGGCCCGCTGCACCCGCTGGCCACCCACCAGGACACCGTTGGCCGAGTTGAGGTCGTGCACCTCGATACCGTCACCGGCGATGATCCGCATGTGCCGTTTCGAGACCAGCGGGTCGCTCAGCCGCACGGCCATCCCCGGTAGTCGCCCCACCTCGCACGACCCGAAGGGGATCTCGAAACGGGCCCCCCGGTCCGGCCCCTCCAAGACCAGGACGTGGCCCGCCAGCCGCAGCCGCCGGTTCGGCCCGCCGCCGGTGACCGGCGCCACCATGACCACGCTGCCGGACCGCAGCCCGGACTCCACGAGCATGGTCTGGGGCTCCAGGTCCCGCGCCACCTGCCCGGCCTGGTCGTACAGCCGCAGCGTCGTCCTGGCCGGGTCGAGGGCCGCGCCGGGCTTGTCCGGGGCCGCAGCCCCCAGCGCGGCGGCGACGTCCCCGACCGTCGCGGTGGCGTCCACGCTGACGCTGAGGTTGACGTCCCGGTCGGGTTTGCGCAGGGTGATCCGCAGTTTCACTCCCGGCTGCCCCCGTCCAGCAACGGCAGGTCCTCACGGGTGACGAGGCGGGCCGAGATCGCGTATTCCACCAGCCGGGCCCGCCGGTTCGTGGCGTAGGACCGCACGCCGCCCCGCAGCCCGCGGACGCCGATCCGGTCCAGCTTGTCGCACACGTTGTCGAGTTTCCGGTTGAACCGGGTGAGGTTCCAGCCGAGCCGCGCGGCGGCCTTCGCGCTGGTCGGGATCTCCCCCAGCCCGCTGCCCTCGCGCAGCAGCATCGGTTCGGCCAGCGCCAGGATCACCAGCCGCTGGCTCTCGGTCATCATGACCGACCCGATGGTGGCCTCCCCCAGCTCCCGGCTGACCCTGGGCTGGTCGAAGGCGGGTAGCCGGTTGTAGATCGTCAGTTCGTAGGTGGTCGACCCGGCCGACAGCACCACGACCGCCCGTTCCAGCACCAGCGGCAGCCGGGCGCCGGGGGCCAGCCACGACTGCAACCTGCCCTCCCCGTCCGAAACCGTGGCCGCCAGCCGGTCGCCGATGTTGCACAGCCACCAAAAACCCATCGCGTTGGTGATGGCCAGGGCCCGCCGGTGCAGGTAGGGGTTGTCGTCCAGCACCAGCCCCGCGTCCCGGCCGATCGTGAGGTCTTGCCCCGGTTCCAGGTGATACCACTCGCCGCAGAACTCGACCGACACCCCGGCTTGGGGGATCTCGGGCTCCTGGTCCGGGGTCACGTCAGGCACTTGCTCACCCCCGGCGTGGTTGTCGCCCCCACCTTGACCTTCACCGACAGACACAGCTGCTTACCTTCCGTGCGTGGCAGCGTCACCGTCTTCTTCCTGGTGCTCTGCGCAGGCTGTTTGCCCTGACCCTCCGGGTCGTAGGCCTGGATGACGTATTCGGCGTTCTCGTCTTGGTATTCCCAGGTGAACACCGCCTGATCCCCCTCGTAGGAGCCGCTCAGCCCGGTGACCTCGGGGACCTTGCTGAACGACGGCGCGGGCGCGGGTGGGTGCGTGGGCTGGGCCGGGTTCGGCTGGGCCCGTCCCTCGTCGCGGTTCAGCGTCCACCACACGAAACCGCCGAGCAGCGCCACCGCCAGCACCGCCACGACCGCGATCACCCCGCCCCGCCGGGTGCGCTCCGGGCGGGGCGGCGCCGGAGCCTCGGCCACGGGGGAGGCCTGCTCCTGTTTCAGCAGCGTCGCGTCCATCTCCACCGCCGGGGTCCGGCCGGTCACCTCCCAGGACGACCTCGCCGGGATGGGACGCACCTCGCGCCGCGGGGCGCCGCGGGTGGCGTCGCTCGCGACCACCGGCACGCCCTCGATCAGCGAGGTGTTGGCGCCGGAGCCGGGGCCCGACCCCACTTCCCGCGTCGGCCCGGCACCCGTCGGCATGGCCTCCGGGTCGATCGTCACCGGCGCCCGCATCCTGGTGTGATCGCCGTCGTCGTCGGCCGGTTCCTCGGCCCTGGGCTCCTCCAGGAGGTCGATCACGGTCATCTGCTGGCGCAGGTCGGTCTGCACGTCCTGCAGCGCCCGGGCGAAATCCAGGGCGCTCGGGTAGCGCTGCTCGGGGCGTTTGGCCATCGCCACCGCGAAGACCCGCTCCAGCTGCGGCGGGACGTCCTCGCGTCCGGTCTTGGGCAGCGGCATCCGCAGCACCCGGTCCGACATCGCCAGCGGGGTGTTGTCGCCGCCGACGATCTCGAAGGGGGCCCGTCCGGTCAGGAAGGTGTAGATCGTGGCGGCCAGCGAGAACACGTCGGCCTGCGGCCCCGGCACCTCCGACTCGGTCTGCTGCTCGGGCGCCGCCCAGCCGGGCGAGAACCCCTCGGCGCGTTGCGCGTCGTCGCGGGAGACCGCGATGCCGAAATCGGTCAGCACCGGGTGGTTGTACGCGGTGACCAGCACGTTCGCCGGTTTGATGTCGCGGTGGATGATCCCGACCCGGTGCAGGCTCTCGACCGCCCCGGCCAGCTGGATGCCGACCTGGAGGGCGCGCTGCACCGACAGCGGGGCCTGCCTCACCCGCTTGCCCATGTTCGGCGGCGGGCAGTATTCCATGATGAGGAAGGGCTGGCCCGTCTCGGCAGTTCCGGCGCCGTAGACCGACAGCACCGAGGGGTGGGACGACAGCCTGGCCATCAGGTTCGCCTCGGCCTCGAAGGCCTCCCGGGACACGGGGCTGGCGCTGGCGGCCAGCACCTTCACCGCGACGTCCCGGCGCGGCACCCGCTGCTCGTAGAGGAACACGTCGGCGAAACCACCGCTGCCGAGGTGCGCCTTGTAGGTCGCCCCCGGGACCTTCGGTGGGGGTTGCGGTGCCCGCGGC
Source organism: Propionibacteriaceae bacterium (assembly GCA_030529455.1). GTDB lineage: Bacteria > Actinomycetota > Actinomycetes > Propionibacteriales > Propionibacteriaceae > JAUMWV01. Next base: position 52,009 of record JAUMWV010000003.1, on the reverse strand, counting down.
ATCAGTCGAACTCCAGCGTCAGCGTCACGTTCTCCCCCAGATCCAGCACGTCACCGGCGCGCAGGATCGTCGGCGTCCGTTCGTCGATCCGCACCGGCCGCTCCCCCGGGCGGAGCAGGAAGGTGCCGTTGTTGGACTTCTTGTCCAGCGCCCGGATGTCCCAGCCGTCCACCCTGATCTCGCAGTGGGTGCGGGAGATCTGCTGCTCCGGGCTCGGCACCGGCACCAGCTGTGGGGCCGGGCGGCCCGGCTCCGGGGTCACCCGGGGTGCCCGCCCGACGATGACGTCGCTGTTGAGCTGGATCACCAGGCCGGTGGACACCCTGATCCGGCCCAGCGGCGGCGTCGGGATCAGGCCGGTGCGTTCGGTGAGTGGCTGCCCGCAGGACCGGCACTGCGGGGCGTGCGGCGGGTTGGGGTGCCCGGCGGCGCAGAACCCCGCCAAGACCTGGCCGGACGCCGACGCCCCACCCGCCGCGGCGGCCCGCTCGGAGCGCAGCGCGGCGATCCTGGCCGAGGTCAGGGTCTGGCCGTCGTGGTCGCCGAGCCTGCCGGGCTGGGCCGGGGACGCCTGCGCTTGCGGCTGCGGCGGCTGGGCCCGCGGTGGGACCGGCGGAGGTGGCGGGGCCGGTGCGGCGAAGCCGCGGGGGGCGGCCGCGTCCCCGGGTTTGGGCACCGCGTCGATGAAGAAGGACCCGTGGTCCTCCGGTGGGATCTCGGTGATGTCCCCGGCCGGGCTGGGCTGCGCGGGCTCCGCTGGGGCAGTCGCCGCCGCGGCCCGGCCAGCCACCGGCGCCGGGGCAGCGAACGGGTCCCGGTCGTCGTCGCGGATGTCGCGGACGGCCGCGTCCTCGACCGGCTTGGCCCTGGTCGGCTCCCAGTGGTGCGCGTAGTACTTGGCTTGGGGCGACGGGTCTCCGGCGCCCGCGGGCCGGGGCTGGTCGGCCACGGGACCCTCGGGCGCGGGACCTCCGCTGGGTTCGGCGTCCTCACCGGGCTCACCGGCACCGCCCGGCACGGTTTCGTGCACGAGGGTCAGCTCGGCGGAACGCGGCGGGCGGTCCGGCCGTTTGCCGGGCGGCTCGGGGCGGCGCTGCGCCAGGCTGGGCGCCGGGGGTTCGGCCCCGTCCACCTCACCGTGGTACACCGCGGCGACCCGCACCAGGCCGTCGGCGATCGGCAGGGCCTCACCCTCGGCGTCCTCCACGACCAGCTGGTAGCCCCGGGCTGGGCCGAGGTTGCGTTCCACCCACGTCACGACGTTGCCCGCGTCGATGTCCACCCGCTCGTCCTGGGTGGCCGCCACGAACCGCACCGGGCCGCGGAGCGCGACGTGCACGCCCCGCTCCTGGTGCACCACGAGGGCGAAGGGCGGCATGTGCATGAGGTCGGTGGCGTATTCGGCGGCCATCAGCTGCAGCAGACCCGCCAGATCGGTGCCGCAGCGCAGCTGCTCCCACAGTTTCTCGACCAGGTCCCGGCAATCCCCGACGACCAGGGCGATCCCGCCGCGTCCGACAGCGCACAGGCAGCTGCCACCGACCCAGCGGCTCAACTCATGCATCCTCGACAACCTCCCGAAGCGGATTGGGCAGGGTGTCCTCCCCGGCCTCCTCGGCCTCGTGCCCCAGGGTGGTCTCGTCCACCGCGCTGTCCGGCCACTGTGGCACGGCCTCCATAATATCGACGACGATCACGCTGATGTTGTCCCTGCCGCCAGCCAGCAGCGCGTGCTCGACCAGCGCCTCGGCGGTCTGCTGGGGGTCCGGGTTGGACCGGGCGATGATCTCGATCAGGATCTCGGTCAGTTCCCCACTGAGCCCATCGCTGCACACCACGAACCGGTCCCCGGAGCGGGCGGGCAGCAGGTAGTGGTCGGCCCGGACGTCGGGCCCGAGCGCCCCGCCCAGCGCGCGGGTGATGATGTTGCGCTGGGGCAGCTGGGCCGCGGTCGCCGCGTCGATGATGCCGAGGTCCACCAGCTCCTGCACCTCGGAATGGTCGGTCGTCACCCGCGAGAACCCCTCCTCGCTCAGGTGGTAGGTCCGCGAGTCGCCGATGTTGATGACCCGGCAGCACGGGTAGCCGCCGTGCTCGGACAGCGCCACCCCGGTCAGCGTGGAGCCCGGGGCCTGACCGGCGCTGGCCAGGCCATGCACGCTGCGCGCGGCCAGCGCCACCGCGTCCTCCAGGTCCCTGAATCCGACGAGGGGTCGGCCCACGAGCGGACGAAAGGCCTCCACGACCAGCGCCGAAGCCACCTCGCCCGCCTCGTGCCCGCCCATGCCGTCGGCGACGAGGAAGACCGGGGCGGCGGCCAGCAGGGAGTCCTCGTTGAGCTCGCGTTTCCGTCCGACATCGGTCGCCGCACCCCAGCGGGCGGCCAGCAACACGGCGTCCTGGCCGTTCTCAGGCACCAATGCGCACGCTCCGTTCCCCGAACTCGACCGTCGACCCCGCCCCGGCCCAGATCGGGGTGCCCGGGAGCGCGGCCGAACGTTCCCCGTTCGGGGCGACCACGACGGTGCCGTTGGTGGAGTTGAGGTCCTCGACCACCACCGAGTCGCCGTGGACCGTGAGCACGGCGTGGGTCTTCGAGATGGTGCGCTCGGGGTCCCGCACCGGGACCCGCTGGGCCCCGGGGTGTTCGGCGTCCGGCACGGGGTCGCGCCCGATCACGACGCTGGTGCGGACGTAGCGGACGGTACCGTCGTCGAAGGTCAGCCTGACGCTGCCCGGGGGGATCTTCGAGATCGTGGCATCCTCCCCCACACCCGTCCCGCCACTCGGCAGGGTGAGCGCCGACTGGTCGCCCGCGGGCGGCACCGCGGCGGGTGCGGGCGGCGGCGCGAATCCCGCCTGGGCAGGCTGGAACGGAACCGGGGACGGCGCGGATGGCTGCGGCGCCAGCCACGGCGCCTCCCCTGCCGGGGCGAATGCCTCCGGGGCCGGGGCATGGGGCTGGGGCGCTGGGGCGAAGGGCTGGGGTGGCGACGCGAACGGTTGGGACGCCGGGGGGAACGGCTGCGCCTGCGGCTGGGGCACGCCTTGCTGGCCGGGCACGCCCGGTCCGACCAGGCCGGGCACCATCCGCGGCGGGGCGCTCGGCGGGACGGGATCGGCGATCGGGTCGCGGCCCTGCCGGGTGTCGATCACGAGGATGTCAGCGAACCGGTCGTGCCAGCACCGGCCCAGGCCGTCCCGGGTCTTGAACCAGATCACCAGCGCGCCGATGGTGAACGTGGCCGACGAGATCACCTGGAACACCAGGTATTTGACCAGCGCGGCGAACCCCGGGCGGGTGCCGGTGCTCATCTTGATCTGGCGCACGCCGGTCAGGTAACCACCCGGCATCCAGCCCGTCGCGATGACCAGGACCAGCGGCAGGAAGGAGATCACCATCATGAGCAGCACCGCCAGGACGAACACCCAGATGGGGATCGGCTGCGGGAAGCCCGCGGCGAACAGAATGCCCCAGGGGACGGCCAGCGCGACCACCGTCACCCCGAAGTCGGCCAGCCGGGCCACGAACCGCCGTCCGAGGCTGACCGGAACCACCCCGCTCAGGTGCGCCGGGAGCGGCCCTCCCGGCGATGGTTGGCTAGTCATTGAGCTCTCCCTTTCTCACGGCCCCCGGCCCCTTCGGCCCCGTGCGGGGGCGGCGCAGCGACCGGACCGAGGCTAGCGCCGCTATCCTACGGAACCGGCCCGTGGCGCCCCGCAGCTGCCTGCGGATGTCGTCGGCTCCCGACCAGGCCTGCCCGGCGAGCCCGGGCGCCGGGCAGGCGGAACCGAAGATCGACCGGTCGACCGCCTGGGCGAAGGCCATGACGCTGCCCGGGGTCGCGGGCCGGAACCCGAACTCGTCGGCGTCGGCGTCCTGGTTCAGCGCCCGGTCCAGCGCGGCGGCCTGCTGCCGCCGGGTGGCGGCGGCCAGCGGCACCTCGGTCCGCAGGTCCCGGGCCTGGTCGACGACCTCCTGCCAGGCCCCGGCGACCTTGGCCAGTTCGTCTCCCCTGGTGCGTCTCCGTCTCCGCCGGAGCCCCTTGGCCACCAGGATCGCCAGGAACGGCGAGGCCAGCAGCAGCGCCCCGCCCGCCACCTGGGCCGCGAGCAGCAGGTAGCCCAGCCAGGCCCGGTCGTTCTGCTCGTCGGAGTCGGCGTCCTCGTCCAGGAACTCCGGGGGCAGTTCGGCGGGTTCCACCGGCGGGGGCGGCGGCTGCAGCACCTGGGGACGCGGCTGGACGCGGGGCTTTTCCACCTGGGTCTGGGGTTTCTTGTCCCGTGGCGGGGTCGGGTTGAAGGCCACCCAGCCCGCCTTGCTGAACGCCACCTCCACCCAGGCGTGCACGTCGTCGCCGGTCAGCGCGACCTCCCCGGACTGGGTCGCCTCGGGGTAGAAGCCCAGCACCACCCGCGCCGGGATGCCCAGCTGGCGCACCATGAGGGCCATCGCGACGGCGTACTGTTCGTCGTCGCCGATCATCTGAGCGGACTCCAGCAGCGTCCTGATCCGCTCCGCGCGGTGCCCGGCCCGGGACAGGTTGTCCTCGCCGTTGGAGAAGAAACCGCTGGTGTGCAGGTGCTGTTCGATGGCGCGGATCTGCGCGATCGGCGTGTCGGCCTCCGCGGTCAGCTCGCTGGCGCGCTGGGCGACGATCTCGGGGACGAACTCGTCGTGCGGCATCGGGACCTGGGCGAACGGCTGCGCGGCCAGGTCCTCGTCCGACCAGGTGCCCTCCGGCACGACCGTGACGGAATAAGCGTCACCCTCGGCCAGCGGGGTCTTGTTGAACAGCGAGCGGTGGCTCTCCGAATAGAACTGGTCGGCCTTGAGCGCGGCGGCCCGCTGCGAACCGAACTCGATCCGCCGCACGTCCCCGCCGCCGGGCACCCAGTGGCCGGTGTACTGGTTGATCGTGATCCCGAGCCGGACCGCGCTCTCCGGCAGCGAGGGGTCCTCGGTGGTCGCCTCGCCGATCCGCCGGAACCCCTCCCCGGCGGTCGCCGAGGCCACCCGGAACACCGTCCCGTCGTAGGCGTCCAGCGCCGCCAGCCGCACCCGGTAGCCCCGGTTCAGCTGGTCGACGGTGAAGAGCTTCTCGGTCTTCTTGTCCACCACGTAGTGGCGGAAGTAGGACAGCGGGGAATGGTATTCCTCCACCTCCAGCGGCGGGGTGACGTGGTCGCGCAGCACGTCCCGGTGCCCGGCCGGGACCAGCCAGGCCAACCCGAGCCCGACCGCCACGGCCGTCAGCAGCGAGACCACGGCGACGAGGCGGCGGGGGCCGACCCGGTGGGTCTCCACCGCCAGGATTCCGGACGCGCCGCGCCTGCGCCTGCTGGAGGCGAGCCAGGCCGCCCAGGCCACGGCGATCGCGACACCGGCAGCACCGATCGCGGCCGCGAACGGCGCCACCTGGCTGCCCCACAGCACGCCGGTCACGCCGAGCACCGCGACGGGGAGCAGCGCGCTGGCCTGCCTCTTCTTGGTCCGCGCCGCCAGGGTGACCGCGACGAGCGAACACACCAGCGCGCTGAACAGCGGCAGCACCGCGGCCCCAGGGAAGGAGCGCAGCGGGGGCGCGATCGTCAGGTTGTCCCGCCACCCGAAGACCACCTGCACGACCAGCAGCTGGAGGGTCGAGACGCTGGGCACCACCACCGCCGTGTTGAGTTCCGGGAAGGCGAACGCCCCGCCGAGCAGCAGGTAGGCCAGCGCCGCGACCATGACCGTCAGGCCCCAGCCCCACCGCCGCAGCGCCGCGACCAGGGCGACGCCGCCACCGATGAGCACGCCGCCCAGCACCGCCAGGTAGCCCCTGGCGTCACCGAAGACCGGCCCGTGCGTGGCCCCGGCGATCAGCAGCAGCACGGCCACCACGAGCACGTTGATCCACGTCTGCCTCATCCCAGTGCCCTCCGCAAAGCCAGCGGGAGCTGTTCCAGCTCACCGATCGAGATCACGCTGAGCCCACCGACCTGGCGCCGGTGCGGCTCCTCCCCCGCGACGCAGCGCAGCGCCATCGTCACCATGTTGACCGGCAGCCAGGACTGGGCACGGTGCAGGTCACCGACCGGCGTGTTCGCCCCCGTGACGAGCACCGCCACGGACGCCCCCGGAACCCGCTCGCTGGCCTCCCTGGCCAGGTCGGCCAGCGAGGGACAGCCCGGGTCCGCCTCGACCGCGCTGAACTGGTCGAGCACCCGCATCGGGCTCGGCGTGCTGAACACCCCGTGCTGGGTCATCACCGACAGTTCCCGGTGGTCGCGCATCGCCGCCATGGCGAGCGAGGCGGCCGCGCTGATCCCGGTCTCGAAGGCGTCCTCGCTGTCCCAGGACGACGACCGCACGTCCACCAGCAGCAGCAGGTGGGCCCGGCGGGTCTCCTCGAACTGGCGGACCATCAGCCGCCCGGTGCGGGCGGTCGTCCGCCAGTGCACGTTGCGGCGGTCGTCACCCGGGATGTAGTCCCGCAGCGCGTGGAAGGACACGTCCGAGCTGGACAGCTCCTGCGTCGTGGCCCCCTCAATGTCGCGGATGAACCCGACCGTCGCCGAATCCAACCCGATCGTGCGGGGGTGGACGAACAGGCTGACCGGGTCACTCCAGCGCTGCACGCGGCGGACGAAGCCCAGCGCGTCCCCCCGCACCGAGGTGACCGGGCCGACCACGATGACGCCGCGCCGGTGCGTCGGGATCGTGAACGCCTCCTCGTGGGCCTCCGAGACCCCGAGCCGCGGCACCCTGAAGGCCGCCAGCGCGTTGCCGACCGGCATCTCAACCACCGCGGGTTTCAGCGTCCGCTTCGCCGCGTTGGCGATGGTGACCTCGCCCAGCGCCCGGTCCCCGACGCTGACCCGGACGCTGGCCAGGCGCAACCCGACCCGGTACTCGGTGCGCCCGATCGACCAGGCCAGACCCGCCAGGCACAGCAGCGCGAGCGCGACGGCGACGACCTGGGCCTCGGCCCACTGGTACCTCAGCCAGGCCAGGCCCGCGAGCACCGCGACCGCGAAACCGCCCCAGCCCAGCGGCGTCACGCCCCGCAGGTAGGACCAGGTGGCCGCGACGAAGCGGAACCGGAGCAGCCCCCTGGCCGCCTCGGTGCCGCGCTCGATCCAGCCCCGGACCCGCCCGGGCAGGCCCGTCCGGGAGGCTCTGGCGGCCCGAGTCCGCCGCCGCTGTGTGCCTGGGAGAAGCTGTGTCAACGCCGGGCTACTTCCTACCCGCGGGCGGGGCGACGGTCGCCAGGGCCCGCTCGATGACATCCTCTGGGTTCGTCCCGGCGAACTCGGCGTCCGGGTCCAAGACGATGCGGTGGGCCCAGACCCGGGTGGCCAGGTTGCGGATGTCGTCGGGGATCACGAAGTTGCGTCCCTGCGCGGCGGCCCACACCCGGGCGGCCCGGGTCATGGCGATCGCCCCGCGGGTGGACACGCCCAGCCGGGTTTCGGCGTCGGCGCGGGTGAACTCGGCCAGCGCCTGCACGTAGTCGAGGATCGCGTGGTCGGTGTGGTTGGCGGCGGCCAGGTCGGCCATGTCGGCCACGGCCTTGGTGGAGATCACCGCGGGCAGGCTGCGGGTGCGGTCCGGGGACGCCGAACCGGCGAGGATCTCGATCCCGGCGGCCCGCTCGGGGTAGCCGATGGAGGTCTTCATCAGGAACCGATCCAACTGGGCCTCCGGCAACCGATACGTCCCCGCCTGCTCAATCGGATTCTGCGTCGCAATCACCATGAACGGACGCCCCACCTCATGACGCACCCCATCCACCGTCGCCTTCGACTCCTCCATCACCTCCAACAACGCCGACTGCGTCTTCGGCGACGCCCGGTTGATCTCATCAGCCAACACGATCGAGGCGAACACCGGACCCTTGTGGAAGTCCCACCGCCCGGTGGACTGGTCGAAGATCGTGACGCCGGTGATGTCGGAAGGCAACAGGTCGGGGGTGAACTGAATCCGGCTGTGCGTCCCCTGCACCGTCGCGGCCAACGCCCTGGCCAGGGCGGTCTTGCCGGTACCCGGGGCGTCCTCCAGCAACAGGTGACCCTCGGCGAACATGCAGGTCAGGGCGAGCCGGATCACCCCCTGCTTGCCGAGCAGCGCCCGCCCGACGTTGTCGACGATCTTGCCGAAGGTCTCGGCAAACCACATCGCATTCTCTTGAGTTACTTGCATCACTTTCCTTTAGGGATTCGATCATCTGGACGGGCTGCCCCGCTCACCGGGCTGCTGGCTTCGGCAACTCAGCCCCTCGACTTTGTGCCCGGCGAACAGTTGACCCAGTTGTAGGGGTCGTAGCTCGGGACATAACCGGCACCCGAGCCCATGTTGGAGTAGAAGTGCTCGCCGTGCCAGGTCCAGTCGTTGCTGTCCGGCACGGTGATATAGGCCGGGCTGCTCGAACCCCGGCAGGTCACGGCCTGACCGGCCATGTTCCGGAACCGGATGCTGGTCCAGTACCCAAACCCAGCGTTCAGCTTCGGGCAGCCCAGGCTGCGGCAGACCCGGTTCGACTGATAGGGCTGGTAGGTCGGCGGCGCCGGTGGGGGCGGCGGAGGCGGGGGTGGCGGCGGTTTGACCGGCGCGGTGGCCGACTGGCAGATCCAGCTGGAGGAGCGTTCCCCCAGCTCGGAGGAGGTCTGCACGACCCGGACGCAGCGGGTGATGGACTTGCCCTCGCCCACCTCGGCCTTGCCGTTGCTCGACACCGGCGAGCCCCCGCCAGCCGATTCCGAAACATAGGTCGTGGCCGGACGCCCGTTGCCGCTGCCGATGGACCACGAGCAGCCCGCGCCGTAGTTCCACGACGAGCAGTTGACGCTCGGCGGCGTCGGCGGACCGAACGGGTTCACCCCACCGGCCGTGGTGACCGGCGAGGTCGCCTGCACCTCCGCCCCCTTGCGTCCGACCGCGCGGAAGCCCAGGGTGTGGTTGGTGCCGTTGGTGAGCGCACCGTCGGTGATGACGCCGTTGCCCGGCATCGCCCGCCAGCCGCCACCGTCCACGTTGAACTCGTAGCGCAGGTCGGAGGCGGACCACCCGGCGGCGGCTCCCCCGCCGAGGCCGGAGACCCGCACCTGGTTGTTCTCGCCGGTCGCGCTCACCGAGCCGACGGTCGGGCGGGCGGGCTGGCCGACCACCCAGACGGAGGCGCTCGCGGGCTCGGAGGTGTGCGTCCCGGCCTGCTTGAGGTCGTTGGTCGCGGTGACGGTGAACTTGACCTCGCTCGTCGACCAGGCGACGTTCTCGACCGTGGTGCTCGTCGCGGTGCCGCCGACGGTCTTGCTGCCTCCCGGCCAGGTCACGGTGTACTGCTCGATCGGGCGACCGTTGCTATCCGGCGCCGTCCAGGTGACCCGCACCACCCCGGCACCTGCGGCGGTGCCCAGGTTGGTGGTCTGCGCGCTGAGCCCGGTCACGCGGCCCGGCTTGCCGTAGGGCGTCGCCGGTTGCGAGGGCAGCGAGACCTTGGAGCGGCCGTGGGAGTTCTCGGCCTGCACCGTCACGGTGTGCGCGATCCCGTTGGTCGCCGGGAGTTCGCGGGTCAGCGTCCCGGCCGGAACCTGGATCTCGTCACCGCCGGGCGACAGCCTCAGGTAGTAGGCCGTGATCGGGGTGCCCTCGTTCACCGGCTCCGCCCAGGTGACGCGCACCTTGCGGTCCAGCGGCTGCACCCTCGGCGGCGCGGGCTGTTCTGGTTCGATGTCGACCATGACGCTGGCCTGGGCGGAGGGGGCGGATTCCCCGACCTCGTTGGTGGCCGTCACCTCGAAGGTGTGCTCCTGGCCCGTCTTGCGCCCCGACCAGACGCACTTGCTGCCGATCTCGCAGGCCTTGGAGTCCTTCTGGGTCTTGTCGTAGGCCGTGAACTTGGTGATGTTGGCGCCGTTGGCGGGCCCGGCGGTCCATTCGAGAGTGACCTCGCCGCGGACGCTGCCGGTGACCGCCCGCAGACCCGTCGGGGGGCCCGGTATGTCCCGGATCGTCAGGGTGATGGTGCCCTCGACCTCACGGTTGGCGTCCTTGGTGGCGTCCTGCACCCGGTAGCGCACCACGGCGCTGCCGTGCACCCCCTCCCGCATGACCATGGTCACGGTCGTGCCGGAGGCGGACGCGCTGACCATCTCGGCGGGGGCCTCCACCGCCGTCACCGTCAGCGGCCGGTCCGGGAACGGGTTGGTCGCGTAGCGGGTGATGTCGACCGTCTCGGTCTTGCCCGCGTTGGTCGTGATGTCGAGCGGGGTGGTCTGGATCTTGCCGCGGGTGGAGGGGACCACCACGATCGGGAAGGTCGCGCTCACCTGCTGGTCGCCGTCGGTGACCCTGACCTCCGCCGCGCCCGCACCGCCGAGCGCCGCGCCGACGTCGGCCCGGACGCTGAGCTGGGTGCCAGACAGCGAGACGTCGAGCCCGTCGGGGGCGGACACCAGCGCAAACGTCATCTCGGACGGGTTGACCCCCTCCGGGTCCTGCACCAGCCTGCTCACGTCGAGGGTCGAGGCGTCCTCACCCTTGGCGACCTGAATCTCGGCTCCCTGGAAGACCGGCGGGCGGTTGTCGGCCGGTTCGATCTCGACGGGCAGCACGACCTGGTTGATCTGCCCCTCGGGGTCGTTGAGGTCCACGCCGTCGGTCACCTCGAGCGAGATCGAGGTCCTCCGCGGGGCCCCCTTGGCCGGGGTGAACTCCAGCGTCAGCTGGTCCTTGACCAGGTTGCTGCCGTCCCAGCCCACGCCCATGGTGACCTTGGCGTCGTCGGTGATCCGCACCTGGCGGCCCGAACCGCTCTTGATGTAGTCGTTGATCCTGGCCGTGGTGGTCACTCCGACCTTGGCCTTGATCGTCCCGGTGGACAGGTCGTAGTGGGGGCGGGCCTGGTTGCTCGGCGGCACCCGCACCACCGCCGAGGCCTGCTGGCCGTCGGTGTCGGTGACCGTGTAAAGAATCAGCTGCACCTCGGTGGTCACCGGGATCGTGAGCGTCTTGTCGGGATTCACCCGCACCCCCGGGTCGGAGCTGGTGAGCTTCGCCTCGGCGATGTCGCCGTCGGGATCGGTGTCGTTCTTGAGCACCGGGATCGTGATCTCGTCCTTGCCCTGCACCTCGCTCTCGGCGACCGCGTCGTCGACGGCGATCGGCGGGGCCAGCGGTGCCTCCGGGCCGACCCGGACCGTGATCTGGCCGGTGTCCTTCAGCACCGAGTCGGTGACGTCGTAGTTGACCAGGTAGGTGTCGGGGGCCTCCGGCGCGGTGAGGACGACGTAGATCCCCTCCCTCAGGCTGAGGTCGCTCACGTGCTGGCTGGCCAGGCTGTCCTCGGCGACCCGCAGCTTGTCGCCGTCGGGGTCGACGTCGTTGGCCAGCACCGGGATCGCGACCTTCTTGCCCGGACGCACCCAGATGGCGTCGGCCGTCGCGATCGGTGCCCGGTTGGCCTCGGGGCGGGGCACGACCCCGACCCGCACCGGCCCCTCGGCCCGGCGTCCGCGGCGGTCCTGCACGACATAGGTGAAGGTGTCGGTGCCGGACAGGTTCGCCTCGGCGGTGTAGACGAGCTGGCCGTCCTTGACCTCGACGTTGCCCAGCCGCGGCGAGCCGCCGCTGCCCAGCAGCACCACGGAGTCACCGTCGGGGTCGATGCCGTTGAGTTCGACCGGGATTCTCACCTGGGAACCGGCGAAGGTCCGCGCGACCAGTTCGGGCGGGCGCGGGGCCTGGTTGCTGTCGTCGTCGGCCGGGGTGACCGTCACGTCGACATAGGCCGACGCCACATTGCCCTGCGTGTCTTGCACCGTGTAGATGATCCGCCCGCTGCCCGCACGCTTCCCCGCCCGGAACCGCACCTCGTTGTTGGACAGGAAGACCTGCCCGACCTCGTCCTTGATGCTGGCCTGCAGGTTGTTCAGCACCTGCATCCGCAGCCCGAGCACCGACCGGTCGTTGGTGAGCACCTTGACCGAGCCGACATCGCCGGAACGCACCACCAGCGAGTCGTCGGTGAGTTCGAGCAGCGCGTTGCGCGACGGCGCCGGGACCGGCAGCACCATGACCCGGGCGCTGCGGGAGGCCTTGCCGTTGGACACGAAATAGGAGAAGGACGCCGGCTGTTCCAGCCCGCCGGGAGCGGTGACCCGCAGCAGGTTGTGCTCGATCAGCGCGACCCGCAGCGGGGAGCCCTCCGGCAGCTCGACCGATTGCACGGCCAGCACCCCGCCGTTGGGGTCGGAGTCGTTGGCCAGGACCTCGATCAGCGTCTGCCCGCCGCTGGGCAGCAGGCCGATGTCGTCTTCGGCGACCGGCGGCTGGTCGGTGTCGGCCTCGACCACGTCCACCCGGATCACACCCTCGACCTGGGCCGGGCCGTCGGTCACCTGGTAGGTCAGGTTGTAGGTGCCCGCCGCTGCGCCCTTGAGCGTGACCGAACCGGCCGTCAGATCGGTGGAGGTCACCTCCAGCCCACTCGGCGGGGTGCCGACCGCGACCAGGCGCAGCTGGTCGCCGTTGGGGTCGGTGTCGTTGCTCAGCGGGTTCACGTTCACGCTGTGCCCGGCCTGCACCACGATGTGGTCGCCGTTGGCGACCGGCTTGAGGTTGCCGCCGTCGCGGACGTGAATGACGACCTTGCCCTCGGTGTCCTTCTGCCCGTCCGAGACGACCACGGTGAGTTCGTGGCGGGCGCTGCCCTTGCCCAGGTCGGTGACGATGAGCCGCCCGTCGGGCCGGGTGTCGACGCTCAGCGCGTCGGAGGAGGACGCCGACTTCAGGTAGATCGGGTCGCCGTCTGGGTCGATCCAGTCGTTGATGAGGTTGACCGTCATGGTGCCCTTGGCGCCGATGGAGGCCGTCGTCGTCCGCTGCTGCACCGGGCCGCTGTTTTGGTCGAGCGGCACCACGGTGAGCGTCACGTTCGCCTGGGCGGTGCCCCCGCGCCCGTCGTTGATCTCGTAGGTGAAGCTGAGCCCGCCCGTGGCCGAGGACGGCGCGGCGATCTGCAGCGCGGCCCCGTTGCGCACCGGGACCACCGACCCGGCGCTGGGCTGGTTCACCGGGGCGGCGACCAGCACGTCACCGTCCTCGTCGGAATCGTTCATGATGACCGGCAGCAGCGTGGAGCGGCCGGGGCGGATGCCGAAGGAGTCGTCGTGGGCGACCGGGGGATGGTTCTTCTCGTTCTGCGGACGCTCCTGCTGCGGCTCGTCGATGATCTGGGCCGTCTGGTCCTGCTGCTGGTCCTTGCGTTTGAGTTCCTCTTTGATCTGCTCCCAGTTGTCCACCTGGATCATCCGCTGGTCGGGCAGCCAGACCCCGCCGTTGGCCATGTCGTTGAGCACGATGACGTCGCGGTTGACCCGGAACTTCATCCCCGCGGCAGATTTCACGCCGGGCACTTCCAGCGCGTAGTCGTGGTCCTCGCCCGCGCAGTCGCGGAGGAACCAGCTGGCCTCCGCCCAGGCCGCGTAGGCGCACCCGTGGTGCATCACCGGGGCGACCGGTTCGCCGGGCTGGGGGGCGCCGACCACGACCGGCTCCCCGCCGGACAGTGGCACCCGCAGCAGCGACCGGTCGGTCGCGACGAGCACTTCGGCCGCCGCGGGGCCCGGTTCCTGCAGCCTGAGGGCCGACCCGGACAGCTGCACCGCGGCGCCGCCCGGCAGCACCAGCTCCCCGCCTGAGGTGAGGGCGACCGGTTCGCGTCCGACCATCGTCAGCTGGACGCCGTCCTGGTTCGCCAGGGGCTGCCTGGTCGCGCGGGCGATGTCGAGCTGGGCGCCGCTCTGCTTGGCGGTGACGACCTCCCCGCTGGCCTGCGAGACCACGGCCAGGTCGCCCTGCACGCCCATCGCCATGACGGGTTTGTCCACGCCCTCGATGGTGGGGACGCTCTCGTCGGAGAGGTTCTGCACGTCCTCGGCCGCCAGCAGCCAGGCCTTGCCCGAGCGGGCGTCCACGACGCCGACCCGCTTGCCGCTCACCTGGACGTCGGTGCCGACCTTGATGTCGGCGCCGTTCGGCAGCGCCGCGTTGGCGACGTCCACCTGGGCCAGGTTGAGGCTGGCCTCGTCGCGCACGAACACGTCCTTGCCCTGCTGGAACAGGGTCAGCTCGGACGCCGAATAGCGAATGCCGGCGTCGAGGGTCAGGGCGGGATAGTTCAGGTGCCCGACGATGCGGTCGTTGCCGTTGAGCACCCAGACCCCACCGTCGTTGAGGTCCACGTCCGTCGCGGCGACCCCGGGGTTGAGCACGGCGACCGCCACGAGCCCGGTCACCAGGGTCGACGAGACCGCCAGAGCGATCCGCCGCTTCATCTTCACAGACCAGCCCACAGCCATCCTTTCCGGTCCTGGAAGTGCTCACGCCAGCATGGGCAGATCCCGCGAGAACCGCAATGGGGACAAACAACCATGCAGACCTGCTCCGATGTGCCGCCGTGCTCGGCCCGCCCCGGCGAGACGGGCCGGTCCCGCACGGCTATCCGGCTAAAGCCGTTCGGTAGGTTACACCTTCGCGGTACCACCCCCGGTATCGGAGCCACCCTCGGCGGCGCCCCGCCCGGGACGCTGGCTCAGGCCCCGCGGGTCACCTTGATCTTCTGCCGCGGCTTGCCCCCGCTGGCCCCGGCCCTAGCCAGCTCCAGCTGGCGCTTGCGTTCCTCGTTCTCGTCCATGAGCGCCTGCTGGTCGAAACCGGAGCGCAGCACCGAGAACGCGACCACGGCGACCCCGAGGGAGACCAGCGGAGTCCAGCCGATCAGCAGCGGCAATGTGACCAAGATCACGATGTCGAAGCCGCGCAGGACGCTGAACATGAGCCCCGGGGGAACCGCCCCCACGCCCACCGCGACGATCGGCCCGGAATAGTTGGCGGGCTGGGCCGCGACCCAGCGCACCGCCGCGAGCAGACCGGCCACCGCGGTCAGCAGCGCGCTGGAGATGCCTGGGAACGGGTCGGCCGCCTCCGCCTGCCCGAAGCCGGTGAAGGCCGGCATCACCGCGAGCCCCCACACCAGGGCCAGGGCCGCCGGGACCGTCATCGCGGCCTGC
Source organism: Propionibacteriaceae bacterium (assembly GCA_030529455.1). Taxonomy (GTDB): domain Bacteria; phylum Actinomycetota; class Actinomycetes; order Propionibacteriales; family Propionibacteriaceae; genus JAUMWV01. The sequence continues at coordinate 36,955 of JAUMWV010000003.1, read as the reverse complement.
CGCAGCGCCCCGTTGCCATAGGGCAGGCAGCGCGCCAGGCCCTTCGTCCGGCACAGCACCCGCAGCGAGGTGAGGAACGGGATGAGCGCCGCCATCAGCACCACGCCCGACAGCAGCGGGTTGATCGTTTGCAGGCCGAGCGAGGCGAAGGCGTAGGGCACCGCCATGCTGGCGACCCAGAACAGCAGCGGACGAGGGTAGCGCACGAGCCGCTGCACATCGCGCAGGATCAGGGCCCGGGTGCCCTGCCCGGCGCCTCGGGTGGGCCGCACGTGCCCCCGGATTCTGGCGTTGCGTTCCACCAGGATGTCGCGCACGAGCGCGAAGTCGAGGGCGAACATGGCGCCCTGCATGCCGCTGAGCAGCGACCCCCCGCTGGTGAGCCGCTGGCGGCGGATGCGGTCCAGCCTCAGGTAGGCGACGATCCCGGCGGCGATCCCGAGCGCCAGCCCGAACCCGCCGACGCCGAGGGCCAGCTCCACGCCGAGCAGGTCCAGCCCGGGCAGGTAGAACCAGCCCGCGGCGGTGCCGACCACGACGCCGAGCGCGACCAGGCCGGACAGGCCGACGACCCATTGCAGGCTCACCAGCACCCAGCGCCGCTCCGCGGTCTGCTCGACCGCCGCGACCGCGACCAGCCCGGCCGCGCCGAAACCGGTGCCGAGCGCCCACGCCCCCACCGCGCCCGAGTCCGAGCCGGTGAGCGCCGACACCAGCGCCCCGAACCCGACGCCCAACACCAGCGCCGCCCCGATGGCCAGCCAGAGCCGCTTCGCGAGCAGCCTGCGGCGCCCGATGGGGGCCTCCATGAGCCAGAACCCCTCGGCGGCCGAGGCCAGCACCGGGCCGAACATCAGCGAGGTGGCCAGGGCGAAGGCCAGCGCCCCCGCCAGCGCCGCCCACGGCAGCAGCGCCCGCCCGGCGAGGCACGAGGCCGTCTCACACGTCGCGATGGTGCTCTGGGCCTGCACGACCGCGCCGATCAGCATCGCCCCGACCACCACGACCGCGAAGACCGCGATGTAGGCGTCCGACAGGGCCTGCCAGATGTTGCGGGTGGCGCGTCCGCGGCGCCAGTCCTTCATGAGGAGCTGCAGCTGGCGTTCGTCCACCTCGTGGATCTCGCCGAATCTGGCGTCGTTCATCCGCGCGGCGCCCCCAGCTCCACCTTGCGGGCCCCGATCGCCTCGACCAGGCTCGGTTCGTGGCTCGCCAGCACGATCGCCAGGCCGTCGCGTTTCTCGGCGGCCAGGCGCTGGCCGAGCCAGGCGATCCCCTCGACGTCCAGCCGCTGCTCCGGCTCGTCCAGCACCAGCAGGCTGCGGGGCCGCACGAAGGCGGTGGCCAGCGCCAGCCTGCGGCGCTGCCCCGACGACAGCGTCGCCGGGAGCTGACCGGCCTGGGGGACCAGCTGCACCTCCTCCAGCACCTCGTCGACGAGGCTGTCGGGGTCTTCGACGCCGTGGGCGCGGGCCAGCAGGTCGAGGTGTTCGACGACGCTGAGGTCGGGGAAGAAGTCCAGGTCGTCGATCACGGTCGCGACGTTGCGGCGGATCTCCGGGTTGGTCTCGCTCATCCGGATGCCGAACAGCTCGACGGTGCCCTCGTTCGGCCGGTCGGCCCCGACGATGCAGCGCAGCACCGTCGACTTGCCCGCGCCGTTGCGTCCGGTTAGCGCCACCGCCTCACCGGCCGCGACGTCCAGGTTGAACCCCTCGACGATGGTCACCGGCCCGTAGGCCTTCTTCAGCTGCGCCACGTGCAGCACCCGGTTGGATTTCTTCGCCACGGGCCAAGTGTGCCACCTCCGCGCGCCGTCCCCGGCGCGGCCCGCGCGCTCGCCGTGCCGGTTGTCGGCGAGTGCGGCTAGTCTGTCGCTCATGCGAGCCTCCCGTGCCGACCTGACCAAACGCCGTGCCGAGGTGGGGCACATGTTCGACGCCGTCGCGCAGCGCTACGACCTGTTCAACGACCTACTCAGCCTCGGCGCCGACCGGGCCTGGCGCCGGGCGACGGTCGAGGCCGTCGACCCCCGGCCGGGCGAACTCGTCCTCGACCTGGCGGCTGGCACCGGCACCTCGAGCGAACCCTTCGCCCAGGCGGGCGCCGAGGTCATCCCGACCGACCTGTCGCTGGGCATGCTGCGGGTCGGCAAGCGGCGGCTGCCCAGCCTGCCCTTCGTCAACGCCGACGCCCTCGCGCTGCCCTACGCCGACGCGACCTTCGACGCGGTCACCATCTCGTTCGGGTTGCGTAACGTCGAGGACACCCTCGGCGGGCTGCGCGAGCTGCGGCGCGTCACCAGGCCGGGCGGACGCATCGTCATCACCGAGTTCTCCACCCCCGTCTGGGGGCCGTTCCGGTCCCTCTACCACGGCTACCTGCGCCACGGCGTCCCCCTGATGGCGAAGACCTCCAGCAACCCGCCCGCCTATTCCTACCTGGGCGAATCGATCCTCGCCTGGCCCGACCAGGCCGGACTCGCCGACCTCATGGCCGAGGCCGGGTGGGCCGCCCCCGGCTGGCGCAACATGTCTGGGGGCATCGTCGCCATGCACCGGGGGTGGGCGGCCTAACGTGTTCCTCCTCGACGCCTACGCGGCGCGCAGCTGCCCGGTCAAGACCTACAACCTGTTCGACCCGGCCGTGGAACGCCCCGAACCCCCGGACGAGTCGCTCGGCGAGGCCTTCCACGGGGGCCGGGAGTTCCGGCACTCCGTGCTGGACGAGATCGCGGCGCACAACGAGGTCACCGACCTGCGTCCGCTGCGCACCGAACCCCTCCCGGTCCGCGAGGCGGCCAGCGCCGAGGCGGTGCGGCGGGGCGATGCCATCATCATCGGCGCGCTGCTGCCCCTCGACTACGCCGGACACCGCAGCGGACGCCCCGACCTGCTGGTCCGCGGCGCCGACACGCCAGCGGGCACGCCCGGCTACCACCCGGTCGAGACCAAGCTGCAGAAGGTGCTGGAGCGCCGCGACGGCCACCAGGTCGCCGCCTCCCAGATCGGCAGCGTCTCCGTGGCCGAGGCGCTCTGGCTGCCCCGGGCGGCGTTCCGGGCGTCCAAGGAGAAGACGCTGCTGCAGCTGGCCCACTACTGGCGCATGCTGGAGGCCGCTGGCTGGGCGGCGTCCGGCCCGCCGCTGGCCGGGGTCGTCGGCCTCGACCAGCCCAGCCCCATCGGCGGCCGGTGCGTCGTGTGGGTGGACCTGTCGGAGAAGCAGCTGCGCACCTTCAGCCGGACGAGCCAGAGCGGCTGGAAGCTCCGCAGCGCGCTGGAACGCTACGACCACGAGCACCAGTTCCGCGTCTACGTCGCCAACCAGGCGCTGTCGAGGACCGGCGCCGGGGACCCGCCGCCACCGGTCGTCCCGATCGTGATCCGGGAGTGCGAATACTGCCTCTGGTGGGAGCGCTGCCGCTCCCAGCTCGACGACGAGTCGATCAGCCTGAGGATCAACAAGTCCCCCCTCGACGTGCGGGAGATCTCCGCGCTGTCGGCGCTCGGCATCGCTACCCTCACCGACCTGGCGGGGGCCGACCTGGACGAGTTGCTGCCCCGCTACCTGCCCGAGGTCCGCCACCGGGAGGGGGCCGAGTCCCGCGTCCGGCTCGCGGCCCGCCGCGCCCGGCTGATGATCGCCGGGGTCGCGCTGGAACGCACCACGACCGGCCCGATCGAGGTGCCCGAGGCCGAGGTCGAGATCGACTTCGACATCGAAACCTCCGACGAGGGACGCACCTACCTGTGGGGCCTGCTGGTCAACGACCGGGTGGCGGGCACCAGCGAATACCACGCCTTCGCCCGCTTCGCCGACCTGGACCGCTGCGGCGAGACCGAGCTGCTCATCGAGTTCGCCCGCTTCCTCGCCCCGCTGCTGCGGGACCGGGACGCGCTGGTCTACCACTATTCCGACTACGAGCGGGTGTTTTTGAACCGGCTGTCGAAGCTGACCGGCGACCCCGACGTGGCCTACGTCGCCGAGGCCTCCGCCACGCACTTCGTCGACCTGTTCACCCTCGTGCGGGAGCATTTCTTCGGCGCCAGCGGGCTCGGGCTGAAGACCGTCGCGCACGCCGGGGCCGGGTTCTCCTGGCGGGACGACGACCCGGGCGGCCTCAACTCCCAGGCCTGGTTCAACGACGCCGTCCACGCCGACGACCCGGCCGAACGCGAGGCGGCCCGCGTCCGCGTCCTGGAATACAACGAGGACGATGTGCGCGCCACCCTGGCCCTGCGCGAGTGGCTGCGCGGCCTGGTCTGAGCCGCCCGCGGCCTCACCCGGCCAACGTTGCCAGCCAGGCGTCGGTGGCGCGGCGCTCCCCGCGCCCGATGCCGACCACGACCACCTCGACGCCGCCGATCGGACGCCGCAGCGCCGCCCGCAGCTCGCCGCGCCGCCCGACGCGGGTCACCGGGTGCCCGAAGCCCGCGGCGATCGCGCCCAGGTCGAGGCCGTGCGGGACCGCGAAGACCCGCTCGAAGGAGTCGGCGTAGTCCGGGCCGCCCTGTTCCAGCGTGTGGAAGATCGACCCGCCGTCGTCGTCGGCGACCACGATCCGCAGCCGCGGGCGCGGTTCGCCCGGGGGGAAGGCCAGGGAGCCCAGGTCGTGGGTGAAGGTGAGGTCGCCGAGCAGCAGCGTCGTCGGGGCGTCCGTGGCCAGGCCGATGCCGACCGCGGTGGCGATGGTCCCGTCGATCCCGGCCAGGCCGCGGTTCGCCCAGGCCGTGGCCGGGGCGGAGGCGATCGGCGCGAGGTCGGCGTCCCGGATCGGGTTGGAGGAGCCGAACACCAGGTTCTCCCCCGCCCCGGTGGCCGCGACCACCTCGGCGGCGAGCGTGTAGCCGCTCAGCCCCGTCAGCTCTGCGTCCAGCCTCTCCCGGAGCGCCCGGTCCTGGGCCCGCCAGCCCTCCAGCCAGTCCCGCCCGGCCGGGGGCCCGGACCAGGCCACGCCGTCGCAGACCACGGACGCGCTCGCCCCCACATCGGGCCAGTCGGCGTGCTCGGCCACGACGATGTGCTCCACGCCGGGGTCGGACAGCAGCGCGGCGACCGGCCTCGACAGCGTGGGGTGGCCGAAGGTGACGACCCGTTCGATCCCGGGACGCAGCCCGGCGCCGAGCAGCAGCCGGTAGCAGGAGATCGCGTTGGCCCCGCCGCGGGCGTTGCTGGACGGTTCGGCCAGCAGCGGCAGCCCCGCGGCTTCGGCGAAGGCCCGCGCCCGGGCGCCGGTCTGGGGGGTGGCGTCCCCGGCGAGCACGACGCTGCGGGGCCCCGCCTTGAGCGCGTGCGCCGGGCCCGGGCCGCGTCCCGGCAGCGCGACGGCGGGCGGGGGCGCGGGCTCGTCGTGGCCGGGTTCGGCCAGCAGCGGTTCGCTGAACTCCACGTTCAGCTGGGCCGGTCCGGGCCGCCCGGTGCGGGTCCCCCGGGCGGCGCCCAGGGTGCGGCGCAGCCCGGCCGCCCAGTGCCGCGGACGCCCGGACGAGCTGGACAACCGCTGGCTGGCTACGGCGAAGACCCCGAAGATGCCGGGCTGGTCCGTGGTCTGCGAGGCGCCGCTACCGACCCGGAAGGCGGGCCGGTCGCAGGTCAGGGCCAGCCAGGGTACGCCCGCGTGGCGGGCCTCCATCGCGGCGGGGAGCAGGTTCCCGGCCGCGGTGCCGGAGGTGCACACCACCGGGGCGGGCCTGCCCGAGGCCTTGCCCAGGCCGAGCGCCAGGAAACCGGCGGAGCGTTCGTCCACCCGCACGTGCAGCCGGATCTGCCCGGAGCGGGCCGCCCGGTCGAGCAGGATCGACAGCGCGGCGTTGCGCGACCCCGGCGCGAGCACGGCGTCGGTGATGCCCTCGGCGATCAGCGTGCGCACGAGGGTCTGGGCCATCAGCCAGGAGGACATGCCAGCTCCTTCGTCTCGTTCAGCCGGGCCTGCCAGGCCGCGGCCGTCGCCTCGTCGGCCCTGGGCACCCGGTCCGGCGCCACCGCGGGGCGGGTGAGGCGCAGGCGTCCGCCGACCGCGACGAGGGGCTCCTCGACCACGTCGCTGGCCAGCAGGTTCACGGTGTTGAGGCCGCAGTCGTAGGGGAGCTCGGGCAGGGCGGCGGCCAGCGCGAGGCCAGCGGAGATGCCGATGGAGGTCTCCAGGGCGCTCGACACCACCACGGGGATCGCCAGCTCCTCGGCCCAGCGCAGGCAGGCCCGGACCCCGCCGAGCGGCTGCACCTTGAGCACCGCCACGTCGGCGGCGGCGAGCCGTTTCACCCGGGCCGGGTCGTCGCTGCGGCGGATCGACTCGTCCGCGGCGATGGGGACGCTGACGCCCGCACGCAGCAGGGCCCGGCGCAGCCCGGCGAGTTCCTCTGTGCTGCGGCAGGGCTGCTCGGCGTATTCGATGCCGTAGCGCGACAACACCCGCAGCCGCCGCAGCGCCTCCTCCGGCGTCCAGGCGCCGTTGGCGTCCACCCGGATGCGCCCGGACGGCCCCAGGGCCGCCCGCACCGCCTCGACGCGGGCCTCGTCCGCGGCGAAGGCCTGCCCCGGTTCGGCGACCTTGACCTTGGCCGTCCGGCAGCCGGATTCCTTGGCGCGGGCGTAGGCCAGATCGGGGCCCACCGCTGGGATGGTCGCGTTGACCCACACCTCGTCGCGCAGCGGCGCCGGGAACCCCTCGACGGCGGCCTCCCGGGCCGCGAGCCACCAGGGCACCAGTTCTGGGCCGCCGTAGTCCAGGAAGGGGCTCCACTCCGCCCACCCGGCGGGGCCCCGGAACAGCACGCCCTGGCGCCTGCTGATGCCCCGGAAACGCAGCCTCAGCGCGGTGTCGTAGACGATCACAGCAGGCAGCCCACCAACAGCCCGAAACCCGCCAGGAGTTCGGCCAGCCCGCTCAGCTGCAGCACCGTGACGAGTTCCCGCCCGCTCGCCCCCCGGATCACCAGCGCCGCGGCCCTGGCGGCTGGCGGCGCTCCCGCCAGGCTGAGCAGCGTCCACGGCCCCGTCAGGAGGGAGACCCCGGCCAGCAGCGCGAAGGCGACGGCCAGCAGCGCCAGGAACAGCGCCCGGGTCCGGGCCTCGCCGAGCCGGGTCGCGAGCGTCCGCTTGCCCGCGACGACGTCTCCCGCGATGTCGCGCAGGTTGTTGGCCACCAGGATCGCCGAGGCCAGGCAGCCGATGGCCACCGCGGCGAGCCAGCCCGCCAGCGGCACCCGGCCGAGCAGCACGTAGGTCGTGGCGCCGACCGCGACCAGTCCGAAGAAGACGAAGACGAAGACCTCCCCGAGCCCGGCGTAGCCGTAGGGCCGCTTGCCCCCGGTGTAGTACCAGGCGGCGGCGATGCTGGCCGCACCGATCGTCAGCAGCCACCAGTGCCCGCTGATCGCGACGATCGCGAGCCCAACCGCGGCGGCCACGCCGAAACAGGCGAAGGCGCCCAGCTTCACGGCCTGCGGACGCGCGGCACCCGAGCCGACCAGACGCATCGGCCCGACCCGGTTGGCGTCGGTGCCCCGGATGCCGTCGGAATAGTCGTTGGCGTAGTTGACCCCGACCTGGAGAGACAGCCCCACGACGAGGCACAGCACCGCCAGGCCCCACCGGAACACGCCCTCGTGGACCGCGATCGCGACCCCGCTGCACACCGGGGCGATGGCCGCCGGGAGCGTCCTCGGCCGGGCACCCTCAACCCACTGCGCCAGCGTCGCCACGGTTCGTTTCCTCCACAAGTCGCCCAAGCTTCACCCGATCGAGCTTGCCGCGCTCGGTCACGGGCAGCTTAGCGACTCTGCGTACCTCCTTGGGCAACGCGGCGCTGGCCAGGTCGCCCGCCAGCCGCGCCCGCCACCACTCCAGGGGGTGGGCGGCCTCGGTGACCAGCACGATCCGGGTCCCCCATTCCGGGTCGGGCACACCGGTCAGGACGGCCGCCTCGCCGAGCCGGTCCAGGTGGCGCTGGGCCTCGTCCAGGTCGACGTTGACCCCGCCGGAGATGACGACCGAGTCCGCCCGGCCGAGGACCTCCAGCCGCCCGCCTGCCCACCGGCCGCGGTCGCTGGTGTGGAACCAGCCGCCGGTGAGCGCGCGCTCGCTGGCCTGCCGGTCGCCGAGGTAGCCCGAGAACAGGTGATCCCCGGCGATCCGGATGTTTGCGTCCACGACGCTGACCCGGACCCCGGGCAGCGGCACGCCGTCGTAGACGCAGCCGCCGCAGGTTTCGGTCATGCCGTAGGTGGTGACGACCCGCAGCCCGTGCGCGGCGGCCTCGTCCAGCAGGTCCGGCCGGATGGCCGAGCCGCCGAGCAGTATCCAGTCGTAGGCGGCGAGGGCCCGGGCCACGTCCGGACGCCGCAGCGCCCGGTGCAGCTGCGTGGCGACCAGCGAGATCGCGTTGGCCCCCTGGGCCGGGGCCAGCTGGGCCAGATCGGCGTCCACCCGCAGCGGCGCCGTCCCGGCGACGTAGGCCCGCACGAGCGTCATGAACCCGGCGACGTAGCCGCTGGGCAAGGCGCAGGTCCAGGTGGCGCGGCCGAGGACGGCCTGGGTCGCCTCGGCCGAGGCGAGGAGCGCCTCGCGGGTGAGCAGGACGTGTTTCCCGGCCCCGGTGGAGCCCGAGGTGGTCAAGACCGCGGCGGGGGTAAGCGCGCGGGCGGCCGCGTCACGGGCGAGGGCCGCCCTGGCGCTGGCGGCCGGGACGACGGGTGGGCCGCCGCGCAAAGCCCCTTGCACCCCGGCCCACGACACCTCTTCCGCCTGCGACACCACACCCCCACTCTAGAGCCGTCGCCGCCGCGCACCGGCGGTGCGCCAAGCCCGGTAGACTGTCGGCATGGCGCGGGTGTTGCTGATTGGGGCGGTCGTCTTGTTGACGATCTATTGCGTGGTCGAGGTGGCCCAGAGCGACCGCTACGCCGTGCGTCACGCACCCAAGTGGCTGTGGGTCTTCGCGGTGATCTGCGTGCCCATTGCCGGGCCCCTGGGCTGGCTGCTGTTCGGCCGTCCCCGCCGCGGGCGGCCCCGCCCCGAGCGGCTCAATCCGGACGACGATCCCGATTTTTTGCGCGGGCTCCGCTGACCCGACCTAGCCGCCAATTGCGCGTCGGCTAGGGCATTGCCTCCCCCGGGAAGGAAACCTGAGCAAGACTCTGAGAATTTGCGAAGAAATGCTAAGGTATCCCTCGTGGCTTTGATCGACGGATTCACCCCACCCCGCCGGGGCATTGAACCTGTTGACGCGGGCGACGCACCCATCACCCCTTCGGTGCCGCGCCGGGCGTCAGGGCGTAAGCCCTTCTTCCGCGCTGGCATCGCGGTCGCTACCGTGCTCGCGCTCGGCACCTCGGCTATCGCCGCCTCGACGATCACCTCGTCGGCGCAGGCGAGCTCCCCCGACCCGGTGCCGGTCGTCGCGTCCTTCGACCGCTCGCTGCAGAACTCCCGGGACGCCTCCCGCGAAAGCATCGCCCCAGTCGACGTCGATCAGCTCATCGCGCAGCGCGCCGAGGCCCTGAGCGAGATCAGCAAGGAGGTCGCCGACAAACAGGCCGAGACCTCTGCCGTGGCGCGCGACGAACTGCTCCAGTCCGCCGAGCAGGAGATCGCCTCCGAGGCCAAGCGCCTGGAGGAAGAGAAGAACAAGCTCCAGTTCCCCGCCGAAGGCAGGCCCGGCTCTCCGTGGGGCATGCGGCTGCACCCCATCCTCGGCTACCACCGGATGCACTGGGGCATGGACATCGGCGCCGCCTGCGGCAGCCCGCTGCGCGCGGTCTACGACGGCACCGTCATCTCCGCCTCCTACGACGGGGCTTCGGGCAACAACGTCAAGATCAGCCATGCCGAGTTCCGCGGCAAGAGCCTGCAGACCAACTCGCTGCACATGACCCGCTACATCGTCAAGCCCGGCCAGAAGGTCCGCAAGGGCGAGATCATCGGCTACACCGGTTCCACCGGCCTGTCCACCGAGTGCCACCTGCACTTCGAGACCATCTGGGGTGGCACGAACGTCGACCCGATGACGCTGCTCAGCAACCCCTGACCGGGCTCCTCACCCGCCTCCCCCAGCGCCGCCCAGCTCGGGCGTGCCCGCCGGGACCTGGCGTGTCGCCGGTTCCCGGGCGCACATGCGTGCAGTCCTGCCCTCCCACGGTGGCACTTTGCCCAAAACCGCCCAGTGACCCGCTCCTCAGACCACACTTGGCCTCATGAAGAAGCTCATCAACAACGTCGCTGATGTCGTGGCTGATTCCCTCAAAGGGGTAGCCGCCGCGCACCCCGGCATGGTGCGCGTGGACCACGCCAACAAAATCGTCTTCCGGGCCGACGCGCCACGTCCCGGCAAGGTCGGGCTCGTCTCGGGTGGCGGCTCCGGGCACGAGCCGCTGCACGGCGGTTTCGTCGGGCTGGGCATGCTGGACGCGGCCTGCTGCGGGGAGGTGTTCACCTCGCCGGTCCCCGACCAGATGGAGGTCGCCACCAAAGGCGTCGACGGCGGCGCTGGCGTCTTGCACATCGTGAAGAACTACACCGGTGATGTCATGAACTTCGAGATGGCTGCCGAGCTGGCCGCCGCCGAGGGCATCCGGGTCGAGGCCATCGTCACCGACGACGACGTCGCGGTGCAGGACTCCCTCTACACCGCCGGGCGCCGCGGGGTGGGGGTCACCGTCCTGCTGGAAAAGATCGCGGGCGCCGCGGCGGAGGAGGGCCGCGACCTGGATGCGGTGCTGGAGGTCGCCAAGAAGGTCAATGGCGGCGGCCGCTCCATGGGCATGGCCCTGACCAGCTGCACCGTCCCCGCCGCGGGCAAACCCACCTTCGACCTGGGCGAGGCAGAGATGGAGGTCGGCATCGGCATCCACGGCGAGCCCGGACGCAAGCGCCTGCCGCTGGCCCCGGCCAAGGAAGTCGCCGCCATGCTGGTGGAGCCGATCCTGGCGGACCTCGACTACACCGGCGCACCGGTGATCGCCTTCGTCAACGGCATGGGCGCGACCCCATTGATCGAGCAGTACATCGTCTACCACGAGGTCGCCGAGATCCTGGCGAAGAACAACGTGACCATCGCGCGCAACCTGGTCGGCAACTACATCACCTCGCTGGACATGGCGGGAGTATCGGTCACGCTGCTCAAGGCAGACGACGAACTGATTCGGCTCTGGGACGCCCCGGTCAACACCGCTGGGCTACGGTGGGGAGTATGACAGTGATCAACACGGCCAAACTGGCGGCGTGGCTGGCCGACTACGCCGCGGTCATCCACACCAACACCGCGCTGCTCACCGATCTGGACCGCCAGATCGGCGACGCCGACCACGGTTCGAACATGGACCGGGGCATGCAGGCGGTCTCGGCCCTCGACCCCGACGAGTTCGACTCCGCGAGCGCCTACCTCAAGAAGGTGGGCATGACGCTCGTCAGCACGGTCGGCGGCGCCTCCGGACCGCTGTACGGCACCTTCTTCCTCCGCCTGTCGGGCGCCTGGGGCGACGAGATGAAAGTCGAGGCCTTCGGCGCGGCGCTGCGTGCCGGGCTGGATGGCATCCTGGCCAGGGGCAAGGCCGACCTCGGGGACAAGACGATGGTGGACGCGCTGGCACCGGCCGTCGGGGCCTACGAGTCCGCCCTGGCGACCGGCGATTCGCTGCGCGCCTGCCTGGAGGCCGCCGCCAAGGCCTGCGCCAAGGGTCGCGACGACACGATCCCGCTGGTCGCCCGCAAGGGCCGCGCCTCCTACCTCGGGGAACGCTCGGCGGGCCACATGGACCCGGGTGCCGCCTCGGTCACCATGCTGATCGAATCCGCGGCCCGGACGCTGCCGTGATCGGTATCGTCGTCGTCAGCCACAGCCGTCCGCTGGCCGAGGCCGCGGTCGACCTGGCCCGCGAGATGGCGCCAGAGGGCCCCCAGGTCGCGGTCGCGGCCGGTATCGGCGACGGCTTTGGCACCGACGCCCAGGCGATCGCCGCCGCGATCGAAGAGGTGGACTCCCCCGACGGAGTCCTGGTCCTGCTCGACCTCGGGTCGGCCATCCTGTCGGCCGAGATGGCGCTGGAGTTCATCGGCGAGGAACTCGCGTCCCGGGTCAAGGTCTCGGCCGCACCCCTAGTCGAGGGCCTCGTCATCGCCATGGTGGCGGGCCAGACCGGGCTCGGGCTCGACCAGGTCGAGGCCGAGGCGGCGCAGGGGCTGTTGCCGAAGCAGGTCCAGCTCGGCGTCCACGGATAACCGGCGAGCGTGCCGCCCGCACCCTGGGCGGCACGCTCCTGTGGGAAGGAAACACGATGAGATGGTGGCCCGCGCGGAAGAAGAAGACCGCCACGCTCCCGGCCGAACCCCAACCCCTGACCGGCCCGGCCTGGGTGCTGTCGGACGAGGTGTCAGCCGAGGGCTATGTCGCGGGCGATCCCGAGGTCGAATTGGCGCGGCTGGTCGAGGCGATCCGCGACGTCGACGCCTTCCTCACCGGCTGCGGCCTCCAGGACCCCGTCTACGCCGAGGTGTTCCGCACCCAGAACGCCATCCTGCACGACGTGACCTGGATGCGGGCGGCGACGCGAGACATCACCAAGGGAGCCCCGGCCCCCACCGCGACGCAGGCGGCGTTCTCCGATATCTCCGGCATCTTCGACGCCATCACCAACGCGACGCTCCGGGAGCGCGGCACCGATGTGCGCTCCATGGGCAGGCTCGTCCGCAGCTCGCTGGTCGGGGCGCCGCTCCGGCGTCCGGAGCCGAGCGTGCCGAGCGTGTGGATCGTCGAGGAGCTGGACGCCGCCACCGCGATGCAGATCTGCACCGACACCTGCCTGGGGGTCGTGGCGACCAGCGATCTGGTCTCGGGCCACGGCATCGAGATCGCGACCTCCCGCGGTTTCACCTGCCTGACCGGGCACGAGGCCGCGGCGGAGGTCTCCAACGGAGCCGAGGTGTCCTTCCCCTAGGACGCGGCACCCCACACCGCCGGGCGTCCCGGTATCGGGATGGTATCGCGTTGGGCATTCCCGCTGACCAGATCGCTCAAATCGGCTGACGGAGCATCGCCGGGATGACCCGTCAGCTCCTAGGCTGTGGCGCATGAGCGCACCGACAAAAGCCGTCATCCTCGCCCGTGGTCTGGGTTCCCGCATGCGCACGCAGGCCGCCGGGGTCGAACTGGACGCCAGCCAGTCGGCCGCCGCCGACGCGGGCGTCAAGGCCATGATCTCGGCTGGCGGGCGTCCCTTCCTCGACTACGTGCTCTCGGCCCTGGCCGACGCGGGCTTCACCCAGGTCTGCCTCGTCATCGGGCCCGAACACGACATCATCCGGGACTACTACGAGTCGCTGCCCAAGCAGCGGATCTCGGTCAGTTTCGCCATCCAGCACGAGCCGCTCGGCACCGCGAACGCGGTCCTCGCCGCCGAGGAGTTCGCCGGGCCAGACCGGGTACTGGTCATCAACTCCGACAACTACTACCCCAGCGAGGCGCTGACCCGGCTGGCCAGCGTGGCGGGTTCGGCCATGATCGGCTTCGACAAGGCCGCCCTGGTGTCCCGTTCCAACATCCCTGCCGACCGGATCGCCGCGTTCGCCCTGGTCAGCACGGACGCCGAGGGCTACCTCACCGAGATCTACGAAAAACCCGACCCCGAGGTCCTCGCCCGTCTCGGGGAGCGCGCCCCGGTCAGCATGAACTGCTGGCTGTGCGGCCCGGCCATCTTCGCGGCCGCCCGCTCGATCCCGAAGTCGGCGCGGGGGGAATACGAGATCACGGACGCGGTGCGCGCGGCCATCGCCGCCGGGGACCCCTACCGGGTGATCCCGGTGGAAGCCGGGGTGCTCGACATGAGCAACCGGGGCGACATCGCCTCGGTCGTGGCCGCCCTGGCCGATCGCGAGGTCCTGCTGTGAGCCCTGCCTGGTTCGTTCCGGGGCGCCTCGAGGTATTGGGCAAACACACCGACTACGCCGGGGGACGTTCGCTGCTGGCCGCCGTAGACCGGGGCATCACCGCGACGATCCGCGACGCCAGTGATGGTATTACCGCGGTATCGGACGCCTCTCCGGACGCGGTCCGGGTCGCTCCCGGGTCCCCGAGCCAGCTGCCCCCGGGGCACTGGGGTCACTACCTCCAGACCGTCGTCGACCGGCTGGCGGCCAATTTCGGGCCGCTGCGCCCCGCCCACCTGAGCGTCTCCTCCGACCTGCCGCTGGCGAGCGGCATGTCGTCCTCGTCGGCCCTCGTCGTCGCGACCGCCCTCGCCCTGGCAGAGCACAACGGGTTCACCTCGTCCCCCGCCTGGCAGGACAACATCGGCGACCGGATCGACCTGGCCGCCTACCTGGCCTGCGTCGAGAACGGCATGGGGTTCAAGGGGCTTGCCGGGCACCGTGGCGTGGGCACCTTCGGCGGTTCCGAGGACCACACCGCCATGCTGTGCTGCGCGGCCTCCCGGCTGTCCCAGGTGAGGTTCTGCCCCATCGTCGTCGAGGACAGCGTCGAGCTCGGCCCCGAGTGGTCCTTCGTCGTCGCGGTGTCGGGTGTGCTCGCCGAGAAGACCGGGACCGCCAAGGAACGCTACAATCGGGCCTCGCTAGCCACCCAGGAACTGGTCCGGCGCTGGAACGACCACGCTGGCACCAGCCACGCCACGCTCGCCGAGGCCATCGCCCAGCCGGGGGCCGCCGAGGGCCTGGCGCGCCTGGTCGCCGGGGAGAGCTGCCTCGCCCACCGCCTGCGGGCCTTCGTCCGGGAATCGGAGGAGCTCATCCCCGCCGCGACCGCGGCGCTGCGCCGGGGTGACCTCGCTGGCTTCGGCGCCATCGCCTATGCCTCACACGATAACGCCTCCGAGGTGCTGGGCAACCAGATCCCCGAGACCGACCGCCTCGTCGCGCTCGCCCGCGAGCTCGGGGCGCTCGGCGCCACCGGCTTCGGCGCCGGTTTCGGCGGGTCGGTCTGGGCGCTCGTCCCGACCCCGGACGCCGGCGGTTTCGCCGCCGACTGGCTGGACCGCTACACCGGCGAGTTCGGTACCCACGCCGGGCTGGCCCGCACCCTCGTCACCCGGCCGGGCCAGGCCGCGCATCCCCTCTAGGCCACGCCTGGCCCCGGGCTGCCTGCCCGCTCAGTCGCCGTTGTCGTGGCCGTTGTCCTCGGGGTCGACGTAGCGTTCGCGGCGCACCAGGTCCGTGGTGACATCGGGCACCTCGTTCTGCAGCCTGCGCGCGGTCCGCTGGTAGCCGGTGGACTTCGGGCGCTTGGGGAAGTCCAGCGGGGGCCGCTCGATGTGGTGGTAGGGGATCGAGTTCAGCAGGTGCGCGATCATGTTGATCCTGGCCCGTTTCTTGTCCTCGGCCTCGACCACGTTCCAGCGGTTGCCCGGCAGGTCGGTGTGGACGAACATCTCGTCCTTGGCCCTGCTGTATTCCTCCCACCGGGTCAGCGACTCCAGGTCCGTCGGGGAGAGTTTCCAGCGGCGCATCGGGTCGGTGAGCCGGGACCTGAAGCGGCGCTCCTGCTCCTTGTCCGAGACGCTGAACCAGTACTTGCGCAGCAGGATGCCGTCGTCGATGAGCATCTGCTCGAACTGGGGGCACTGCCGCAGGAAGCGGACGTGTTCCTCTGGGGTGCAGTAGCCCATCACCTTCTCCACCCCCGCCCGGTTGTACCAGGACCGGTCGAACAGCCGGATCTCCCCGGCCGCGGGCAGGTGCTCGATGTAGCGCTGGAAATACCACTGGGTGCGCTGGCGTTCGGTCGGGACCGGGAGCGCGACGATGCGCGCCACGCGCGGGTTGAGGTATTGGGTGATCCGCTTGATCGCGCCGCCCTTGCCCGCCGCATCGCGTCCCTCGAACAGCACGACGATCCGCGCACCGACGTCCTTGACCCACTCCTGCATCTCCACCAGTTCGGCCTGCAGCCGGTTGAGTTCTGCCTCGTAGAGCTCGTTGTCAAGCTTCGGTAACTTCGCCATGGTTCATCTTGCAGCCGTTATCCCGGTCCCCGCGCGGATTTCTCACAACCCGGGCAAGATGGATGCATGTTCACGTTCCAGACCGCTGGCCGCATCCGCTTCGGGGCCGGTGTCGCAGCAGAACTGGCCAGCCTCACCGAAGGCAAACGGGTCTTCCTGGTGGGGGGCAGCGACCCCGGCCGCTACGGCCTGGGCCTCGAGCCGGTCGCCAGCTACCGGCTGTGCGGAGAGCCGACCTTCTCCGACGCCAGGGCCGCGGTCACGTCCTGCCGGGAGTCCGGCGCCGATCTCGTGGTGGGCCTGGGCGGGGGCGCAGTGATCGACCTGGCGAAGGCCGTCTCGGTGCTGGCCGCCCAGGACGGCGACCCGCTGGACTATGCCGAGGTCATCGGCGCCGGGCGGCCCCTGGGCCGGGCGAAGGTGTCCTGCGTCGCCGTCCCGACCACCGCTGGCACCGGCGCCGAGGTGACCGCCAACGCGGTGCTGACCTCGCCGGAGCACCGGGTCAAGGTGTCGCTGCGCGCATCGTCGATGCTGCCCGAGGTCGCCCTGGTCGACCCGGCGTTGACCCTCACCTGCCCGCCGCAGGTGAGCGCCAATTCCGGCATGGACGCCCTGACCCAGTGCCTCGAACCCTACGTCACGCCCCGCGCCTCGCCGCTGACCGACGGTTTCGCCCGCGAGGGGATGCGGCGCGCCCACGCCCTGACCAGGGTGTTCACCCAGCCCGACGATCTGGAGGCGCGCACCGACATGGCCCTGTGCTCGCTGCTGGGCGGGCTGAGCCTGGCCAACTCCGGGCTGGGTGCGGTGCATGGTTTCGCGGGCGTCCTCGGCGGCATGACCGGCGCCCCGCACGGCGCGATCTGCGCGGCCCTGCTGGCCCCGGTGACGACGGCGAACCTGTCGGCCATGTTCTCCCGCGAGCCCGCCAACCCCGCCATCGAACGCTACCGGGACGCGGCGCTGCTGCTCACCGGGCAGCGCCACACCTCGGCCCTGCAGGAATGGCTGTGGGAGCTCGGGCGCCACCTCGAGACCCCCGGCCTCGGCAGCTTCGGGCTGTCCGCCGCCGACTACGCCGAGGCGGTCCGCGGGGCGCAGCGCGCCAGTTCCATGAGGGGCAACCCCATCGAGCTGACCCCGGCCGAGCTGCGCGGCATCCTCGTCGCGGCCGCCTGAGCCAGTGGTCGCCGCCTGGTCACAGCGAACACACAGGCTCCGCACAGCCGGTTCAGCGGCATTCCGTGCGACAGTTGGTGCATGGCAGTCTCCGCAAGCAACCAGCTCCAGCGCCCGGACGGCACCCCGATCCGGGTCCTGACCGTCGACGACGAGCCCAGCATCGTCGAGCTGCTGTCCATGGCCATGCGCTACGAGGGGTGGGCGGTGACTACCGCGTCCACCGGCAGCGACGCGGTGCGGGCCGCCCGCGACACGCAGCCGGACGCCATCGTCTTGGACATGATGCTGCCGGATTTCGACGGCCTGGAGGTCATGCGCCGAATCCGCGCCGAATCGCCCGAGGTGCCGGTGATCTTCCTGACCGCCAGGGATGGGGTGTCCGACCGGGTGGCGGGGCTCACCGCGGGCGGGGACGACTACGTGACCAAGCCGTTCAGCATCGAAGAGGTGATAGCGCGGCTGCGGGGGCTGCTGCGGCGCAGCGGGGCGACCGAGGCGCGTCCCACCAGCCAGCTGGTGGTCGGGGACCTCATGCTGGACGAGGATTCCCACGAAGTGACCCGCGGCGGGGAGCCCATCACGCTGACCGCCACCGAGTTCGAACTGCTGCGCTATCTCATGCGCAACCCCCGGCGGGTGCTGAGCAAGGCCCAGATCCTCGACCGGGTCTGGAGCTACGACTTCGGCGGGCAGGCCAACGTGGTCGAGCTGTACATCAGCTATCTCCGCAAGAAGATCGACGCCGGGCGCGAACCCATGATCCACACGAGGAGGGGCGCGGGCTACGTCCTGAAGCCCGCTGGCGCATGATCGGCCGCCCGGGGACGCTGACCCGCCAGCTCGTCACCCGCACCGCGGCGCTGGTCGCGGCGGTGGCGCTGGCGCTGTCGGCGCTCATCACCCTCACGGTCTGGCACATCCTCAGCGACAAACTCGACGGCCAGCTCATGGCCGCGACCGCGCTCCAGCTGCAGGACCGGCAGCGCGGCGACGGCGGGCGGCCCCGCGGGGTCACCCGGCCGGGCATGCCCCCTGGGACGCTGGTCATCCAGCAGGTTGACGAGAACGAGTTCATCGCCGGGGTCGTCGAACGCGGCCGCGCCAGGGGGCTGGACAGCGAGGCCATCGCGACGCTGCTCACGCTGCCCGCCGACGGCGCCAAACGCACCGTCTCGCTCGAGCGACACGGCCGCTACCGCGTGGTGTCGGTGGTCCGGGACGGCTCCCAGACCGTCGTCGCCCTGCCCCTGGCGGAACTCAGCAGCACCATCCGGACCCTGCTGTTCGCCGAACTGGTCCTCGGCTGCGCGGCGGTGGCGGCGTCCATGGTGGTCTCCGGGGCGCTGGTGCGGCGCACCGTGCGTCCCCTCAACCGGCTCGCCGAGGCGGCGAGCGAGGTCTCCCAGCTCGAACTGCACCGCGGCGAGGTCGAGCTCCCGGTGCGGGTCGACACCTCCGGGCTGCACCCCAACGACGAGGTCGCCCGGGTCGGGAACGCGTTCAACCACATGCTGGGCAACGTGGAGGGCGCCCTGGCCGCGCGGCAGGCCTCCGAGACGAAGGTGCGCCAGTTCGTCGCGGACGCCAGCCACGAGCTGCGCAACCCGCTCGCGGCGATCCGCGGCTACAGTGAGCTGAGCCTGCGCCACGCCGCCGGGCTGCCCGCCGACACCGGCCACGCGCTCGCCCGGATCAGCGCCGAGTCGATCCGCATGAGCAAGCTGGTCAACGACCTGCTGCTGCTGGCCAGGCTCGACAGTTCCCCCGAGCTGGCCTGTTCCCCGGTCGACGTCACCGAGCTCGTGCTCAACGCGGTCAGCGACGCCCGGGCCAGCGACTCCGGCCACGTGTGGCGCCTCGACCTGCCCGACGAGCCGATGCTGGTCTCGGGGGAGGCCGACAAGCTGCACCAGGCGCTGACGAACCTGCTCTCCAATGCGCGCATCCACACCCCGGCCGGGACCACCGTGACGGCCAGCGTCCGCCGTGACGGGGAGACCATCACGATCCGGGTGATCGACGACGGTCCCGGCATCCCCCCGGAGGACCAGCAGAAGGTGTTCGGGCGGTTCGCCCGGGGGGACGCCATGCGCACGCATTCGGCCGCCGAATCGACCGGCCTCGGCCTGGCGATCGTCGCGGCCATCGCCGCGGCCCACGGTGGGCGGGTGGGGCTCGCGTCCCGGCCGGGACATACCGAGTTCAGCCTCACCCTGCCCGCGCTGCGGCCACAGTGATGCGGGTCAGCAGGATGGCGCGAAGGTGTAGGTCTCGTAGGTCTTCACGTCGGAGAAACCCGGGGCGCTGACGGTGTAGTGCACGCCGATCTTGGTGGCCCGGTTCGGCGAGATGGCGACGGCGCCGGTGCTCCAGTGCCCATTGGCGCGCACCCAGGCCACCCTCGTGCGGCTGCCGATCAGCAGCGTGATCTTGGTGCCCGGGGTGCCCCGGCCGGTGAACCTGACCGAGGTGCTGCCGACGTGGCACGCATTCTGCCTATGGCTGTTCACCACCGGCGCGGCAATCGCTTTCGGGGCGGGCCCAAAGTGCAGCGCATAGGACGAGGATTTGGTCTTACCATTTAGGGTCGAGGTCAGCGTCAAATCGAATCCCTGCGCGGCCATATTGATCTCACCCAGGCGCCACTTCCCATTTTTCTCGACCTTGGCGGTGCGCACCCGGGAACCGAGCTTCAGCCGAATCGTCGCACCCGGGGTGCCGCGTCCGGCCAGCGCGGCCGGACCAGCGGGGTAATACCGGCCCGGCTGATGGGAGGTCAGCTGCGGCGCAATGTGTGGGCTGGCGGACGCCCCCTGGTTATTGGCCGACGTATTCCCGGAACCGGCCGGGGACCGGTAATCGCCATCGACCAGCTTCACCTGATAGCTGTGGCTCAGCACCTCGGAACCTTTCCGGATATTGCTGACCCGCACCGTGTAGGTCGCCACGTCCGCCCCCTTCACCGCGGGCGGGGGGTCCATCTCCCAGACGATCGTGTCGTGGGCATAACCCCGGACCGGGGTCAGCACGGTCAGCGGCACATTCCGGCCGGATTCGTCCTTGACCGACACTTTCGCGGCCGTGAAGTCATAGGTCCAGGCGGCGGCCGCCGACAGCGACCAGCGTCGCGAGTTCTGATCCGGAACCAGCTGCGAGGGGAAATATCCCGCGGTTGGCCAGGCCACCCAGGGGCGGCCCGGATTGCCGTCTCCGCCGCCAATCACATAGGTCACGTTCGTCTTCGCGGTGGAGGCCACTCCCATGACGGAGGTCTCCGGGCGCAGCAGCCACCTGCGGTGCCCCACGGGGGCATTGTTGTGCCAGGCGTCCCGCATGTAGGCGAGGATCGCGTTGGCCCCCGGCGGGCCGTAGGAGAGATTGGAGTACCCCGCGGCCTCCTTGGCGTTGGCCGTGAAGCACTTCATGTCCGAGGTTGGGGTGTGCGTCAGCGTCCGGTTGGCGAGCATCAGGAGCGCCGCCTCCCTGGCCTTCGCGTTGAGCTTCGCGCTGAGCTTGACCGGTTTCAGCCCGGCCATCGCCCGGACGATGTTGATCGCCTCACCGGTAGCCTCGTCGTAACCGGGGGCGGTGGTGCCCGCCACGCACTTCTCGGCGTTGCCCGACCAGTCATGAGGCAGATTCGTCAGTTCCTGCAAGCGACGGTAGGCGGCCCGGACCGAGTCGGCATTGTTCGGGTCGACGGTTGGCGCCGCGTGTGCGGGCACACCGAGGTTGAGCGTCGCGACCAGGCCTATCGAGATAATCCCAGAAACCCAGCGAAAAACACGCATAAAAGGTCCTTCCTTAGCAACCTTAAAGGCCGATGTCAACAGTGATATCGGCGCCTACCCACCCGATAGCGGCACCAATCGTCATGGCCGCAATAGTCCCTGTGGCCACTCCACCGGGATTCAATCCCGATCACCGAAGACTGTCAAGCCCCTTCTGAAAACCGCTACGAACAAGTGCTCGCGGCCCACGGCCGCGGAACCCGTGAAGTACAGCTTCACAGTTTGGCCGCGCTCTTGCATCTGGCAGCAGACCGCGCTTAGGTGGGGGCGTGAATCTTCATTTCGGCAGCTCTGGACGTTCCGCCTGGCGGCTCTGCGCCGGGCTCATTGTGACCCTCGGCATTTTTGCCGGAACCCAGCCGACAAAAGCCCACGCGGTCCCACCGAATGAGTTCATCAGCTGGATAGCGCCGATGGCCCAGCGCGGTGAGCGGGAACATGGGGTCCCCTCCTCGGTAACCATCGCCCAGGCCATCCTGGAATCCGGGTGGGGCGAATCCAAGCTGACCAAGGAGGCGAATAGCTTCTTCGGCATCAAATGCTTCAAGCGGGTCAGCCCCTACCAGGATGGCTGTTACAACATCGCCACCAAGGAGTACGACGACCAGGGCCACTCCTATGGCACCTCGGCCTGGTTCCGGAAGTACCGCACCGCCGAACGGTCCGTGCTGGACCACGGCCACTTTCTGCGCAACAACAGCCGCTACGCGCCCGCGTTCAAATACACCAGCAACCCGGACCGGTTCGCCTTCGAGATCCACAAGGCCGGGTACGCCACCGATCCCGGCTACACCAGCCTGCTGATCTCGCTGATGCGCCAGTACGGCCTGTACCGCTACGACGTCACGGCGGCGTCCGGCAAGACACTCCGGCCCGACGTGCTGGCGGTGCCCAGCCGCGCGACGACCTATGGCGCCACGGAGCGGTGGACCGTTACCTTCTACGGTTCACCCTCGCCGCAGGTCACCTGGCAAGAATCCCGCAACGGCGGCGCCTCCTGGAAGACCATCTCCTCGGGAGTCAAGAGCTACGGCTTCCGCTCGGTCTACACCCGCACGATCGGCTCCGACAACGGCGTCCTGCTCCGGCTGGTGGTGAAGAACTCCGCCGGGACCGCGGTCAGCGCGCCCGGCAAGATCACGGTCAGCGGCGCGCCCAGCGGCAACTCCGGCCAGGGCAGCCACGGCGGGACCAAGCCCAGCCCCAACAAGCCGGTAGCCACGGGCTTTTCCCTGACCTCGCACGCCCCCGGCAAGTACCACCCGGCGGGCAGCGTCTCCTTCTCCGGTCGGGGAACCCCCGGGGCGAAGGTGAGCATCAAGGTCAACCGCGTCGTCCGCTCGGCGACGGTGGGCGCGAACGGCACCTGGCGGCTGCGCGCCATGCCGGTCGCCGCGCAGGGGGCCGACTTCGTCTTCACCATGACGCACAAGGGAAAGACCACCTCCCACCCCGTGACGCTGTTCTTCGGGCCCGCCCCGGCGAGCCTCAGCCAGCCGAAGCTGCTGTCGCCGCGCGGCGCCACCCCGGCCGGGAAGACGGTCCGGCTGCAGGGCACCGGCACGCCGGGCACCAAGCTGACCATCCGTATCGGGTCCCGGGTGCGCACGGCCTACGTCCGCTCCAACGGCAAGTGGGGCACCGGCCCGTTCCCGGTCAGCCGCGGGAGGGTCACCGCCACGGTGGTCACCGAGGCCCCGGGCCGCGCCTCCCTGCACAGTACGTGGCGACTGCGCTTCACCTGAGCCGCCCCGCCCCGGGACCGGGGCCCACGGCGGGCCCGCGCTAACCTGAGGGGTATGAAACGCAGCGAACTGGCCCGCCTGATCGACCACACCCTGCTCAAGACGGACGCGACGCCGTCCGACGTCGCCGCCCTCGTCGCCGAGGCCCGGGAACTAGGCACCTACTCGGTGTGCGTGTCGCCGTCGATGCTGCCCATCGCCGCGGACCTGGGGGATGTGCTGGTCGCGACGGTGTGCGGCTTCCCGAGCGGGAAGCACACCGCCCGGGTCAAGGCGGCCGAGGCGGCCGAGGCCGTCGCCAACGGCGCCGCCGAGGTGGACATGGTCATCGACATCGGGCTGCTGAAGGACGGCCGCCCCGAGGCCGTGCGGGACGAGATCGCGGCGGTCCGGGCCGGTGTGCCGGGCGTCCTCAAGGTCATCATCGAATCGGCCGCGCTCACCGACGACGAGATCGTGGCGGCCTGCCGAGCCTCGGCCGAGGCGGGGGCGGATTTCGTCAAAACCTCCACCGGATTCCATCCGGCGGGCGGCGCCTCGGTGCATGCCGTCCGGCTCATGCGCGAGACCGTCGGGGACCGCCTCGGCGTGAAGGCGTCCGGGGGCTTCCGCGACTGGGACACCGCCGTGGCGATGGTCGTGGCGGGGGCCCCCCTGCTCGGGCTGTCGGCCAGCCGGGCGATCCTGGAGGGCGGCGCCTCCTCCGGCGACTACTGAGCGGCGGAGACCGCCGGCGGGGCGGCACCACCCCGCCGGACCGCCGGAGACGCTAGCGAATCGCCCAGAATCGAAGATAGTGGCGGCTACCCCTTGCGCAATGGCTGAATATCTGTTCATATATTCCTATGCACCATCCTGGGCACACTTCCGGAGGGGCGCATCGCAAGCCGCTCCTCATCGCCTTCGCCTTGACGGCGAGCTACATGGTGGTCGAGTTCGCCGTCGGCTTCTGGACCGGTTCCCTCGCGCTCATCTCGGACGCCGCCCACATGGGCACCGACGTGCTCGGCCTCGGCGTCGCCCTGATCGCGATCACCCTCGCGGCCCGGCCGCGCACCCCCCAGCGCACCTTCGGATTCAACCGCCTCGAGGTGCTCGCCGCGGTATTCAACGCGCTGCTGCTCTTCGGCGTGGCCATCTTCGTGCTGATCGAGGCTGCCCGCCGCTTCACCGATCCGCCCGAGATCCCCGGGGTGCCGCTGCTCGTCACCGCGGTGCTCGGCCTCGTCATCAACCTCATCAGCATGCGGCTGCTGTCGGCGGGCCAGGGCGAGAGCCTCAACGTCCGGGGCGCCTACCTGGAGGTCTTGGCGGACGCGATCGGTTCGATCGGCGTCATCGTGTCGGCCATCATCATGACGACCACCGGGTGGATGCTCGCCGACCCGATCATGGGCGTGGCGCTCGGGCTGTTCATCCTGCCGCGCACCTGGCGTCTCCTCCGGCAGGCGCTGTCGATCCTCATTGAGGCCGCCCCCGACCACGTCAACGTGTCCGCGGCCGAGGCCGACATCCTGGCGGTCCCCGGTGTCGCGGGCGTCCACGACCTGCACGTGTGGACGATCACCTCGGGCCAGGACGCGGCGACGGCGCACGTGACGCTCGCCGATGGGGCCGACAGCCTGGACGTTCTTGCGAAAATCCGCACAGTCCTGTCGGAACGGCATAACATTGAGCACGTGACTGTGCAGTGTGAGCCGGTTGGCTTTGAGGCCGCCGAGCGAGGAGTATGTTAGGCAAGGACCGGATCACTGACCTGGCCGATATCTTCGGTCTGCTGAGCGATCCTGGGCGGTTGACGATGGTCCTGGCGCTGACCCAGCACCCCGCCACGGCGGGGGCGCTGGCCGACGCCGCTGGGCTGAGCCAGTCGGCGGCCTCCCACGCGCTGCGCCTACTGCGGGCCCACGGGATCGTCCAGGCCAACCGACAGGGGCGGCAGATCCTGTACGAGCTCGCCGATGCCCACGTCGCCGACCTGCTCGCTACCGCGGTGAGCCACGTCGAACACACCTACCCGGACGAGATCGGCGACTCCTGATCGTGCCCGCCCCCGGCGGACGACTATGCTCGGCGCATGTTGCTGAGCGACCGAGACATCCTGACCGCCGTTGAGGCGGGCGACATCGCGCTCGACCCGTGGGAGCCCGCGATGGTGCAGCCCTCCAGCGTCGATGTGCGCCTCGACAAGTTCTTCCGCGTCTTCGAGAATCACCGTTACTCGGTGATCGACCCCTCCGTCGAGCAGCCGGACCTCACCCGGGTCATCGAGGTGGCCGCCGGGGAGGCCTTCGTCCTGCACCCCGGTGAGTTCGTCCTCGGTGCGACCTTCGAGCAGGTGCGCCTGAACGACGCCATCGCCGCCCGGCTGGAGGGCAAGTCCTCCCTGGGCAGGCTCGGCCTGCTGACGCATTCGACAGCCGGGTTCATCGACCCCGGTTTCTGCGGCCACGTCACGCTGGAGCTGTCGAACATGGCGACCCTGCCCATCCGGCTGTGGCCGGGCATGAAGGTCGGCCAGCTCTGCTTCTTCCGGCTAACCTCGGCGGCCCTGCACCCCTACGGGTCGGCGGTCTACGGCTCCCGCTACCAGGGGCAGCGCGGCCCGACGGCCAGCCGGTCCCACCTCGGCTTCCACCGCACCCAGGTCTAGCGCGGCGGATCGATCCTGATCTGGACGCCGTCGCCGAGGTCGACGATGGTGCCGAGCGGCACGGCCATCGCCTGGCCCGGGATCAGCCGCGCCGGGGCCTGACCGGGGATCGCCACGATCGATCCGTTGGTCGAGTTCAGGTCCATGACCTCGATGGTCCACTCGTTGCCCTGGAGCCGCAGATGGCTGCGCGAGATATCGGTATTCGGGCTGGGCACCTTCATGATCTGCACGCTGGTGTCCCCCCGGGTGTCGGGGGCGCGCCCCACGAGGATGGGGGCGCTGAGCTCCAGCGACGTCCCGAAGCTCGACCGGACGACCGCCAGCACCGGGCGGGGCACGAGGCGGCTGATGCTGCCCACCGGGCGGTTGCACTGGCGGCAGGCCATGCTGCCCGGCGGGTTGGGGTGGCCGACCTGGCAGACGGTTGCCGAGACCAGCCCACCGGCGGGCGGCGGCACCACGGCATGCGTCACGGACGGGGGCGGCATCTGGGGCAGCGGCACCGGGGCTGGCTGAGCGATCACCTGCGGTGCGGGCACCCCCGGCTGGGAGTACTCCACCGGGCCCAGCTCGGGCAGCTCGACGACCGGTTCGCGTCCCGGGGACGCGGCCGGGGCGACGGCCTGGTCGACCGGGTCCAGCTCGGGGAGGTCGTAGGCCGGTGCGGGGGCGGCCGGGCTGAACTCGGGAGCGCCCGGGGTCTCGTCCGCCACGGCTGAGGGGACCTCCAGGTCCACCTCGGCGGGCTGCCCGGCCACGGCCGCGACACCCTCACTCGGGACGAATACCGGAACCTCCGGCTCCCCCACCACCGGCGGGGCATCCACCCCCACAGGGGGCTCGACTACGGGCGCGACACCCTCACTCGGGACGAATACCGGAACCTCCGGCTCCCCCACCGGGGACGGCGCGTGTTCGACCGGTTCCTGGGCCGCGGGGAGGTCAGCCGGGGGCTCCTGCTCGGCCGGGGTGAACCCGGACACGAAGACCGGGGGTTCTCCGCTGGGCTCCACCGGGGCGGCCTGGTCGTGCAGCAGCGCGGCGGGCACCTCGGGGATCTCGACCGGAGCGTCCGCCGCGGCCGCCGGGTCGCCGCCGATGATCGGTTTCTCCACCACGCCGTCCGCGGGACCGGCGGCGGTTTCCGCGTGCTGCTCGACCCTCGCTGGCTCCTCCGCAGAACCCAGCACCGGGTCGTCGAACCCCTCGGCGGGAGCGGAGAAATCCGGGACCTCGGCGAGGTCCGCGACGCCTTCCACCGGTTCGGCCACTGGCTCCTCGTGCGGCTCGACCCTCACTGGCTCCTCCGCAGAACCCAGCACCGGGTCGTCGAACCCCTCGGCGGGGGCAGAGAAATCCGGGACCTCGGCGAGGTCCTCGGCCACCTCTGCCGCGGGCTCGTGCGGCAGACCGGCGGCCTCGGGCCCGGGGCCGTCCCCGGGAACGAACGCGATGGGCGGCGCCGGTGGCACCATCGCCCCCGCGGCGGCACCGGCTGCCAGCCCAGCCGCGGCACCGGCAAGCTCCGGGCCCTCGTCGGACGGGCTTGCCTGCGCCACCGGGACGCCATCGTGGCCGCTCGGCTCCGGTTCTGGTTCAGGCTGGTGTGCCTCGCCGTGGTCGAGGGCGTCCTGCTGCAGGGCCCAGGTGTCGGTCGTCTCGACCACCACCTCGTGCTGTTCCCCGCCCTGCGGGGCGGTCAGCAGCGCGGTCTGGGTCGAGCTGAACCGGGCCTCGGGACTCAGTTCGAGGATGACGCTGGACGCCGTCACCGCGCCCACGGCGAGGGGAAGGTAGAGCACCCGCGCCGGGTCGATGGGTTCCAGGTCGAGGCGGAGCACCCCGTCCGGGCCGAGCATCGCCTCGGTCCAGGTCACCGGCTCCGGGCCGCTGGCGAGCGGCACCTGCGCCTTGGCGTCCACGAACCGCACATCGCCCCGGGTCAGCGCGTGCACGCCGACCTCGTCCCAGAACAGCAGCCCGAAGTGGGGCAGCTGGGACAGGTTGCGCGCGGACAGCAGCTCAGCCATGTGCTGCACGGAGGTGGCGTTCAAGACATCGTCCCAGAACCGGTTGAGCAGTTCCGACACCCGGGGCGGGGCATCGGGCAGGACGACCAGCGACCTCGGACCAGACATCACCACCCAGCGACCCGGGGTATATGTGGCCCGCCAGGCGGCAATCGGCTCAGACATGGATAACTCCTCCACTCGGCTGGGTCAATTCTTGCATTCTTCCCCCATCGGCAAACACCGGATAGCGCAGTTTGACCAGCCAAGATGCAGCTAACGACGGCCGATTGGCACCATCACCCAACCGTCGCGGCACCGCCCTCGTCACCATCATGCCCTCCCCGGCAGTGACCGCCGCACGTTACCCGGCACCAGCCGACGGTCGCCTTTCGCACGCGCGGACGTTCGTTTCCCTAGGATAGCCACATGGAACTAACGGATCTGAAACAAGCTTTCAACGATCAAGTAACACTTGAGCTGACCGCAGCGGTTGTTTACCGCCAGCTCTCGATCGACATGGCGGCCCTCGATCTTCCGGGCATCGCCAACTGGTTCAAGGCCCAGGCGGCCGAAGAAGAATTGCACGCCGAGAAGTTCATCGACCATATGCTCGACCGCGACGCGGTGCCGCTCATCGGCACGATCACGCCCGCGACCAGCCACGTCGAGACCGTGCTGGCGGCATTCGAGGCCTCCCTCGCCCACGAGAAGAAGGTCTCCGAGGCGATCCGCAACCTCTACCGTGCGGCGCTGGCCGCCGGGGACATCGACGCTCTGCCCCTGCTCAGCTGGTTCGTCGACGAGCAGCTGGAGGAAGAGGCCAGCGTCTCGGCGATCATCTCCCGGATCAAGATGATCGGCGAGGACGGCAACGGCCTGCTGGCCCTGGACGCCGAACTCGGCGCGCGCAAGGCAGGGGCCGACGAGGCCGCGTAGTACTGCCTGATATTCACCCGGATCGTCCCGGTGCCGCCCTGGTGCGGTGCCGGGACGATTCCCGTTCCGGGTGCAGGTGACCTGCAACACCAGACCGGAGCCCGGGCAACGACAGGGAGGGGCCCGGTGATCCGAACCCCTCCCTGTCGGTCAGGCGGGTTACTGCCCGCTCAGCCGGTTACTTGTCGTTCACCCGGTGCCCGAGCGCCGACTTCGCCGCGGCGAACCGGGCGATCGGGACGCGGAACGGGGAGCAGGAGACGTAGTTCAGGCCCGTCGCGTGGAAGAAATCGATCGAGGCCGGGTCGCCGCCGTGCTCGCCGCAGATGCCCGCCTTGAGGCCGGGCTTGGCGGCGCGTCCCTTCTGGACACCGATCTCGACCAGCTGGCCGACGCCGTCGACGTCGATGGACTCGAACGGGTTCTGCTCCATGACGCCGTCCACCACGTAGGTGGTGAGGAAGGCGTTCTCGGCGTCGTCCCGGCTGATCCCGATGCCGGTCTGGGTCAGGTCGTTGGTGCCGAAGCTGAAGAAGTCGGCGTGCTCGGCGATCTGGTCGGCGACCAGCGCCGCGCGCGGCAGCTCGATCATGGTGCCGACGGTGTAGTCGAGGCGGCGTCCGGCCTTCTCGAACTCCTCCTCGACCGCCGCGACCACGATCTCCCGCTGGGTCTTCAGCTCGCTGGCCAGCGCGACCAGCGGGATCATGATCTCGACGCCGACGGTCTCACCCTCGCGTTCGAGCACCGCGAGCGCCGCCCGGACGATGGCGCGGGCCTGCATGTCCGGGATCTCCGGGTACAGCATGGCCAGGCGGCAACCGCGGGTGCCGAGCATCGGGTTGAGTTCGTGCAGCTTCTTCACCTGCGCGAGGGTCGCCCGGGCGGCCGCCAGCTCGGCCGGGTCCCCGTTGGTCAGTTCGAGGCGCTGCACCAGCAGGCTCTGCTCGGTCAGGTTCGGCAGGAACTCGTGCAGCGGCGGGTCCAGCAGCCGGACGGTGACCGGCAGGCCCTTCATCGCGGTGAAGATGCTCTCGAAGTCGGCCTGCTGCATCGGCAGGATCTCGGCCAGCGCCGCGGCCCGCTCCTCGTGGGTCTCGGCCAGGATCATCTTGCGGACGGCCGGGAGCCGGTCGGTCGCCATGAACATGTGCTCGGTGCGGCACAGGCCGATGCCCTCGGCGCCGAGCTCGCGGGCCTTCGAGGCGTCCTCGAAGTTGTCGGCGTTGGCGCGCACGCCCAGCGCGCGGACCTCGTCCGCCCAAGCGACGACGCGCTGGAAGTCCTCATTGATCTGCGGCGGGATCAGCTCCAGCGCCTCACCGAAGACCTCGCCGGTGGACCCGTTGAGCGTCACCACCTCGCCCTCGGCGATCACCCGATCGCCGATCTTCAGGGTCTTGGCGGCCGCGTTGATCCGGATGCCCTGGGCGCCCGCGACGCAGGGCTTGCCCATGCCGCGCGCCACCACGGCCGCGTGGCTGGTCATGCCGCCGTGGGCGGTCTCGTAGCGGACGAGGATGACCTTGTCCCCCTTCGCCCCCCGCTCGGCGGCGGTGTCGGCGTCGAAGACGACCTCGCCGACCGCGGCGCCGGGCGAGGCGGGCAGCCCCTTGGCGATCGGGGTGCGGCCGTGCTTGGGGTCGATGGCCGGGTGCAGCAGCTGGTCGAGCTGGGCCGGTTCGATCCGGTTGAGCGCCTCCGTGGTGTCGATGACGCCTTCGCTCACCAGATCGGAGGCGACCTTGAGCGCCGCCGCCGCCGTCCGCTTGCCGTTGCGGGTCTGCAGCAGGAACAGCTTGCCGTCCTCGATGGTGAACTCGATGTCCTGCATGTCCTTGTAGTGGGCTTCCAGCCGCTTCATGGTGTCGATGAGCTGGTGGTAGGCCTCGGGCAGCACCGCCTCCATCTCGGCGAGCGGGCGCGGGGTGCGGATGCCCGCGACGACGTCCTCGCCCTGGGCGTTGACCAGGAACTCGCCGTAGAGTTCCTTGGCCCCCGTGGAGGGGTTGCGGGTGAAGCAGACGCCGGTCGCCGAGGTGTCGCCCCGGTTGCCGAACACCATCTGCATGATGTTGACGGCCGTGCCCAGGTCGGCCGGGATGCCGTTGGCCTTGCGGTAGACCTCGGCGCGCGGGTTCTGCCAGGACTTGAACACGGCGTTGATCGCGCGGTTGAGCTGCTCCACCGGGTCGGTCGTCCACTCGCCGCCGAGGTGCTCGTTGCTGATCGCCTTGAAGGTGCCGACGAGTTCCTTGAGGTCGTCCGCGGTGAGGTCGGTGTCGCCCTCAACCCCCCGGTCGGCCTTCAGCGCGGTCAGCGCGTCCTCGTAGACGTGGGACGGGACGCCCTCGACGACCTCGCCGTACATCTGGATGAACCGCCGGTAGCAGTCCCAGGCGAACCTTTCGTTGCCGGACTCGGCCGCGACGGCCTTGACCGATTCGTCGGAGATGCCGAGGTTGAGGATCGTGTCCATCATGCCGGGCATGGAGAAGACGGCTCCCGAGCGGACGCTGACCAGCAGCGGCTTCTCCGAGCCGCCGAGCTTGCGTCCGGTGCGCTCTTCGAGGCGCGCCAGGCCCTGGGCGATCTGCTCCCTGAGGCCGTCTGGCCATTCGCCACCGCGGTTCATGGTTTCGACGCAGGCCACCGTGGTCACGGTGAATGCGTCCGGGACCGGAACACCGATCTTGTTCATCTCGGCCACGCCCGCGCCCTTGCCACCGAGCAGGTTACGCATCGTGGCATCGCCGTCGGCGAGGTCGTAGATGTAGCGACTCTCAGTCATATGGAGCATCTCCTTTGATTCACCTTGTGCGGCGTCATGGCCGCCGTCCAGGGGCCACTTTAGCCCAGTCATCGGACAACTCCCTACCAGCCCCGCCCGGACAGCGCCACCGGCTCCGCGGCACCCGGAGTCAGAGGCACATCGGACCAATGTGGGCCGGGCTGGCGCCCGGGAGTGGCGGCGCGGGTCACCCCGGCCTCGCCCCGGGTGAAGCCGATGACGGGCCCGGGTCAGGTCAGCAGACCCCACACCGCGAGGACCAGCAGGACGACGACCAGCACCGCCAGCGACAGCACCAGCACCTTGGTGCGGCGGATGTGCTGCGCCGTGGTCAGCCGGAGCGCCGCGATGCCTGGGTAATGCGGGGCGATGGCGTGGAAGCTGGAGATCAGCGGGGCCAGGTCGTCGGGTGAGCGCGGGCCGCGCCTGGCGAACGCCAGCGCCCAGCCCTCCAGGTTGCCGCTATTGGTCAGCACCTCGATCGCGCCGGAATCCCCGATCAGGTCGTACAGCCGGTCGTAGGCCTCCGTCGCCGGGAGATTCCCGACGTATTTGTCGTAGTCGCGCGCGCACTTGGCAATCAGGGTCGGGATGAACCAGTCCGGCACCTGGTACCCGCCCCGGCTCAGCAGCCAGGCCGCGACCTCCTCCTGGCGGGTCTCCGGGGCCCGGTGCAGCGCGGGCCAGAAGTCCGGGTGGGCGAGCATCTGGCTCAGCACGTCGGCTGGGGGCAGCTCCGCCGCGACGGTCAGCCGCTCGACGGCCTCGGTGGGCAGCTCCCCGAGCACACCAGACTGGACCAGCTCCACCAGGTGGCGGTCGTTGGCCAGGGGGATGGCGACGCGGGACCGGCACGCGACGGCGGCGACCAGGACCTCGTCGGCGAACCACTGCGCCATCGCGGGCACCCGCAGCGGGTGCTGGTGCTCCAGCTTGTGCACCAGCTCGTTGACGTATTCGGCGCAGGACTCGCGGCTCTGCTGGCCAACCTCGACCAGTTCCTCGACGGACAACTCCCCCGGCAGGCGCAGAGCGAGCGTGGCGGCGCGCAGCTGCTGGGCCCAGTCATCGAGCGACCACGCGCAGCGGCGCCACCAGCGGGACCATTCCAGCGGGACCCCGGCGTGCGAGGCCGCCACCGCGACCTGGGCGACCGGGCCCAGCGTCTGGGCGATCGCCGCCTTGTCCAGGGCGCTCGGGACCCCGATCGAGGTATCGGTGTCGCTGACCAGCGACAGCTCGTTCATCAGGCTCGCCGGGGCCGTACCCACCAGCCGGTCATAGACCTCCGGCAGGCCGAGCCAGTCCGCCTCATACGAGACCAGGAAGCGCAGCGGATCGTCGAGCCGCCCCAGGAACTCGTCCTGGATCGCCAGCGAGTGCGGCCAGGACTCGGGCAGCACCAGCCTCGCGGGTTCCCAATCGCCGTCCGGCCGGATACCGGCGCTGAGCTTCGTGATGTACTGCCCCCTGGCGGCGGCCAGCAGCGCGTCCAGCATCCCGACCTGCCCCGACGGGTCGAACATCAGGTGGCACAGGAAGTTGCCGGGGCGGCCCGAACCGTCCAGCCCGAGCCCGGTGCGGGCGCCGAACAGGCTGCCCTGCGTCGTGCGGATGCAGAACACCTGATTCTCGCTCGCGGCCGAGGCCCCACCGGTCAGCCCCGAATAGGAGCCCCCAGGGAGACCGAGCTTTCCCGGCCAGTTGAGTGATTGCAGCACGACGCCATGCCCGGCCGGCCCGTGCAGCGTCGCGGGGTGCCAGGTATAGACCAACTGTTCGCAGCGAACTTCACCCATGCTTGTATCCAACCCGATCGAGGGCCACGATAATGGGATCCAGCACCCGTTGTGGCCGAATTACTGGAAAACGTCGGCCACCATCCGGCTCCTGGACGGCCGAGCACCCGGTCGCGGACGTGAAATGGTAGCTGACCTGCCCAAAGAAACCCTCCACCAGCGTCACCAGGCCGTGCTGGTGCCGGTCGATCCACGACCTGATTTTCGCGGAATCCTGGTCGATATAATCCACGACCTCTTTGAATCGGAATCTCCGGTAATCCAGGTCGGACAGCATCTCCTCCATTTCCGGTTCGACCACGCCCCGCAGTTTATCGGCCTTCGACACCAGCACGCAGGCCATGAGATCCTGCCCCGTGCCGTGCACCCGGCTGAGCGCGTCGATCGCGCCGCTGATGGCTTCCATGGTGCGCGCCAGGTTGCTGACGTCGTCCATATCGAGCTGGCCCGGCGCCCCCGGCCAGGCTCCATCGTCTGCCAAGTTGACCGGAGGCACGAAGATGAAGAAGACCTGGGCCCGCAGCAGCGCCGGGTTGTTCTCGACATGGGCCTGCGCGTGCCGGGTCTTCGACCCGTCAGCGTCGAACAGCAGCAGGTTCGGCACCTCGAACCGGTCGGCGGGGGCCAGCAGCAGCGGCGGACGCGAGAACCCGTCCTGGGACGGCAGCGTGGCGGGCACGGGCCGCCGCTCGCCGAACAGCGTGTCGTAGGTCGGCCAGAAGGCGGAGTTCGTCCCCGGCGAGGTGGAAGCCCGGAAGGTCAGCCCGTAGTCGCCGAGCCGCACCGCGGCGACCGCCTCGTGGTAGAGCGCGGCCAGGTACAGCGACTTGCCGGTCGAGGTGGCCCCGACCAGCGCGATCGGTAGCGTGGCGCGGCGCCTGGCGTCGTCCGGAATCGGGTGGCCGTGGGGGCAGACCTGGTGGTAGTCGCCCGCGAGGTGTTCCCTCGCCGCCGCGAGATCGGGGACGCGCAAGTGGCTCGGGTCCCCGTCCCACCACGCCTTGAGCCACTGCTCCAGGCGGGGCATCCGGCGGATTCTCGGGGGTGCGCCCGTCGGCTCTCCCCTGGCAACCCAGCGGGCGGTCTCGACGTCGAACTCTTCGAGGTCCCGGGGGCAGATGTACCGGCTTCCGGGCTTAGCCAACCGCAATCTTGACAAGCTGACCTCCGATCCAGCCAACCAGGATGCCCACCGGGATCGCCAGCAGGAACCCGACGATGCGGGTGACCCCGCGTTCCACGGCACTGCGCCGCACGACCTGTGACATCTCAGCCTCCTACCACGAGAGCATAGGTAATCCACCCGGTGATGAGCGCCACGGCGATCAGGATCGCCCGGTAGGCGGCGACGTGCAGGTTGCCGAGACCGGCCAGCGCCTTGACGACCGGTTCCATGTGACGCGACAGCACCACGCCCGAACCCGCGCTCGGCTCGGCCAGGTCGTTGGTCAGCACCGCGGTCTGGGACGGCCGAAGCGCGGCCGTCGCCCTGGCCAGCGCCGCCGCCGACGGCCGCTCATGGGGGTTGGTCCGCAGCGCCGCCTTGACCAGCTCGCGCAACGGCGCGGGCAGCCTGGCCAGCCGCGCGCCGAGCTGATCGGCCGCGAGATCGGGGGCGCCGCCGCGCAGCGGGTGCTGGCCGGTCGCCGCATACAGCACGACCAGCCCCCAGGAGAACACGTCGGCCGGGACCGTGGGCGGGCCACCGGCCTGCCGCTCCGGCGCGAGGTAGCCGGGCGTGCCGGTGTTGCGAAGACCGGAAGGCTGTTTGGCCGGGTCGGATGAGCGTCCCGACCCGAGGTCGACCAGCACGTAGTGGCCCTGGTCAGTGTTGCCTTGGTCGATGATGTGTTCGGGCTTGATGTCGCCGTGGGCGATGCCCCGCCTGGCCAACCCGTCGATCGCGTTCGCCAGGTCGGTCGCCAGCTGCAGCAGCCGACCCGGATCCAGCCCCCGCGGATGCAGCTGGGTCAGCAGCAGCGGCCCCTCCAGCAGGAGCTGGGCATAGTAGGGGCGGGGTCGCCCGCGGACGACGACCGTGCCGGAGCCGGTGAACCGGGGCAGGTTGGCGACATCGGTGAGCATGGCCGCGATCCCGACCTCGTTGTCGAAATCGGAACGCAGCGACTCGTCGTCCAGCACCTTGACGAAGTGGTAGCCGCTGGGGCTGCGCCCGCAGTATTTGAGCGTCGAGCGGTTGCCGCCTTCGAAGCGCCCGTGCAGCCGGATGTCGCCGACATGGGGCGGGTCGGCGGGGCCGAGCCGCACGGTCTCCCCGCCCACCAGCACCTGGGTGCGCAACTCCGTGGTACCGAGCTCTGCGGTCGGGGTCGGCTCGTCGGGGCGGGGATCGTCTGGCCAGGGCGAGTCAGTCACCCTTCTAGCCTAGCCGGGCCGCCAACCCGGCCCGGGCTCGCCGCAGCCGACCCAACCCGGGGTGAGCCGGGTGGGATTCAACCGGTCCAGCGGCCCGCCAGGATGGTCGTCACGTTGAGGGCCAGGATCATGCTGCCGAGCCCGATACACAGCCAGCGCAGCCACCACGGGAACCTGGTCAGCCACCAGGCGATCACGACGAGCGCGGGGAAACAGCTCAGCATCGAACGCGGGATGGACTGGAAGAATTGGCTGGTGGTGAGGCTGAACAGCGTCAGTGCGGTGAAGAGGACCAGCTCCCAGCGCCGCCACCGCGCCAGCTGGATCACGACGAGGAGGTAGACCAGGGCCGCCAGCACCTCCATGGTGCGCTGGAAGGCGAACTGGGGGGCCTCGCCGATCAGCCTGATGCTGACCACCAGCGAATCCCAGGGCGCCGTGGCGGTCCGGCCCCAGTGCTTCTGGGTCTCGAACCAGGTGAACCAGTTGCCGGTGACGCTCCACAGATAGGTGAAGTACAGCGCCGGGGGCAGCGACGGCAGGACCAGCAGCGAGACCCTCGCCCAGGCGCGCGGCTCCCGCCAGCGGCCCGACAGCATCATCAGCGCGAGCATCGGCAGCAGGAACAGCCCGTTGATCCGCAAGGCCGTGGCCCCGCAGGCGAGCGCCACCGCCCACCCCCAGCGTTCGCGGCGCGCCAGCGTCCAGGCCCCGACCGCACAGGCCAGGAACAGGCCCTCGGAGTAGGGGGCCATGAAGAACACCGACCAGGGGCCGAAGAACACCACGAAAGCCACCAGCCGCCAGTCAGCGCCGAATAGTTCGCCGCGGCGCGCCAGGTGGATCAGCAGGGCCGCGCCCAGCCACAGGCCAGCCCAGGTCAGCAGCGACATCGCCGTGGTCGTGGTGGGTTCCCCGCCCCCGAAGAGCGCGGCGATGCCCCGGGCGAGGAACGGGTAGCCGGGGAAGAAGGCCTCGTCGTAGGCGATGTTGCCCTGGTCGAGCTGGAAATATCCGCCCAGCGCAATGCGCTGGAAGTGGCCGTGGTCGAACCGGGCGTAGACCCCGAAGAGCCACGGCCATCCGCTCTCGAAACCCGACGCCGGGAGGACCCCACCGGCCCGCTGGAGCACCCCGGCCGCCAGCCAAAACACCAGCCTGCTGGCCCCGACGAGAGCCAGGGACAGGCCCAAGCTCGATCGCCAGGACGGAGCGGGGGCGGTGCGGGGCAGGGCCTCAGCTGTCATGGCGACGAGGCTACTGCACCGCTAGCATCGGGGCGTGTCCAGCCCGAGGAGCCAGGAGATCACCGTCGCCGGGATTCCGGTGACCGTGCGGTACGGCGACGTCGTGCGCCTGCGGATCACGGTGCGCCCAGGAGACGGCGCCGTGCGGGTCTCGGCGCCCCGCCGGATGTCCGAGCGCCGGGTGCTGGAGTTCGTGACCGCCAAGGCCGACTGGATCGTCGCCGCCCGGCGGCGGCTGATCCCACCGGACGAGCCGGGCGTCCGGGTGTGGGGGCGGCTCGTCGGCCTCGACGTGCGACTCGCGCCGGGACGCGCCCACGCCAGCCTGGACGGCGACGCCCTGGTGGTCACCGTACCGGCCCCGGAGCAGGCGGCAGGGGCCGTCGCGGCGTGGCGCAAGCGCGCGCTGGCGGCCGAGCTCCCCCGGCTGCTGGCCCTGTGGGAGCCCCGCCTCGGCGCGCGGGCCT